>JABDDT010000004.1:884-84546 GCA_013287475.1 Bacteroidota bacterium
AGTTGCATCAGAAAACAGCATTCGTTTGTGAATGGCTGTGGCATTGGATTCATCGCCCATCATTCCTTACAACGGCAGAGTCATCAACAACCGGAACGTTTGTATTACTCCAACTGATTAAAGAAAAAGTAAAAGTGCCGGTTATCGCTGCAGGAGGTATTGCAAAAGGAAATGCCATTGCTGCAGCGTTAGCTCTTGGTGCTGATGCTGTTCAGATAGGTACTGCATTCCTGGCAACCGATGAATCCAATGCCACAGCCATTCACAAACGAATGCTGTTTTCTGATGCAACTAAATATACCAGCTTATCGAGAGCATTTACCGGGAGACTGGGCAGAGGAATAACCAACCGCATTGCAAGAGAGATGAAGCATAAGGAAAATTGCTTTCTCCCTTTCCCGTTTCAGTCGCAGTTTATGTCGCATTTAAGGAAGGCTGCGATTGACCAGGAAAAATGGGACATGATCTTATTTTGGAGTGGCCAGATAGCGCCGGCACTTAAACATACAAAAGCTGCTGAACTGATGAGATCTTTGATTGAAGAAACAACTGGATACTTTGAACATTCAAAAATTTAAGATGGGCACTGAATAAAAAGCTTTAAAAATAATATCATGAACACTTCAAAAGTGTGGTACGTAACAGGGGCTTCCCAGGGACTGGGACTCGTCCTTGTAAAAAGACTACTTGAAAATGGTTATTGTGTTGCTGCAAGTTCCCGCGATGTACATATGCTGAGTCAGGTGGTTGGTCTGATAGATAAGAATCGTTTTCTCCCGTTAGCTGTCGATTTGAACAACCTGGATTGCATTGATGAATCTATACAAAAAACGCTCGCAACATTCGGGCGGATTGATGTGGTGGTTAACAACGCGGGATACGGAATGGCCGGAACATTAGAAGAAACAGGAGAACAGGATATCAGGAACATTTTTAATGTTAATGTGTTGGCAACAATGGATGTGGTTAAGAGTGTCCTGCCGGTCATGCGCAGTCAAAAATCGGGTTATATTATTAATATCGGTTCAGTGGCCGGTTTTGTAGGTGCTCCGGGCTGGTCCGTTTATTCGGCTACCAAGGCCGCGGTAGCCGCTTTTTCCGAAGTGATCGCATTGGATGTTAAAGAATTTGGGATCAGGGTTACTGTAGTCGAGCCATCGGGATTTCGAACCGGCTTTTTAAGTAAAAATTCTCTGGCTTATATAGAAAGTAAACTTGATGGTTACAAGGCTGTCAAAGACACGCAGAAGCGCTATATGTCAAATAATGGCCAGCAGCCTGGTGATCCCGAAAAGGCTTCTGAAATATTAATCGGACTTGCTGATAAAGAAGATCCCCCGCTTCATCTCTATTTGGGAAGGGATGCATTCAACCGTGTATCAGTAAAATTAGCAGCAATGTCCACAGAACTTGAAAGCTGGAAATTAACCAGCATTTCAGCAGATTATAAATGACAATTAGTTTCAACATTTTTATATGGGTGAAAAAATCCTGATTGTGGAAGATGAGCTGGTTGTAGCCGAAGATATCCGGTTAACAATAGAACAGGCCGGGTATGAATTTTGCGGAATTGCACCCTCTGTAAATCGCGCGCTTGAACTTGTCAAACAGCAAAAGCCCCGTATGGTCCTGATTGACATTTTTCTCAAAGGAAATTTATCAGGACTAAATCTTGCTTATGAGTTAAATGAAAAAGATATTCCCTTCGTGTATTTGTCTGCAAATTATGATCCTGAAATAATGGAAATTGCAAAAAGAACGCAACCTTATGGATTTGTGGTAAAGCCAATCCGGAAAAAGGATTTGCTTGTTGCACTGGACATGGCTCATTATCGCTGGGAACTGAAAGCACAATCGAAATTCAAATCCTCCAAAACTTCCATTGATAAAAAAGTAAATTCCCGCCCTGATAAGAAATACTTATTTGAGGCTAACGATGAATCAGCAATTCAAAAAACTAAAGTTCTTGAAGGCATTGTGGGAAAAACCTCCCGGATGCAGAAGATATTTGATTCCATCGGACTGGTAGCACCATTCGATACTTCTGTTCTCATTCTCGGCGAAAGCGGTACCGGTAAAGAGGGCATAGCGAATGCAATTCACCGTTTATCTCTACGCAGAGATAAGGAATTCGTTAAAGTAAACTGTAGTTCTTTACCGCATAACTTAATAGAATCTGAATTATTTGGACATGAAAAGGGATCGTTTACCGGTGCATTTGAAAAAAGAATCGGAAAATTTGAAAAGGCAAACGGGGGCACGATATTCCTGGATGAAATTGGAGATATGCCTGCTGATATGCAGGTTAAATTACTTAGGGTCTTGCAGGAAAAAGAATTCGAGAGAATAGGATCGAATACAACATTGAAAACAGATGTCCGTATAATTGCAGCAACAAACCGTGACCTGGAAAAGGAGATAGATGAAGGACGATTCAGATTGGATCTGTTTTACAGATTGCATGTATTCCCGATAAATTTACCTCCGCTAAGGGAGCGAAAGGAAGACATACCGTTGCTGGTAAGTCATTTTATAAAAATATTTTCTGAGAAAGCAAAGAAATCGATTTCAGGCATCAGTGATCCTCAGATGAAAAAATTAATTGCGTATTCATGGCCGGGGAATATTCGTGAATTACAAAACCTGTTGGAAAGAACTGTATTACTTGCGAAACACAATTTCATAGATGAAATATGGCTTCCGGATGTAAAATATAAAAATAATCTTCAGGAGTCAGTTTCGAAAGTAAAGACGATTGACGAAATGCAACGGGATCATGTACTATCCGTTCTGAAGCACTGCAATGAACGGATTTCAGGTCCCGGAGGCGCAGCCCAACTTCTGAATTTACCTCCCAGCACCCTTAATGCAAGAATGAAAAAGCTGGGTATCCATAGAAAACATTCTTATTAATATCGTCAATTTTTATGTGAATTCACCATATATGGTGACATAAAATTTCTTCAGTTCTTCAACTTATTGATTGATAGGATTCACTGAGATGGCACGTCATTGGCTTTTGAATTTCAAAACATAAAAAATGAAAAGCAAAAACATTGTAATAGTGCATGGCGCATTTGCAGACGGATCGGGATACAAAAAGTTATATGAAATCCTCACTAAAAAAGGATTCCAGGTCACTGTTGTTCAAAATCCTCTTACATCTCTGGAAGACGATGTCGACGCCACATTCCGCGCCCTGGACCGGCAGGATGGGCCTGTGGTTTTAGTAGGTCACTCCTGGGGAGGTAGTGTGATTACGGAAGCTGGTATGCATCCAAAAGTAGCAGCCCTCGTTTATATTGCAGCCTTCGAACCTGATAAAGGAGAGACCTCAGTTCAATGGATTTCCTCGCTCCCGACAGCCCCTGAATTCGGCATTTTGCCTCCGGATGAAAAAGGTGTTGTATATTTTGATAAATCTAAATTTCATGCAGGCTTTGCGGCTGATTTAAGTAAGGAAGATGCCGATTTTATGTATGCTTCCCAGGGACCTATTTTCGGAGCCTGTTTTGCAACACCTGTCAGGGAGGCCGCCTGGAAAACCAAACCAAGTTATGGAATAGTGGCAACAGAAGATAAAGCCATCAACCCCGATATAGAAAGGAACATGTACCGCCGCGCAGGAGCAAAAATTACTGAAATAAAGGGCAGCCATGTATTATTCATATCTCAGCCGGATGCAGTTGCAAACGTGATCATTGCAGCGGCAAACGATCTAAATTCAAATTAACTATAACCTCCACAGATATGTCTTCATAGTCAGACTATTCAGTACGCAGACTTTTTACCGGGTTTGCCATGGCAGCTTTTATCGCAAGAAAACTTACACTTACCAGCGCGATAAATATTGCAATCAATCCGGTCAAAACAAATATCCACCAGCTTAAATGAGTCCTGTTTGCAAAATTCTCTATCCACTTATTCATTGCCCACCATGCAATCGGCACCCCCATTATTATAGCAATAAAAACCAGCTTCACAAAGTCCTTTGAAAGCAGGGTCGCAATCCCGCTTACCGTTGCACCCAGCGTTTTTCGAATTCCAATCTCCTTTATTCTTTGTTCAGCCGTAAATGCAGCCAATCCGAATAATCCAAGTGATGAAACAAATACAGCAATGAGAGCGAACGCAAAAATCAAGGATGAAGTTTGCTGATCTCCTTTGTACATCTGATTAAAGCTTTCATCCAGGAAATTGTATTCAAACGGATCGTCAGGTAAAAAAGCCCTCCAGACGTTTTGAATGTTTTGCAAGACAGCAGACTCCTTTCCCGGTGCTACACGTATCATAAACAACTGGTACCAGAAGGGCGAAATATATGCGACCAGTGGGCCGGTTTTATTGCGCAGATTTTGATAATTAAAATCCTTTACCACCCCGATAATCTGCCCTGTATTCCCCTTGAATGTAAACCGCTGACCAACTAAGGGCAAATGAATGGATAATTCTTTTGCAGCTGTTTCATTAAGCACAACATTGTTTTTATCTGTTTGGATGCCTGACTGAAACCATCTTCCTTCCTTCATTTGCAGGCCCATGGTTTTTTGATAATCTGCATCTGTCGAAAGTTGTCTTATTTTCGGATTAAAGGTGGATTCACGCCCATCCCAGTCGGCATTTCCGGAAGTCATACTTCCAATATCCACGATGGATTGATTCGCGAATGATACATTTTCAATTCCTGATTGTTTTAGCAATTCCTCTTTAATATTCTGCATCACATTCACTTTCTTATCCTGGCTCACGCTTGGGGGAAGATGGATTGATAAAACCTGGGCACGGTTGTATCCCGGATTTGACTTTTGTATATACTGCATTTGCTTGTATATGATAATGCTTGCTGCAATCAGAATAACGGAAATCGTGAATTGTAAAACCACAAGACCTTTTCTGAAACTGGCATCCTTTACTTTTAATACGGTCAGTCCCCTGAAAACATTTAGCGGCTTGAAGGAGGATAATAATATGGCAGGATAAATGCTGTTAAGCAAAACAGAAACAACAAGCGTAGTGCCGATTACTTTCCATAAATCCGGCGAGGTTAATGGCAATACAAAGGTTTCAGAAGTGATCAGGTCAAAGAATGGTAAACAAAGCTGAACCAGGATTGTTGTTGTGGTCAGCGCTAAAAAACTGGTCAACAATGATTCTGTTATAAACTGGTAAAACAAGTGAAGACGCCGGGCCCCTATCATCTTTCTTATGCTCACTTCCTTTGCCCTTAGGGAAGCTTTAGCAGTAGTGAGGTTAACATAATTGATACAGGCAATTAACAGGAGTAAGAAGCCAAGCACAGTGAATATATAAACCGTGTTTCGGTTTCCATGATTAACAAAGGAACCTACCAGATCACTCTCAAAATGCATTTCTTTTAATGGAATACTGCCAATTTGAAGATTTTGTTCCTTGTAAGCAGGAATGAGACTGGTAAGTTTTTTGTTTACCAATGGTATGTTTACGGCCTTCTTTAATTTTACGAAAGTCACATAATTATTGTTATCCCATGACTCATCATTTTCCCGACGGTCTTTATCAAGCAGCAATACTTTTAATGGGATAAAAGCTTTGAATTGAAAACTGGAATTTACGGGTGGATCTGCAACAATTGCTTTAACCTCATAATTCATACTGTCTATCCGGATGGTTGCTCCCAGAGCATTTTGGTTTCCAAAATATTTTTTTGATTCAGATTCCGTCAGGATTACACTATTAAGCTTCGCACCGAAAGAAGTTGCATTGCCTTCTATAAAATAGTAATGAAATATGCTGAACCAGTCGTCGTCGACATAAGCACATTCTTTTTCGTAAACCGGGTTGTTATTCAGATTGAATACAGGCCAGTTTCCCGAATGTATTCTCGCGATTTTATCAATCTCCGGGATTGTTTTTATAGCAGCATCTGCCAGCGGCAGGGGTGTGCCATCCCATATCCATTGATTATTGTTTTGACTTTCTGTGAGCATGTATATTTTATCTGCATCGGGATGATATCCATCAAAACTCATTTCATTCCGGACCCAAAGTAAAATCAATACTGCTGCTGTCATTCCTACGGATAAACCTATAATATTTATTCCACTGGTCGGCTTGTTATTCCACAAGCTTCGCCATGCTGATTTTAAATAGCTTTTAAGCATAATTGATTATTTGATATTTGAGTTGAAATAACGTCTCAACAGGAATGCCAATATAAAACGTATTGACTTATACCAGGTTAGAGAAGGACAATAAATATAATAGATCATTTTCGATACGAAGAATGTTCGATTCTGATACATTCTAATCCCGGCGTCTACGTCATTTTCTGGTCCGACGGAACAAAGGTGCTTTTGAATTCTTTCCAGGTGAGATGATGAGAAGGAGATTGCAAATAAGACTGAAAAGCTCTTTTTTGGAGTTTGATATGTTACTTATATGAGAGATATGTAAGACTTATATAACTTTAGAAAATGGAAATGCTCGTCAGGGCCGGACGCACAGCTTTTGGGATTTGCCTCATTGGCCTGGGCATTCAGGGTATGTTTTACAGTGATTTTGACCCGGTATTTTTGCCCGATGCATCCTCATGGCTTCCATTCCACACAGCATTGGAATATGTATGGTGCCTGATTCTCATATTATCAGGTCTATCCATTATTTTGGAAAAAAAGTCCAAAGAAGTATCACTCGTTTTGGGAGGAATATTCCTGATATTATTTTTATTTTGTCAGGTGCCACATCTGCTATTCGTTGACCCCAATTGGAAAGCGCTAGGCTCCTGGACGAAGGCTTTGAAAGAACTGGCATTTTCGGGAGGAGCTTTTGTCGTTGCAGGATCTTACGCTCCATCTACTATTCAGCCAGCATCACAATTGCTCAATCTGTTACAAAAACTTATTCCTTTTGGCAGGGTTTTCTTTTCTATAACAATGATCGCATTTGGCATTGACCACTTCTTATATAGTGAGTTTGTAGCAACCTTAGTACCCGACTGGATCCCGAATCATATTTTTTGGACAGATTTTGCCGGTGTTGCTCTTATTGGTTCGGGTGTTGCGATCATTGCAAAGATCAAATTAAAAATAGTAGCGGGCCTGCTGGGAACAATGATTTTTCTTTGGTTTATTTTTCTTCATATTCCCCGTGGAATCGCAGATCCATATGGCAACAGGGGAAATGAAATGACAAGCATAATTCAATCTTTTGGGTTTAGCGGAATTGCTTTTGTAATTGGTTTTGGAAGTCGTCCGGGAATTAATAAAAGCCCCTCATAAAAATGAAGGGCGAACTTTAAAACTTGACACTAATTGCTGATTTGAAAACTTGTATTTATATTATGCAATTGTCCTGCCATTGGACACAGACTTCATGCAATTGCAGGAATCAGGTCGTCAATCGATCCTTGCGATTCAGGTTCAATTTTTTTTATTCGTGAATGTACCTCAAACTGAAGTTGTTCTACAATTCCTTTTGTATATAAAAATTGCTCTGATGGCGGTATATTCAATGAAAGAATCCTTGTATATATTTTTGTATACACAGCGAGAAGATCGTACAATTCTGTCAGGTCGAAGATGCTGAAGTCAGGCATTACCGAAGGATCTGTATTCATGCAGCAAAAAACATGCAATACCCTTTTAACCCAATAAATTTGATTTCTAAAATTTTATGTAGAAAAATAATCACGCTTATTAATTAAGAGGCAAAAAATCCCTGCGGAAAATACGTTTGCGTAAAATACGGTTGATGGTGATTACCGGGGTGATTTTGGATAACAGCAAAAAATAATGATACTGATAAGCATATCCCGGAGTTGTTGGGGTAAGAGATACTAATTTGGTAAATTCGAATCCCATGTATTATATTCTATTCGGTTTTTTTTACATGCTCTCCCTGCTTCCGATGCGCATGCTGTATATCATTTCTGATGGAATATACCTGGTTGTTTATTATTTAATTGGCTACCGTAAGAAAGAAGTGATGCAAAATCTGGAAATAGCTTTCCCGGAAAAATCATATGCAGAGCGCACTAAAATAGCTAAAGCGTTTTATCATAACCTTATTGATTCATTTATAGAAACCATTAAATTAGTAAGCGCTTCCATGCGTTTTCTGGAAAAAAGGATAACTGCAAACTGGGAAGTGCTTGATCCATTATATCAAAGTGGTAAAAGTTGCCAGCTTCACCTCGGACATACATTCAACTGGGAATGGGGTCATCATGTTTTGAGCAGCCACACAAAATACCAGTTGCTCGTAGTATATATGCCTCTAAGCAATGCTGTATTAGAAAAGTTGATGTATCATTTGCGCGTTCGCCACGGTAGTAAATTTATTGCTGCGGGCAATATGAAAAATTCAATGGAAAAATTTAAAGATACTCGCTATCTCCTGGGCCTTGTTGCTGACCAGAGTCCGGGCAACCTCAAAAATGCTTACTGGATGAATTTTTTTGGAAGGCCTACAGCTTTTGTGGCAGGTCCCGAAAAGGGAGCAAGAATGGGTAATTTACCAGTGGTGTTCACATATATTGTAAAACCTAAGCGTGGATATTATCATGCCGTTTTAGAAGTTGCATGTGAAGATCCCAGGTCACTGAAAGAAGGAGAACTGACTTTACGATATGCCCGTTATATGGAAAAAGTAATACGCTCGAATCCTGATATGTGGTTGTGGAGCCACCGAAGATGGAAACACAGCTGGAATAAGGCGTACGCTGAGAGTTGGATTGAAGAAAACCTGCCCAATATTGAAGAACAGGTTGTTTGAAAAAAATAAAACAGAAAAAAATCATTACACCCCCTGATTAATTCAGCATTATAACTTCTGAATAGTTTACATGATTATCCAGGTCCATCTGTTTCAGGCGAAAGGCTTTTACGGTTGAAGCAGGGGCATTGTCAGGCACTATTACAGATTTACTGCATGAAAAAAGAAACATACAGGCTATTCCTAATAGCAGGCATTTGTATGCCTTTTTTAGTTTACTTATAAAAACTATCATGGCAAGCAATGTCATAACAATCCATATGCTGTGCATATCTGCCTGTGTGTTATTGTTAGAAATTTGATAGCTGTATGTCAGCGGTGTACTGCTGTTTCCACCTTTCGCCTGTGAAGAAACGGCGGCTAAATCGAAGAAATCGGAACCATTCGTACTTTCCTGAACAATGAAACCTGCGTTGTTTGATTCCATATCCGTCTGCCAGCTAACCAGTATACCACGATCATTTCGGGCAACATTGAAATATGCAAACTCCACTGGAAGTACTCCGGAAATGACCGTTATTTTTACTGCTGACGAGGATGAATTTTGCTTATCGGTAGCTGTTAGTGTAAATACATAAGAACCTGCAACCAGGCCTGTTACTGTTGTAGTCATATGATTAGATGGCTTGGTAATGGTAGCAGCCGGTCCGCTGGTTTTGATCCAGCTGGTATCTAAAATCGGATGCCCGGGATTGGCTTGAACCGCGGTGCCAGACAGAGTAATTGAATTCGCTGGAAGAATAATAACAGTGTCCTTGGCAGGCGTGGTATAACCAGATACAGTCGGTTGTGCAACTGCTGAAAGAGAAAAAAAGACACTTAAAATATATATCGCTGTTTTCATAGAACTAGTGATAAACCATTAGCATGCCGTTCTTAATGCCTTGAAAATCAACCTTGTTTTATATTTTTGAAACGATTTTTTTCCAATAACCGGAATGGAATCCATATTTGGAATCACGTTATTCCATTGTCCGGGTATGCTTTTTGTTTAAGTGCCATTGATTTTTAATCTGGTTCATATATAGTTCATTAAAACAAGCATTATGAAAAAGATACTCATACTATCAATTACAGCTATATTATTCCTTGCCAGTAAATCGGAGGCTCAAACTGCTGAATTTGGATTAAAAGGAGGCCTCAATGTGACCGGCCTGCATAATAATTTCACAAATAGTCTTGACCCGAGAACCTCTGTATATGTGGGAGGACTTTTACATATACATCTGAGTAAAAATTTTGCGATTCAACCTGAAATATCTTATTCCTGCCAGGGCGCCACACAAAATACAGACGGGGGTGAGATTGCATGGAGGTTAAATTATCTTGTATTGCCAGTATTAATGCAATACATGTTTGATAACGGGTTTCGACTAGAAACAGGCCCGCAATTGGGATTACTTGCAAGTGCTAAAGAAAAATCGGGGGGCACAATAACAGACATCAAGAGTAATTACACTACGGGTGATTTTTCCTGGAGTATAGGGGTAGGTTATATAACTCAGGTAGGGTTGGGAATCGATGCAAGGTATAACCTGGGGATCAACAACATTTATAATATCAGAAGTGCAGATAAAATACAAAACAGGGCGTTCCAGGTCGGGTTATTTTATCAGTTTAAACACTTATGAAATTAATTAACAGGAACTTTGCAAAATCGTTAAATGCAATATTAAAATAATGCCTTTTGCGTAAATGCTAATTGATTATTGATAAACAGGGATACAACGAGAACTTCTGATTTCTGTTTATTGAATACAGGAAGATCAATAATATTTAGTCCTTTGTTTAATTGCACAGTTTGTGACTCCAGTGATTGACCGATTACATTGTACATTACTATTTTTCCACTGCAATCCTTATCGGTATTACATGCCAGAGAAACCCTGCCTTCACCAAAACTATTTATCAGATAAATTTTCCTGGAGTCTACCGGATTTCCATTAATATCCACAATATTGGAGTAAGAAATAAGTCCTTGTTTCGAAATGGATTTAATTCTATAATAATTATCGCCTGCGTATGGGCTATTATCTGTAAATGAGAAGAAGTTTACAGAGGACAGCTCATTGCTATTTAAATTAAATACTGTTCCGATTTTATTAAAACCTGTGTTAGCGGAAGATTTTTCAATTTCGTAATAATCAGCATTGCTTGCCACATTATCACTCCAGGAAAGTTGTATGGATTGGTTTTTATAAACCCCGCTTAAATTTAAATATCTTCCGGCAAGTGTTCCGAAATCCCAAAAACTCAGCGTTTTTAAAGCAGTATCCTTACAACCATTTCTTTTTTCTGTAACTATCAACTGGTAAGTACCCCAGGTCGTGTCATTGATGGGATTTTGTATTGTTGAAGCAAATCCTCCCGGTCCGCTCCAGTTCCACAATAATCCTTTGGAACCTCCAAAAGGGGTTATATAATTACTGGCAGCCGTATCTCCACCATAGAACTGCAGATATGAATAGTTAGATCCAATAGCAGCAATAATTGAGGCAACCGGAGGAAATGTATCTATCGGGATAACAACAGTATCTTTTCTTGTTGCGGGGCAACCCAATGCTGGTGACGCAGAAACTATATAGGTACCTGGCTTGTTTATATTGATAGTCGAACTATCACTATTAGAACCGGAAATGTTACCATTGGCTGTTGTCCAGTTGTATATTCCTGCCGTTGAATTATTGGTAATCTGAATATTTCCTACGGGACGATTACAGCGCAAAGTATCAGGCCGTAAGGAATAATCCATTACTGGGTTTCGGAGGAATTGAAGTGGTGTAACAAAATCATGCATTTGAGATACAAATGAATTGGACGCCCTGGATTTGAAAAAAATATCGGAAAAAAGGGACTGACATGGATTTAAACCAAGTGCTGTATAAAGTGCAGGATCCAAACCGATTCTTGTTAAATTTAAACCCACCTCTATAAATTGTAATGTTTGATATTGTGTCGCCCAAATCTTAGAGGTGTTTTCTGTCCCCCAAGGAGTTGAGAGAGTTGTATCCTGGGCAGGTGTTACTGAATAATTTGATATGCCGGAGCCAAAATTTGTTGTGCCTGCTTTGGATAAAATAGACGCATAACCGAAAGCCGGAGTAGCGCCATCAAAATTTGCTCCGAAACTAAAGTACGCCGGTGTTATTGATGAATATGTCGTCTGACTTACCCAAATACGCAGATCTACGACAGGAGCAATACCAGGAGTAAAGTTAACAGCAACGATCATGTCTCCTGTTTGTATGATATTTCCACTGGCATCAAATATCCATTGTGTATGGCCTGCATCAGGTCCGGCACTGGAGAAACTACCGCTTGCAGCATTGTAACTGAAATTATTTTTATATAGTTCGATGTCAAAGTACCTGGATCCCGATGTGCCTACAGTTGATACGCCTGTGAAAAACCAAAGTGAATCATGCACATTAGTTCCGTCCCTACGCATATGGGCAAAAACATCTACTAGATCATCTTTGTCAGGAAAGTTTTTTTGCCCGCCCATCCAATTGACAGGATTATCCCCATTTTTACTGGCAATAGTAAAACCTGTGGAATCAATTAATGAATTTGAACCAATATAATCCCTCCCATATACTGCATCCAGCCATAATTTCCCGTTTTCTTTTGAATAAAGAGGAACTGACATTCTTTTGTTGAACCCAATATTTCCACCTGCCTGAAGAATGCTTAAATAAACTGAAGCGCCTGATGTATCGATTACGTTATAAGAAGAGGGCAGGGAAGAAAACCAGTCATCACTTAGGATAGATCCGGTAGCAGGACCATACTTTACATAGTCACTGCGAGTATCTCCATCCACTCCAAAATAAGCATTGATCCCACCATTCGAAAGTTGGGCGGAGGATAAAAAAGGAAGAAGACAGGTCAGTAATAATGAGAGTGTAAAATTGGATTTCATGGGCGTCAACGGATTTGGATTTTCTCAGTAATTAGTACTTGCACAAATGACTAATCACTTATCAAATTAGATATATTTTCCTCCCTGTGCAATGAAAAATTACTCGTAAAAACACCAATGATTCAGAAATATTATTTACCGAATGAAGGAATTACAACTCACTGGTTACCAATGATTTTACTAACCGTTTATTCACTTCATTTTAAAATAAAAAACTCAGCTTAGCGTTAGTAGCTTTTACATACTGAAATAAGGCCCGCAAGGCTTATCAGAACATTCATTCCATTACCCATATTGATGAAAAATCTCCCATTAATTCTTGTTATCTCTTTTATTTTCACATGTATCACCCAAAATATTTCTGCTCAGTCTGTCAAAGATTCTGCTCAAAAAAAACGAATCACTCAGGTTATCATTCAACATGATTCAATCATGGTTGACAAAGATGATCTGAAGGAAATAAAAAAAACCCGTGTTGAAACAGGTTTGAGTTATCAGAATAATGACGTTTATCTGGGCCGGAAAGATTCAACGATGTTGCCTTATTATATTCCTTTTCTGAGCTACTACCATAAATCCGGTATATATTTTTCTGTTCATTTAAATTATTTAAAAAATACTGAAGCAAGCCGGGTTGATTTAGTTACCATGGAGGCTGGTTATGTTTTTGGTTCCGGTAACTACGACGGGCAGGTAAATGTTTCGAAGTTTTTTTACAACAGCCAAAGCACCAGTGTATCTTCTGAAATTCAGGCTGGCTTTGAATATCAAAATGGTTTTGATTTTGGATTCATTAAACCGAATTTAGATATCAATTTAAATTTCGGAAATAAAATTGATTACACCGGAAGTTTCAGCCTGGAACATGGTTTTACAGCGTTACATAAAAAACTGGAATATACACCGACAATCACAGTAAATGGTGGAACGCAAAATTTTTACGACAGTTACTATAAGAATAAAAGGTACTCCAATAATAAAAAAAATAAAATTATTCAGAACGGAGTGTCTACGATCACTGGAAGTGTTGTGAATCCATACAGTTTTAAAATCCTGGACTACGAAGCAAGTATGCCTTTCAGTTATACGATAAAAAATTTAGTAATCAATTTTACACCTACGTATTCCATCCCCTTAAATCCAGCTTTAATTAATATCCATACAGGACAATCTAATGGAACATCCTCGAATCAGGTTATATCGGAAAATTTAACCAATACCTTTTACTGGACTATTGGAATAACTTTTCGGTTAGGCTAGGTATAATTCCGATCAAACCCAATGGAATTAACCCTGGTATGATATTTTAATAGATCGTTTTAAGTACTATTAAAATAGCAGCCATGAAAAATATCTTTCTTCTTTTATTTGTCCTCATTGTAATGGATTGTTTATCCGCCGGAGCCCAGGCATTACACCTGGGCATCAAGGCTGGCACAGACCTGAGTGAAGTCACGGGTTATTCTGTTCAGAACGGACTCAAAGGCGGTTTTATGGCGGGCGCTTTTGCCGAAGTCAATCTTATCCTTTTGGGCGTACAGCCGGAAGTATTATATAGTCAGATTAATACCCAGGGTTCAGACAATCAAAACATCAAACTTCAATATTTGAATATACCCATCCTGCTCACTATCAAACTACCTATCCCCATCCTGAGTCTTTTGCTGGGTCCGCAGTTTAGCACCCTTTTAAATAAAAATGACAATCTCGAAACCAACGGGAAAAATGCCTTTACTTCAGGCAATTTCTCCATGGTTGCGGGTGCTCAACTGAATATTTTAAAATTTAAAGGAGGCGTTCGGTACGTATACGGGTTTTCCGATATCAATAACACCTCGGCATCTGGATCCTGGAAAACAAGGACTGTTCAGATATATGTGGGACTAAGGATATTTTAATGAATCAAAAATGTTGCAGTCGGAGCATCCTGCTCAATAACAGCATTAGAATAGGATGCAAAACCAGCCGATGTGCCATCGTCAAAGTTCAATGTAAGTTTTGGATTAAATACCCATCTGTCGTTACCGTTTGGATACATAGTAACGGTGAAATATCCTGATTGGATGTTTTGCTGAAGCACTTTATTAAATATTTTGATGGAGAAAGGCCCTCTTATTTCTCCGTTATCTTTAAACTTAGTGACAGGGTTGATGCAACAAAAGCAGCCCAGCATATCAGCACTTGGTGTGGATGCGTCACAGGAATTATAACCGGCTACACCAACGAGTGTACCGTCTATTAAAAATAATGATACTTTTATTTGAGTATTCCAGTCTTTGTCGTCTGTATTTGCCGGTGTGGTGAATGAAATTTCAGCAGATTTTAATTTTACCTGGGCAATGCAATTTCCACCGATCAAAACAAAAGTCAAAAATTGAAATAAGCGCTTTGAGGAGGACTTCATTAATTTTATTTTTGATTAGAGAAGAGGAATAAAGATCGTGAATCACTGTGTTATATCTTCATAGAAAAAATGGAATCTCTAAAAGGAAAAACAGCATTGATCACAGGAGCCGGTAAAGGACTGGGTCGCGCTATTTCATTGGCGCTTGCAGCGGAGGGGGTTAACCTGGCGCTTGTTTCCAGAACCAGCCAGGATCTCATTAGCCTGTTGGCTGAGGCCAATAATTTAAATTCAGAGATCAGGGCTTCATATCAAATTGCTGATATATCGGATTATTCTGCAGTGTCTGCGTCTATAAGCGCCTTCATCCGTGAGTTTGGTCAGATTGATATTCTTATCAATAATGCAGGCATCGCTAAGATGGGCAACTTTATGGAGCTACCGGTTAAAGAATGGGAAATCATTATTCAAACTAATTTGCTGGGATCTTATTATTGTATTCACGAAGTGCTGCCAGCCATGCTTGCAAGAAAAAATGGCGATATAGTCAATGTATCTTCAACAGCGGGACTCAAGGGATTTTCAAATACCAGTGCATACAGTGCATCGAAATTTGGTTTGGTTGGTCTTTCAGAATCTCTGATGATGGAAGTGCGCTCATCAGGAATCAGGGTATTCACAGCAAATCCAAGTACCATAGCAACTTCCCTGGCAATGGAACTTAAATTAACAGATGGTAATCCGGAGAAAGTATTGCAGCCTGAAGATTTTGCAGAAATGATTTTAGCACATCTTAAGCTGCCGCGTCGTGCACTGGTAAAAAACGTTAGTCTCTGGTCAACGAATCCCTGAAAAAGTATTTCACAAAAAGTTTAGACTTTCTCAGTTGAGCTGGAGGTACCAGTGTTTGGGAAGGAAAGATTGCCAGAATCGTGACAATCCAAGGAATCATTATTTCCTCCCCTTGAACGTAGCGTAAATAGCCATAGCATGTCCATGACCCAGATCGAAGTCTTCTTTCAACCATTTTATTATTTCACCTGCTTTAACTGTCGGCTTAAGACTTCCTTTTTCAAAAAACCCTTTTTTTTCAGCTAATTTCTTAAATTCGGAAGGTGATTTACCGGTCTTTAATTTAATATTATTTATATAAGCCTGGAATGACATGTTTCTGTTTTGAAGAAAGATTTAGTTGATTAACAACACAAAGTTCGGTAATTATCAATCCAAGGCAGCTTTATAAAGCAATTTGTTGTGTACTTTTGTATTATGAATAAGGGATTATTTATCCTGGTTATTATTCTACTGCCTGCTATACTTTTTGCTCAGAATAAAGCAGATACTGTTCCAAATCATGAAAACAGGAATGGGCCCGAATTGAAAAAGCATGATGATCTTACTGGTCATGCGTTTGTATTCATGTTCAATGCAAGTGCTGTTTTTTATACTTCCACAGATCCCAGAATAAATAATTTTCTTAATAAATACGGTTATACAGCGCAACAGAAAATCCCTGTGGGACTGAGAATTGAAATGGCAGGTATACCTTTTGGAGGTAAAATGATATACAGTTTAAACGCAGGAACCATTGTATCCAAACAGGATATCAGTACCGCCGATGTGCTATTAGGCATCTATCGCCGTTTTTTCGAAACTAAAAAATTATGGATTCTCGCCGGCGTGGCCTTGGGAGAACATTTTGACCGTATTGTACTAACAGGGAACATGCCTCCTTCACTCGATAGTTTGGCAAAAAAATATAATACCACATTGTCATTACGCAGGAATGGGTTTATTACAGAACCTGCGATAAAAATATTCTGGTATCCATTGATATCGAAAAAATTTCAGTTGGGCTTATATACAGGAATTTACTATGATCTGGATTTTAACAGCCGCTGGCGTGTCGGATACGATCCTCATAATGACAATTCATTCAAAAACTTGAGAAGACCAACAAATGTGAGTACTGAAGAAGAATTTGGCTGGGTCTTTAGCTCAGGTATCAGTATTTGCTTCTAGGAGAATTCTTCCTTCAACCCAGGGTGTTAACGGTTATCACTGTGACGGCGTCCCGTGATCCTGGGGAAAAGCAAAGTAGGTCCGACAGTAAGGAATGCACCCAGTGTCGCAATGCCTGTGATTGTTCCAATAGCAAAATCCTTACGGCTGACGAGGTGACCGCCGACGCCATATTTGATCAGGAGATAAAAGATGACTACGTATAGCAGACTTGTAACCAGGCCCGGCGAGTAAGTGTAGAGACGGATTGTCCAGTATAAGT
This sequence comes from Bacteroidota bacterium, assembly GCA_013287475.1. GTDB lineage: Bacteria > Bacteroidota > Bacteroidia > Chitinophagales > Chitinophagaceae > Puia. The sequence goes on from JABDDT010000004.1 coordinate 18,186, forward strand.
GCACAGTCAGAACATGGGTAACGAATCCTGTTGAGAAGAAAATTGGCAGGATAACCCAATGGCCGCCAAAACTGTCAAATAGAATATTGCTTACTGCGATTGCTCCAATAAAAGCAGCATTAAACCAGAAGAACATCCGAATATTATACGTCGGCCAAAAATTCTCTGCAATCCATTTAACAAAGCCGCCATTGAGCAAAGTTTCGTCAAGGATATGAACAATATATGACGCAAAAAATGCCCAGAAGAGAATGCTTAGGAACGACATGATCTGCTTATTTAATTACTATTAAATCTTTTGATTCATGGATAGTATTCGAGATTGTTATAACGGAGCGCCATATTCCCTCCGAAAAACGTGAGCATATATTTTTTCATAAAGTTTTTGCATTATTATATTGCAAAAATAGCAAGAAAGGAAAACTAACTATTTCACTATTGTATATACCGGGAAAATTCATAAATTAACTTCAAATGACAGAGTATTTAGATTCAGATAGGGAAATGCTGGAGAACTTGCAGGCAAAAACTTTTAACTATTTTCTTAAATATTTAAATCCGGCAAACGGTTTGATCGCTGATAAATCAAGCCCGGATTCACATTCGAGTATAGCGGCTGTAGGTCTGGGAATCAGTAGTTATGTGGTGGGTATTGAACGAAATTTAATTTCAAGAGAAGAGGGGATTAATAAAATTCTCACCATTTTGAATTTTTTTCTCGCCGGTCATCAGGGTCCGGAGGTGGATGCAATGGGTTACAAAGGATTTTATTATCATTTCCTCCAAATGGATACAGGCAAGCGGGCCTGGGAATGCGAATTATCAACCATTGATACAGCCATTTTTATTGCTGGCGTGTTGACTGCTGCTGTTTATTTTAAAGGTGAAAATAAGTTAGAAAAAGAGATACGAACCCTTGCAGAAAACCTTTACAGACGCGTTGACTGGCAATGGGCTTTGAATGGGGGATCGATGATTTGTCATGGTTGGAAACCTGAGTCCGGTTTTCTTAACAATTACTGGGGTGATGGATATTGTGAAGCAATCATTTTATATGTACTTGCGTTGGGTTCGCCAACTTTCCCCATTGATCCGAAAGGTTATCAAAATTGGACATCCACTTTTAAATGGGTTGACATACTCGGTTACGGGTACATACATGCCGGACCACTTTTTATCCATCAGATGTCGCACCTGTGGGTGGATTTTCAGGGTATCCAGGACGAGTTGAACAGGAAATATAAGATTGATTATTTTGAAAACAGCCGTCGTGCAACCCATATCCAGCAACAATATGCTATAAAGAATCCACTCAATTTTAAGCATTATGGTGAAAATAATTGGGGCTTTACGGCAAGTGACGGACCCGGGCCTGCTGTTTTAAAGATTGACGGGGTTGAAAAAATCTTTTATGATTATGTCGCCCGCGGTGTACCGTATGGCCCGGATGATGGTACGATTTCACCATGGGCAGTTGTGGCTTCTTTGCCTTTTGCCCCCGACATCGTATTAAGTACCCTTCGTCATGCGGTAAATAGATTAAAGGAAAATAATGCTGTCAATGAAGGTTTTGATGCAAGCTTTAATCCGGTATTTAAAATCCCCGGCAAGGAGGAATATGGTTGGGTTTCTCCATGGAAGTTTGGATTGAATGAAGGTCCGATGGTTATCATGATTGAGAATTTCAGGTCTCAATTAATTTGGAATATTATCAAGCAATCCATTTTTATTAAAAAAGGCCTCCGCAAGGCTGGATTCACGGGAGGATGGCTCAACCAGGAATCATAAATATTCTAAACCGCATACCAGATTATGAATGTTTTACTACCTGTCATGTATAAAAATGCAGAATATACAGTTGAATATAACGAGCCGGACAGCACGCCCGATCCAAAAGATTATATTGTTCGTATCGAATCGATTAAGGGCAATTCAGATCTGCCAGCTGAACTGGAAGAACAGGTATGCAAGGAGTTTTCATACAAGGCTTCAGATAAATTCAAGGGAGATCCGAATCAGCCCCTGGATCTCATTATAAAGACTTACCGCGATCATATTGCAAAAGATGTAGATCCCCTGCCCAGGGTATAAATCATATTTCTGTTCCTTCAGCTTTTGATTACCTCACAGCGCTTCCATCAATCGTCAGACAAACTCCGCTGACAAGAGATGCCTCATCAGACGTCAGGTAGAGATAACCATCTCTTTTTTATTTCTGCAAAAAAATGGTCTGAGGATTTAAAGTTGAAGGGTTGAATCAACAATTATTTTCAGGATTTTTACTATTTCTTCGGTTGATTATTACGATAATGATACCATATATTTTATAAGTGGGTCAGTACTGGTAATAAATGGTTTTTAACCTTTACAACTTATTCATAATTAATAATTTATGAAAAAAATATCTGGCACCATAGTTGTTTTTATATAGTGAACAATTAAAATAATATACTATGACAAAGTCCGAATCTATGAAAGATCAGTCATCATTACCGGTTGGCGAATCAATCATTGTCTATTTAATTGCGGCAGTTCTTTTGACAGGTGTGATGATTCTTGCTTTTGCGAGTTGGCAGGGATAATAGTTATCCAATTCCTGTTCACCTTTGTTCTGCAATAAAATAATTTATATCGCATAGAAATTGAAGCGATCGGCTAGTCGCATATCCGTTTACGGGATTGGCTCAGCTATTGTTGCTTTGCTGATACGTCAATGCATTAAACAAAACTATTTTCCTTGTTTTCGCCAAAAGAAAACCAGTTAACTGAGTCGTCGATAAACAGCGCCTCATAGGCGTAGAATTCTTTGGTAGGTGGCTTTTATTACTCCCATGCTCCCATACTTGCCTTTGGATTACTCAGACCTTAAACTGGAGACCGGATTCACCAGCGCCGCTTTAAGTGCCTGAATACTGATCGTCAGCAAAGTAATTAATACGACGCACGTCCCGGTTATCAAAAAAACTTCCGGTCCTATATCAATACGGTATGCAAAGGACTGCAGCCATTGATACATGAACCACCATGCCAGTGGGAATGCAATGATAACTGAAATCAATACCAGTTTCAGGAAATCCTTAGATAACATGACTACAATACTATTCACCGAAGCCCCTACGACTTTCCGGATGCCAATTTCCTTACGTCTTTTTTGTGCGGTAAATGTTGCCAGGCCAAACAAACCAAGACAAGAAATTAAAATCGCCAGTCCTGCAAAATATCTTGAGAGTATGCCCACCCTGGTTTCTGTGAGATATTGTTTTTGATAGGCTTCATCAAGAAAATTATAATCAAAAGGGAAACCCGGATTATAAGTTTCGTAGAGGTGCCTGATAGAATTAATCGTGGCCTCCTGGTCCCCGCCCTTAATCCTCACCATCATTTTGTGCCAAATATTGCCTGGTGCATCAAGTGTGATAAAACATGGCTTTACCACTTCATGTAATGATTCAAAATGAAAATCCTTTACGACACCAATAATTTGTCTTGGCTTACCAACATACTGTACTGTTTTCCCAATCGGGTCTTTGATTTGCATCATCTTAATGGCAGCTTCGTTCAGAATAATTTTTGACGTTTCGTCTCCATAAGCTTTTGAATAAGCCCTGCCGGCAGCCATATGCATTCCCATCGTTTCTATAAAACCATAACCTCCGCCAAATCCTTCTAAATAAACTGCTTCATTGGGATTTTTCCCTTCCCAGCTCAGGTTGTAATCTCCATAATTCCTTCCGATCATTTCATGCCATGTGTAACATGCATTAACCACTCCGGGAATTTTTTTAACCTGATCCATAAATACATCTTCGCTCTTTAATACATTTCCTTCAGAATTAAAACGAATAACATTTTCTTTATTATAACCGGGATTTGTACTTTGTACAAATTGCACTTGTCTGTAAACAACAAGAACTGAAACGATCAGCAGAGCAGATAAGGTAAATTGAAATACAACAAGGCCCCTCCGTGATAATAATTCAGCTAAGGAAGTTTGCAGGCTTCCTTTCAGAATGGAGATCGGGTTAAAACCTGAAAGATATAATGCCGGATAACTACCCGAAAGCAATCCCGTGACGATGGTTATTCCTGCCAGTGTGAGAACAAGTTTCGGATCAACGCTCAAAACAATTTCCTTCCCCGTAAGATTATTGAATGATGGCAGAAGAAGCAAGACCAAAATAAGCGCGAAGATCATGGCGATGGCAGAATAGATAATAGACTCGGAAAGAAACTGGAGTATCAATTGCCATCTCTCAGCCCCCATCACTTTTTTGATACCTACTTCTTTCATTCTCCCCGAAGCTTTGGCGGTTGACAGGTTCATAAAATTGATGCAGGCAATTGCAAGAATAAAAATTGCAATCAGCGAAAATAATTTTACATATCCCATTTTACTGCCTGTCTGCGAACCATGACTGAAAGTGTAGAGCAGGTAATTCTCAGCAAAAGGAGCGGCGAAAGCCGATCTCGTCGTGTCATTGCTATTTTCAGCTACGATACCGGCAATTCTTTTATTAAACGCATCGATATCGGTGCCTTTTTTCAGGAGCACAAAATTATGTGGACCAGTATTGTTCCACGAAGTTACCCAGGGGTACACGTCTTTCATATATTCGAAGGATAGAACGAAATCAAATTGCTGTGAGGAGTGCGGACCTGGTTTTTCAAATACACCGGAAACAAAAAAATCACGTTCATGCTGGAATCGGATGGCTTTGCCAATCAGATTTGCAGTTGTACCAAAAAGTTTTAATGCCAGTTCATCGGATATGGCGATTGAGTTTTTGGCGGCAAGTATCTGGTCTTTCTTTCCATCAATGAGGCGGAAAGAAAAAATATTGAAATAATCTTTACCGGCATATTGTCCATAGGCCTTGATATTTTTTTCACCGGCTGATAAAGTGAATTTCTGGAACCATTCATGCGGAGCCAGTGCTGCAGCATATTCCACTTCAGGCATTCGTTGAGCAACCACTTCGGCCAGCATGCCGGAGGACTCGTCAGAAGCGGGACTCTGTCCTGGTGTTTTGCGATGTTCAAGGAGCTGATATATCAGACCATCTTTTTCAAATGATTTATCTATGCTCAGCTCATCATTCACCCAGAACCAGATCAACAAAGTGCAGGCGAGCCCCGCGGAAAGTCCAAACACATTGAGAAAAGTAAATTGCCTGTCCCTGATCATATTGCGCCACGCAATCCTGAAATAATTTTTAAGCATAATGAAGTCTGTATAATTATAATATGGAAACAAACAGGATGCCGCCTGTTAATTCTATGCAAATCAATAATCTATAGAAGTTCAGAATAAAATATCGTCCGTTTTCGATACAATTGCTGTTCGTCTATGGCTGAATGGTAAAATAGATATAATGGGGAAATCTGTAATGCTGGACGTTAGAAAATCCCTTTCGGCACAGAAGGGCTTAAGGCCAGGGAATCCCTTATAACGAACTCCTTAAATGTACCTGGTGTAATTCCTTCTGATTTTTTGAAGAGACGTACAAAATAATTGACATCGGCAAATCCACATTGGTAGGCGGTTTCCGTAACCGTAGTATTTTGGCTGCCCAGAAGTTGTTTAGCGAGTTTGATACGTTCGCGATTTATATATTCCAATGGAGAGATCCCGAACTGTTGCCTGAACCATTTGAAAAACTCGTTGCGACTCATATACGCTTTGCGTGAAAGAGAGTCAACACCTAATTTCTCTGTAAGATGTTCATGGATATAGTCAAGCAGAAAATGCTGTCGGCTGAAATTTTTCTTATCACTTTTATCCATTTCCACCCGCTTCAGATATTGACTCTGAACCAGACGGATAAGCAGTTCCTTCAGGCTCAGATCAGCATAGATATTTTTTGCCTTATCCCCGCTGCTGCAATTACGAATGATCTTGTTAATGGTTTCGGCGATTTCCGCATCATTTGAAAAATGATACTGACTGAAATCAATATTCCATTCATGATTGTCGTCGCTTCCGCTGTTGTAACAGGAATTGAGATATTCCATCGTATCCTGCACATAGGTCGTGTTCACCATAAGTGCAATACATTGAGTCGGGTTGCTATGGGTGGATTCGGGGAAATCAATAACCATGGGCTGATTAGCAGGCAATATCACCGTCTCGCCGGGCAGATATTCGAAATCCGGCTGATTGGCAAGGTGCATCACTTTCTTACCTGTTACCATGCTGGTTATCACCAGATCATTAAAGGTCAGTGGCACCCCAAATGCCTTTTGATAGCTCTCATAGATATTGAGCTCGCAGTTATTTAGATTGAAAACGCGACGATTTTCAATTAATGTCTGCAGTTGTTTTGGCGGGGTCAGGTCTATTCTATTAATCAAATTCCTTCTTCCCAAGTAGTTTCATTTGAATATTAAAAATAGCTATTGGTCGAGGTTCAAACAATAATTTAGTACAATCGTGCTATAAAACCATACAAAAATGCTGATGTAGCGGCGTAATATTAATGATGTTTATGCCGGTCGTTTAGCAGGCCAGGCGAAGGCGAAGCCTTATCTAAAAATATTCCGGTTCATGGATTTTAATGATCCGGATCTCTGGGATAGGTTGCACTAACATACCATAACCATTTAACCTTATCCTGATAAGGTATCAAGTGACCCATCCGCCGGTAAGTTGTACTTGCCGGTGGTGGGTCGCAATCGCCTCCCGGTTATTTTTTTACTACTTTTTATTTACGGCAAAATCACGAAAGTTATTCTTTAAAAAGCCTCCTTTTTTAAGGGAGGCTGCACTAGTCAAATACCGTTAACCATTAAACCTTATCCTATGAAAACATTAAAATAAGACAATTTTCAATGATCATCAATTTAAAATTACTATAATGGTTAACCCGTACTCCCGGTTAACGGTCGTTAGTAATTTGCTTACGGGGTATGTAAATTGCAGTGTAAATTATTATTGCACCGAGTTAAAAACACTTTTAATAAAAAAGGATCATCATGGATATAAGAAAAGAAGATATCAAACAGGAAGTTTTTGACCTGTATGATGATTACGCCCACAATAGAATTGAAAGACGCGATTTTATACAAAAATTGTCTGCTTATGCTGTGGGAGGTATTACCGTAACAGCTCTTACAAGTTTTCTGATGCCTGCTTATGAAAGTAATATTCAGGTGAAGCCGGATGATCCGCGTCTAAAATCAGCGTATATATATTATGATTCTCCCAAAGGCGATGGTAAGATCAAAGCATTGCTATCCCTACCCATTGATACAAAACAGAGACTGGGAGGCATCATTGTGGTACATGAAAACAGGGGACTGAATCCATATATTGAAGATGTGGCAAGACGAGCTGCGCTGGCAGGATTCATCTCGCTGGCACCTGATGCACTTACACCGTTGGGTGGTTATCCGGGGAATGATGATCAGGGCCGGGAAATGCAGAGTAAGCTCGATAAAAATAAAATACTGGAAGATTTTATTGCTGCCTATGAATATTTAAATGGGCTTCCGGATTGTAATGGGAAAGTGGGTGTCGTTGGTTTCTGTTTTGGTGGATGGGTAGCCAATATGATGGCAGTTCGTATTTCCGATTTGTCGGCGGCGGTTCCATTTTATGGTACCCAACCTGCAACCGAAGATGTTCCAAAAATAAAGGCTCCCTTAATGTTGCACTATGCAGGTCTTGATACGCATGTGGATGAAGGATGGCCTGCTTATGAACTCGCGTTAAAAGATCAAAAGAAGGAATATATCGCCTACATATATCCAAATGTAAATCATGGCTTTCACAACGACACGACGCCAAGATATGATAAAACTGCTGCAGAACTTGCCTGGAAACGCACCATTGATTTTTTCAATGAAAAATTGAAGTAATAATTAATATTCCGCGTTCTGCTAAAGTCTCACAATATGGGACAAACGGAACTTTAATGGCGATTCTTAAATTGATGAAATAATAGTACTATTGTTACTAATTTAGAATTCCACTTCACGCAGGAAATTTGGAAATGATATTTTTAACGCAATTAATTTACATTCAAGAGGGACAGGAAGATATATTTCATCAGTTTGAAAACATTGCTATTCCGGCTATTTCAAAATATAACGGGCGGCTTTTAATCAGGGTACGACCCGGAGATCATTCAATCATTGAAAATAATATCGACAAGCCATATGAAATCCATTTAGTCGAATTTGATTCTGATCAGGATTTTCAGAATTTTAATCAGGACGAAGAACGCAGGAAATTTCTACATTTAAAAGAACAGTCTGTAAAGGCAGTCTTACTCATAAAAGGGACAAAAATATGACTACCCTAAGGCACCGATTTCTCAGGTACTAAATGAATTCAACGTGTCCCAAAATGTTAAAAGCCCCTTATTTCATTTAATATGTGGTTTGCCCGGATCGGGAAAAACTACACTGGCAAAAAATATTGCCGGATCAACGGGGGCCTTTAGATTTTCACCTGATGAATGGATAAAGGAAATCTGGAATGATAAAGCTGAAGCAGATGGCAATCAATTCAGGGATCAGATTGAACAACTGCAATGGAAGATCGCAAAGAAGATGCTGCAAAATTCAATCAGCGTAATCATTGAATGGGGAACATGGGGAAGAACAGAAAGAGAAAAATTACGCGATGAGGCAAAGGAAATTGGTGCGCTGGTAAAGTTCTATTATTTAAATATATCAAGGGAGATTCTGAAAGAAAGAGTTTTAAAAAGAAATCAACAGACAGACCGCCATGAGTTTTATATTCCTCCGGAAGAGATCGAGGCATTTCTTGATGAATGTTTCAATTCATTTCAAATTCCAACAGCAGAAGAATTAGCGACTTACGATTTTATCGGGTAGGTAATCGGAAAATAGATATATTTATTCCGATTACAAAATACACTTATGAGAAAATTTCTTTTGTCATTCTGTATGATGCCTGTTATCATGGCTTCTGCACAGGATTCCATTACGCGCTCGCAGATTGCAACCACTGAAAAAATGTTTGGCCTCTCTTTTAGTGATTCAAAGAAAGATTCCATGACCGGCTATTTAACAGACAGGTTGAAAACATACTACTACCTACAGTCGCAGAACCTGAACAATGATGTGCCATTTCCGCTCTGGTTTAACCCGATTTTGCCTGGCATGAAGATTCCGCGTAAACAAATGCCCGTTCATTTTGATATTCCTGACCAGGTATCCATGCCTTCAGATAAAAGTCAGCTCGCTTTTTATAGTATCCCGCAACTGGCTTCACTGATTAAACACAGGAAAATAACTTCCGAAGAACTAACCCGTTTCTACCTCGAACGGCTAAAGAAATACGGGGCTGCTTTGCATTGTGTGATTGAATTAACGGAGGATATCGCCATCAGTCAGGCCAGAAAAGCGGACGCCGAGATTGCAAGTGGTAAGTACAGAGGTCCCCTGCATGGAATTCCTTATGGGATCAAAGATCTTTTTGCCGTAGAAGGAACATATACCACCTGGGGAACGCCGCCATATAAAAATCAGAAAATAAATCAAACCGCTTTTGTTGCCAAACAATTAGAGTTGGCAGGCGCTGTGATGGTTGCCAAATTATCCCTGGGTGAACTGGCGATGGATGATGTATGGTTCGGAGGTCTCACACGAAATCCGTGGGATACAACTAAAGGATCGGGTGGCTCATCAGCAGGATCAGCTGCTGCAACAGCAGCAGGACTTGTTCCCTTTGCCATCGGTACTGAAACCTACGGTTCTATTGTGGATCCCGCGATGCGTTGCGGAGTTACAGGTCTGAGGCCAACTTATGGAAGTGTCGCCCGGACAGGAGCCATGGCACTTGCATGGAGTTCAGACAAGGTCGGAGTCCTCTGCAGATCAGCAGAAGATGCGGCAATTGTGTTTAATTATATCCACGGGGCCGATCAATCAGATGCATCTTCGATCCGGTTCGCTTTCAACTATTCAGCTTCGGTAAATTTGAAGCAATTAAAAATTGCCTATATAAAAAATTATATTGATACACTGCCTTCTGGAAGTACGGAGAAACAAACCCTTGTTCGCCTGAAAGAGATGGGTGCTCAATTGATCCCCATAAGTTTTCCTGATAGCCTGCACGGTGATGAAATACTTTCATTGATCATTGGTGCAGAATCCGCTGCTGCTTTTGATTTGCTAACCCGTTCCTCCATGGATGATGAAATGGTACAGCAGGCCAGAGACAGATGGCCCAACACTTTCAGAACCGCGCGTTTTATTCCTGCTGTAGAATATATCAATGCCTGCAGGGTGCGTTATCAGATCATGAAAAAAATGGATCCTGTACTTGACGGGTATGATATTATTATTGCGCCGCCCGAAACCGGGGATCAGCTTGCTATTACCAATTTAACGGGTAATCCTTCCATTACCATTCCGAACGGTTTGTTACCTAATGGAATGCCTGCAAGTATTTCTTTCATCGGGAAACATTTTGGGGAAGCCACACTGCTCGCCTTTGCAAAATCTTACCAGGAACAAACAGGATTCCATTTGAAGCATCCGTCTGGCTTCCTGCCATAAAGAATTTGATATTTATACCCAACCGTACCTTATGGCTTTACCAATAAGTTCGCCGGTATTGTTCAGGTTTTTTTTGTGCAGCATATTTTTTCGATGTGTGTCAACGGTCTGCTTACTGATTTGCAAAATAAAACTGATTTCCTTGCTTAATTTTCCTTCCATTAGAAGTCTGAGTACTTGTTTTTCACGGCTGGTCAACTCATCCTTGCTTTCAATATATATATTGTTTAAAGCAACATTATGATAAGATGGTTCTCCATCAATACCAATAAATGATAGCGCCGGTATTCCCACCTGTTTCAGGTAATTAATATCCGTAAGAACGCTCAGGGTTCTCAGGAATCTGCCATTTTCGTCATGCTCAAGCAGCATACCCTGATATAGCATTCGTACATAATTGCCATTCAGTTTCCTGAGTCGAATATCATATCTCACTTTATATTTCAACAATTTTTCTATGGGCAATTTTGAAAAAAAATCTAAAACACTGGTTCCGAAAGACAAAAACCAGGATCGGTCATCGGGATGTATTAACCCATTCATAAACTGAAGATTAAACTCATAAGGATGATAGCCTAGTATATCTTTTACTTCTTTGCTCACAAATTCGTATGAAAAGCTTTGATGGTTCAGGATGAAATAATAAGAATCGCCAATCAGGAAAAAATTCAAAATCTTTTTATAAAAGTCCTGCTCAAACTCCAACATGCTGGGCGCCGATTCATTGCTCAGTCCTTTGATTAATCTGTTGAACTCGAGATTGAAAGGTTCTTTATTCATAACTAATTTTTAAATGCAGTTATGGAGTAGAAAATCCATATTTAATTAATCGGTAAAAAGGATAAAGGGCAAACAGTCAATTCAAAATAACGCTACCCATAAATGGGTATTTTTTTGGGAGATATCCCAAGTTACATTTATTGGCCAATACTGCGCCTTGGATTTTTCATTCTTTTAACCCAAAAAACATTTTATGAAGCAATTTTTACTAAAGCCGAATGGCCAGTCGAAAAGCCTCATTCTGCTTTTACCTGTCCTGATAATGGTTTGTTTCACAGCATGCCGCAAATCAGGTGATCCTTTTAAGGGGAGGAACGATCCCTATTTTTATTCTGCGGACGTGATCGATAAATGGATGACCCTTGAAATTAGATTGTATAAGGATGCCACGGGTATTGGCAATGGGGCATTAGCACGGCCCTTTGTATATTCAGGCATTAGTGCCTATGAATCTATTGATCCGGGACTGGCTTCCTGGAAGAATAAATATAATGGACTATCGGGACTGCCTGAAACGGAAAAGAATAAAAGATATGACTGGTCCGCCAGTGTGAATGCGTCCCTTGCAGAATTCAACAGAAGTTTTTTTACGTCAGCTAATTTAAATCCGATTGATCTGGCCGCCATCGATTCACTCGAGAATGCCATTTATTCAACTTTCAATGGTGAAGGGAATGAAGTGCTTGACCGCTCTGTTGGATTTGGAAAATCCATTGCAGACGCAATTTTTGCCTGGTCCCTCACAGATAGTTATATTCAAAATAATGCGCTTCCTTATACTCCTCCCGTAGGTCCGGGACTTTGGGTACCTACACCGCCGGCTTTTGCAGCACCCCAGGGTCCTTTTTGGGGAAATGACCGTCCCATTATCGCAGGCAGCGATGATAACGCGCAATCAGGGCCGCCAATTCCATATTCTGAAGTTCCGGGATCTGATTTCTACAATGAGGTCAATGATTTATACCAGGCGTCAAAAGTCCTGACGACCGATCAAAAGAACTGGGCGTTATTCTGGAGAGATATTCCTGGTGTTACAACACCCGGCCACTGGATGAGCATTATCCAACAGGTGATCAGGCAAACTCATAGCCGTCTCGACAAGGCAGCTCTGACTTACGCACTGGTAGGAATATGTTTGAACGATGCAGTGATCAGCGTATTTAAAACCAAGTATGTATACAACCAGGTCAGACCGATAACCTATATCAGAAATGTAATTGGAGATGCAACCTGGCTATCTTTCTTAACAACACCCGCACATCCGGAATATCCATCTGCCCATTCTGTTGCTTCGGCAGCAGCTTCGGAAGCATTAACGGCCATATACGGAAACATAGGACCTTTTACAGATCATACCTGGGACTATCTCGGTTTCCCCGCACGTACATTTAATACATTCAGGGATATTGGGACAGATGCAGGTAATTCCAGGTTTTATGCCGGCATTCATTATCAGCCTTCCATAAATGCAGGACTGAAGCAGGGTAGAATAGTTGGTTCAAATATAGTTTTCAGCCTTTCGCAATTTGGAGATTTGAAATAATAACCTGCATAGTAATAGAAAATGGTTACCCGGGAAAAATATTCCCGGGTATTTTTGTTTTATATTAATTCATTCACGGAAGCAATTTTTGCAAAAAATGAAGTTGCGGTTAGTAATCCTTTACTAATTTGGCTGAAACCTTTCCGTTCATGCAGAGACCATTTGTCCTGTTTTTATTATTATTTCAGTTGCAATTCGTATTAGCCCAGCAATTTGATATTCTTATTAAAGGTGGTCATGTAATTGATCCCGGGAACAACATCAACGGAATTTTGGATGTTGCCGTCAGCCATGGGAAAATTGCTGGAATTGCAAAGAGCATTGATGAAAAAAAAGCCAGAGAAGTAATTGATGCCAGAGGAATGCTTGTAGTACCGGGCCTCATAGATATACATACCCATGATTTTTATGGGCCTGATCCCGAAAGACATTTTTGCAATGGCTCTGAATCCCTGTTACCCGATTCATTTGCTTTTCGTACTGGTATAACGACCGTAGTTGATGCCGGCTCTTCGGGCTGGAAGGATTTTCCAGATTTCAAAAAGAAGATAATAGATAGTTCAAAAACAAGGGTACTTGCATTCCTGAATATTGTGGGAGCAGGCATGCGCGGCAGAAAATTTGAACAGGACACCGGTGATATGGACGGGAAAAAGACGGCCATAATGGTACAGCAATACCCCGACTATATTGTGGGTATCAAGCTCGCTCATTATAAAGGAACTGAATGGAAGCCTCTTGAAGAAGCAATACATGCCGGAAGCCTGGCAAATGTGCCGCTAATGATTGATTTTGGGGATAACAAATCTCCTTTGTCACTCGAAGAATTATTATTAAAACGTATGCGGCCCGGAGATATTTTCACACATTGTTTTGCTGAACTGAAGGGCCGGGAATATATCGTTGATACAGGAAGTAAAAAAATAAAAACCTACGTGTGGGAATCCAGGGAAAAGGGAATTCTTTTCGATGTGGGTTATGGAGAAATCAGTTTTTCGTTTTCCCAGGCTAAACCGGCAATTGATTCGGCTTTTTATCCAAACTCTATCAGTTCGGATATGCATTCCGTCAGGAAAAATAAAATGAAAGATCTCCCGGAAATTATGTCTGAATTCCTTGCACTCGGAATAAATATCCGGGAAATAATTAAGCGGGTTACCTGGAATCCTGCGATAGAGATTAATCACAAAGAATTAGGAAATCTATCAAAGGGAGCAATTGCAGATATAGCTATTCTGCATGTTCGCAAAAAAAGTATTGTATTTTATGATCATACAGGATATAAATTAGACGGTTCAAAAAGTTTTGAATGCGAAATGACGATCAAGAGTGGTAAAATTGTTTATAACAAAAGGAATTCTTTATAATATCAAGCGGAAACCGACACCTAAATAATTTAATGGATTGCTGATAAAATTTGCTGATACACCAAAATTGTCACCTGATCCGGTCGATACTGATCCCGATTTAGAATTTGAGTTTGAATAGCTAACGGAAAATATCTGCGGTATGGATAATTCGAGAAAGAATTTTTTTGAAATTTTGTAAGCTATGCCGGGAGAAATGTAAATGCTGCCCCCATAGGCGGTACCATTAGATAATTTATTCCCTGCACTGTCAGTACTTGAATAAGAAGATCCGTTAAATCCGGCTCCGGCTTGTCCGAAAAGATAAAATTCTTTTCCCAGATCTTTATACACACGATAAAAAACTCCTAACCCATAATTGTAACTCGTCGCTTTTGAAGGGCTGACGCTAGCGCACAACATATTTGAAAAACCACCGTAACTTATATTTACACCGAACAAAGCATTTTCTTTAATTGCTTTTCCGAGTGAAATATCAATATTTCCACTATTACTTTTCTGTTCATCAGGATTTGGAGGTGATGTTGATTTAGAGCTTCCATAAGATAAGTTTCCACCTAACAGAATATTCCCTTTGTTAAATTGCGCACTGGCAGAATAGAAGAAAAAAATAATCAGCAGTGAGAGTAAAATTCTGGACATATATTTGATTTTGGTGAATAATCCTGTTAAGTTAAATAAAGGGGTTCTTAAAAATTTCACAATGACTATCCGCACCAGCTGTAAAAGAACGTTAAATGATTTTACTTAGGGTTTATACTTAGTCCACTAACTATCTTCTGCAAACGAAAAATCCATACTAATTTAATACTACTTTTTTCTACTTTCTGTTTTAGCAACTTATTAGAATTACAAAAGAGGCAAACCGGCAGAACCATCAGGTATGCAAAATGAAAAGACCAGTCTGAAAGAATTAGCCGCCTTATTCACCAGGCTGGGATTAACAGCATTCGGGGGTCCAGCCGCTCATATAGCCATGACGCAGACTGAAGTTGTGGACAAACGGAAGTGGATGGATCACCATAATAACATTCGAATTCCCGGGAATTAATACAATATTTCTTATTATTGGGAGTGCTGTCCTGGGATATACATTATTGCTGTTTTAAGGTCCTTGTACTTTTTAAGGTTAACAGCAAAATTTTGGAAGTTTGCATCATTACCGGGACCACCCATTTACCGGATGGTAGCTTTATACCTGCTAAATAAAAACGATCATGATAAAGAAAATTTTAATTGGCCTTGCGATAGTATTTATTATTATTCAGTTCTTTCGTCCTTCAAAAAATTTATCAGCGGATACCAGTAAGGATATAAGCGCTTTGTACAATGTGCCTGATGATGTTAAGTTAATTTTACAAAGAGCCTGTAATGATTGCCATTCCAATAAAACCGTCTATCCCTGGTACGCCGAAGTCCAGCCTGTGGAGTGGTGGCTTAATAATCATATAGTGGATGGGAAAAGACATTTTAACCTGAATGACTTCACTTCTCTTAAGGTTGCAGTTCAGAAGAAAAAAATGGAAGAATGCATGGAGCAGATCAAAAAAAATGAAATGCCGCTCGATTCCTATACCTGGATCCATAAAGATGCCATCCTCAGCGAAGCTGATAAACAAAGGATAAATACCTGGTGTGCCAGTATCATAGACACATTAAAAGCGAAATATCCGCCAGACAGTTTAATCTTCAAAGAACAAAGATGGCACGATTGAGGGATTTGAAGATAAGCGGACAGCGTAACAACAGGTTAGTTTGGGTTATACATATTATTATCTGGGCTTCCATTTTCATGCTGCCATTTATTTTCAGGGCTGAAAATGAGACAATCAGAAATCCGGATGACCTGGATTTCAGAAATTTGAATGCAGCCACGAATATTTTATGGATGGGGTTCTTCTATCTGAATGCCCTGGTTCTCATACCCCGATTTTTCTATACCAAGAAATTTTTTATTTATTTCAGTTCCCTGATAATATCGTATTGCATTATCATGCTGCTGCATGGTGCTTTATTTATTCCATTTATACATCGCCATCATTTTAATTTTTTAATTTCAGCCAGACATAACAGTATCCCATTTCTTTTTACTGTTATGGTGAGTACGACCTACAAAATTATCTATGACAAATTTAAAGCTGACGCCAATGCACTTGCTCTGCGCCAGGAAAACCTTAAAACAGAACTGGCCTTTCTTCGTTCACAGGTGAGCCCTCATTTTTTATTCAACATACTCAATAATATTGTAGCGATGGTAAGATTGAAAAGCGAAGAATTGGAGCCCACAGTAATTAAGTTGTCATCATTATTGCAATATATGCTCTATGAAAGTGATGATGATAAAGTATTATTAAAAAATGAAGTGGAATCCCTTCGTGATTATATTGATCTTCAGAAGTTGCGGTTTAGTTCTAATCTGGATCTGCAGATTCATTTTAATGTGAAAGAAGAATGGCATTCCATTGAACCGATGCTGCTGATTCCATTTGTGGAAAATGCATTTAAACATGGAAATGGTTTGTCGGGTGACCCGGGGATTTTTATAGAATTGAATGCAGAGAATAACAGGCTGGATTTTAAAGTCAGAAATAAATTCATCAGCAATGACAGGGCTAAAGATAAAACCTCCGGTATCGGATTGGTAAATGTTAAGAGACGGTTGGATTTGCTGTATCCGCATTCGCACCAGCTGATTATTGATGATTCGAATGGCTGGTATAATGTGGATTTAAAACTATCTTTAAAATGAAAATGAATTGTATTGCTGTTGACGACGAACCATTGGCTTTAAAGCTGCTGGCCGATAATATCGGAAAGGTTGCTTATCTTAACCTGGCAGCAACCTGCAGCAATGCATTTGAAGCCATGAAGGCCCTGCAGGAAAATCAAATAGACCTGATTTTTATCGATATACAAATGCCGGGATTGACAGGTCTTCAGTATATCTCAACTTTGGAAAATAAACCCATGGTCATATTTATTACTGCATATAAACAATATGCACTTGAAAGTTATGACTTGTCTGTAGTGGATTACCTGGTAAAACCTGTATCTCTTGAAAGATTTGTAAGAGCCTGCAACAGGGCAAAGGAATTGTATGAATTAAAATCATTAAAGAATGTTTCACCGGTGCAGGCAACCCAAGAGTATTTTTTTGTGAATTCTGATTATAGTCAGATAAAGGTGATATTCAGTGATATTACATGGATGGAGGGATTGCGTGATTATGTGAAGATATATCTGAAGAGTACCAATAAACCACTTGTTATAAGAAGCAGTTTAAAATCAATTGAAGAACAGCTTCCTCCGAATAAATTTATAAGAATACATAAATCCTATTTAATTTCTATCGAGAGTATCGTTGCGATCCGGAAAAACAGTGTATTTATTAAGGAAAAGGAACTTCCTGTCGGTGATACATATCGCGAATCAGTAGATAGACTGGTTACAAAAAAATCATAAGTTGAAAGGAATATCCGATGTGATTTGAACAAATAACAATTGAAATGTACACTTGTGCCTATTATATTAAGGTAATTACTACGTTCCCTTTTTTATGTCCCATTTCGACATACCTGTGCGCATCGGCTATTTGTTCGAGCGGATAGGTTCTATCTATAACAGGCTTTAACTTCCCCTTCTCAATGAGTTCTTTAAGAAAAATGATGTCTTCAGTTTTTTCCCTTATTACCCCGGATATAATCTTCTTGCTGCTTGTCATTGACGTCCATAAACCCTGAACCATTTGACCCATACCGGCCGATGCCAAAATCAGGATCCCTTTTCTATTAAGTGAACGAACGCAATCTTTAAATGAACTCTTGCCTACTGCATCAAAAATTATATCATAAGTCTTCCCATTTTTTGTGAAGTCAGTTGTAGTATAATCAATTACATCATCGGCTCCCAGCTTTTTGACCATTTCTAAATTCATTGTACTGCATACACGGGTAACTTCCGCACCAAAATATTTGGCAAGTTGCACTGCGGCTGTGCCAACGGCTCCGGAAGCCCCATAGATAAGAACTTTTTGTCCGCTTCTTATATTTCCTTTTCTAAGAAAATACAGGGCTGTAGAGCCTCCAAATGGAATCGTAGCAGCTTCTTCATAAGTCAGATTGTTTGGCATTTTTGCCAGCAGTCCGTTTTCAGGAAGGCATTTGTATTCGGCATATGTGCCCATATTCAATCCGGTAGTTCCAAAAACCTGTTCCCCCGTTTTAAAAAGTTTTATGTTTTTTCCTCTTGCTTCAATTTCTCCGGCCAGTGAAAATCCGAGTATCATTTTTTTAGGTTTTGTAAGGCCAAAGAAAAACCTGACAGCAAACGGGTCGGCTTTCCGAAGTCGCACATCCCCCGATGATACGGCAGTCGCATGAATTCTTATCAGGATTTCATTATCATTGGGGACTGGCTTTTCCATTTCACGGAGGATCAGTACTTCTGGCGGACCATACTTTGTGTAGATAATTGCTTTCATAATGTGGTGCAATAATCCTGAAAGGTACACCTTGATTCAGCGTCCAATATTATTATTGGAACAACAGCTAAATTTGAATAATCTTATCGAAATATAAATTTATGTCAGAACATAATTTGAATCTGGGCAGAACGCAATTTGGAGATGTTGCCAATGACGGCAGACTTATGACCATGGAGGACGCCCATGGTCTGCTTAAAGAATGGGTTTCGAATGAAAAATTGCAACTTCATATGAAACAGGTGGCGGCGTTGATGAAAGCCTGGGCATTTGAAAAAGAAAGTTCAGACGAGGCAACAAGCCATGCGTGGGAGCTGGCTGGTCTGCTTCACGATGCGGATTGGGAAAAATATCCCGACACCCATTGCAAAATGATCATAGAAGAATTAGAACGTCGTAAAATCGATCCGGTTGTTATCCATTGTATTGCGTCTCATGGTCCAAAATATTTTGGCGTTGAACCCGAATCAATGATGGATAAAATGATTTATGTGTTTGATGAATTATCCGGATTTATCCATGCGGCCTCACTCATAAGGCCCACAGGATACGAAGGGATGGATGTAAAATCTGTTCTTAAAAAACTGAAAACTTTATCATTTGCCGCGCAGGTAAACAGGGAAGATATTACCGATGCGATCGGGCGAATTGATCAGAGCCTGGAAGAAATCATCCAGTTTATTTTAGATCATCAGAAAAATGTTCAATAGATCTGAGGATGATCTATCATCGATTATTCTTCAGTGAAGTCTTCCTGTTTGAAGGAAAAACCGGGTAACTGTATCTGTCTACTCCGATACTGCCCGAGATGGAAAATGTTTTTGCATCGTTCATATACATTAGCCCCAGATCTACCCGCGAATTCAAACCCAACCCATAAGCGTTTGGCATGTTGCCAGGATAAGAGGGATTTGTAAATGAACTGCTGAAGTTAAAAAATGTCGGAGCTACAGAAACTCCTGCAAATGCGATTAAATTATTATTCAACGGGCGATTCAGTTGCAATCCCACCGGCGCTGAAATGAAACTGCCTCCTGTTCCATTGATAAAACCAAAACCGGCGGAAATTCCTGCATATTTACTCAGATACCAGCCCTGATTTAAATTTTTGCTGTCACCATAAGGATGATAAATAGAGAAAGGCTGCCATTGTGCAAAATTCATGGTGCTGATGGATAAATAGGATTGTGCCTTTGCTGAAAGGAAGCCAATCGAGACAATCATCACAAGAAGTATTCTTTTCCCGCGGATCATGATATAAAAATACTGATTCTTATTGTATGTACTGTAAAATCAGTATTAATTAACAACAGCAAAGAAGTTCACCTGATTCATAAACTGTTAAAATAACAATTTGGGTAATGATTTTAAACGGGCCAAAAGATTAATTCTTCGGCATAACAAAAATAGCCGGATCAATTTCTTTATTTATTTCAATCTTCTTATTGGTAAAACCAATAGTCAATCCGGGGAAATCTAATTCACTGGAATATGACATAATATATCCATCTGCTGTTTTCCTGTAGTCTGATAATGCTGTGGTTATTTCTATATCCTGGCCGTTTACATTCATTTTTGCCACAGTTTCCATGATATAATAAGATGAATCACTAATATAATAAACGACTTCTGTTCCTGCGGCCGAAGTAAGTTTTATTTTATAAGCGGAATTTCCTTTAAGATCCTCTTTGCCCAGCAATTCCACTTTGCTCCCTTTTGATCCATAGTTATACAAAGGACCTGAAGCATCGAATGACAACTGACCCAGTTTTATCTGGCCTTCAGGCATGTTTACCGCTGTGGGTTGTCCCGCTAAAGGATTAATACTCCAGCCGCCATTCACGGTGTAGCAGTCAATGATTGTTTGTCCGCTTAATTCTATCTCGCTTTTAAAACCCTTACCATTTAATATATAGGTTTTTCCCGAAGCCGGATTGTTCATAATGCTAAGTTCATTCTCTGTGTAAACAGATTTTATGCTGGCTAATTTCTCCCCGCCACCCATGGCATTCGTCCATTTCTTAATAATATCATCAGCCGTTTGTGCTTTTGAATATAAAAAACCCAGAAACGAAATGAAAAGGATCGATACATTTTTCATGATTTTTACTTTTTAATTGTTACTTTTTAGATTTCTCCTCAACCTCAAAACCAAGCAAAACATTTCCTCCCATTTCTCCAAACATCCCATATCCTGAATTTACATATAACATTCCATCAGCGATTACAGGGGCGGGTCCATCTATGGATCCTCCTTTAGCTTTTATTCCATTGATCGTGTCATAATCTCTGGCCGTATTATAATCCCATAATATTTTTCCATCCATGGATGAATAACCGCGCATATGTCCGTCCAATGAGCCGGCAAATACAATTCCGGGTATAACAGCAGGCGCTGCAGAGTTAAAAGAGAGGCAGCCTTTTTTATCAGGGCACTCGGGCGAAGGCGTTTTCCAAATTATTTTTCCAGTAAAAAGATCAAGAGCATATATTCCGGGTGAAGCCATGACCGATGAATCCCTTTTATCTAATCCGGCGATATTATCAGCATTAGCTGCATAGACAAACCTTCCATCTGTTGCCATTCCCCAATGGATACCTCCCAGCATGCCTCCTTTTCCGACCCTTGTCTGCCAGATGAGCTTCCCCCCGTTTGGTGATAAAGCATATACCACGCCTGACTTCTGACCCGCGAGTAAAATTTCATTACCATCCTGTCTTTTTATAAGTATGGGCGCCATTCCAAAATCCAGATCAGGACCTGATTTATCGGGACAGTTAATAAAAACAGGGCATGCTACATTATAAGCATCACCACTGGTTGCCTGAAAACTCCAGATTAATTTTCCAGTATTCAAATCAATAGCCTGTATCGCATCGCTGGAATTGGTCGTCGGACGTGAATAATTTTCACCAGTGCCGATATATACCAATCCTCTTTTTGCATCTATGGTTGGACTGCACCAGACCGGTGCGCCTGATGGTCCGAAGAAAGGTTTACCATTTTTCTTTTTTCCTCTTTCTCCTGCTGCTTCAGCTATTACGCGATACCGCCAGATTTCATTTCCTGTTTTCTCATCCAATGCAACCAATCCACCGGATGAAAAACAACAATTATATTGCCCATCGACCGCTACGCCTACTTCGGTGGATGTGATAGGGACAAATACTTTCCCGGCGTAAATTGCCACAGACCCCGTAACACCTGATTGCGGGTCAATTCCCGCTCTTTTGTTCCAAATCTGTTTGCCAGTATTTAGATTGATTGCATAAACATTTGTACTGAAATCGGCAAAATATGCAATGGCTGAGTCCGCATGTTTTTGTATAACGATTGCTCCGCGAATGGCAGCATTCGCAGCGAAATGCCATCCGGGTTTTCCTGTTTTTCTATTGATGGCATAGAGGTCTCCAAACTGGCTGCCAACGATCAGCCAATTATCTACAACTGCAGGCTTACTGCGAACGATTGTAGCATCCGGGAAAGCAAAAACCCATTTCAATTTTAATGAACTGATATTGGAAGAAGTTATACCCGCCTGTTGCGAATTACGATGTCCCGTGCCTGTTATATTTCCGCCCCAGCCTGAATAATCGAATATAGAACGACCATGCTTCGGAAGAGAAAATGCTGTATAAGCGTTCTCAGGAATTACCGTAGATTTTAATTTCCCACCGGTTACCCATTCTGCAACTGCCTTCCTTTCGATTTCAGAAAGAGAAGCAGCCTGTTGACGCATTTTGCCATTGTTCAATGCTGCCAGTACAGCCCTGGGAGTCATGAGAGATAATACTGAAATACCAGGTGCCAGATAGCCGGCTGTATCCTTGTGACAGGTATAACAGGTTGTATAAAAGATCTTCCTGCCCAGCGCACTTACGGTGTCGCCTGGTTGCCCGTCTCTGTTATTCTGTAGTAAAATTGCGGGAGTTGTTATTTTTTTAGCCTGAAGAAAAAGAGCGGCTAAAAAAACTGTTGTGGCTAACATCATCGGGAAAGAAGACCTGGCTGGGTTCATAATTTGAAATTGTTCTTGCCGGATATAAAAGTAATAATGTCCCAAAGACGCACGAATTAAAATTAGACGAAAGGAATTTAATTCGCTGAACTGTATTATATGCACGACGAGCAGCGTACGGAATACCCTTCCTTCATTATTTATGAATTTTTTTCAGTACTTCCTGCCTGTGTTCCCTGGATATGGGAAGGAGTTTACCATCGATTTCAACACAGTTTCCTTCTATCGAATTAACTTTATCAATGCCTATGGTGTATGAGCGGTGAATACGTATAAACTTTTCGGGAGGTAGTTTTTCTGTAATAGATGTAAGCGACTGGTATGAAATTAAGGAAGACGATTTGGTTGTAACCCTGATATAATCTTTCAGACTTTCTATATAGAGAATATCACCCATCATTATTTTTACAAATTTCCGGTCCACTTTTAAAAACAGGTATTCGCTTTCATCACCCGGATTATTATCGGAGAGGTTTTCAGCACTTGCAACAGATTTGAGTGCTCTCTCAAAAGCTTTTACAAAACGTGGAAACGATATGGGTTTTACCAGGTAATCCAGGGCTTCGAATTCGAAACCTTCCACCGCATAATCCCGGTAAGCTGTTGTAATAATCACAGGCGGAGGGTCCTTAAGAGTTTCAAGGAAATCAAGCCCGGTTAACATGGGCATTTCAATATCGAGGAAAATCAAATCATATTTTTCTTCTTTTAAAAGACGAAAAGCATCCAGGGCATTTTCGCAACGCCTGGTCTCGACGTTTTCAAACCGGTGCAAATAATTTTCAATAATATCTATAGCCAATGGTTCATCATCAACAATCAGGCATTTGAATGGTTTCATCTGGCCGGCATTTTTAGTGAAACGATGAATTCATTGTCATTCTCTGAAATATCAAGCTGATAATTATTGCCATAAAGCAATTCCAGCCTTCGCCTTGCATTTTTTAATCCAATGCCTGTATTTTCTTTTGAAAGATTTTCACCGATAGGGTTTTTAATGCTAAAGAGTAAGAATGCTCCTTCAACTTTTAATGAAATTTCTATAATGATTTTATTGATATTGTTTTTAACCCCATGCTTGAAACTGTTTTCGACGAAAAGGATCAGTATCATAGGCGGGATGCTTACTTCATCAATTTCTCCCTCTATCTCAAAAGAAACATACAGTCTTTGTCCAAACCGCAGCTTTTCAAGATCCAGGTAATTCTGTAAATAGGTGATTTCTTTATTCAGTGATACTTTGGCTGCATTTGATTCATAAAGCATATAGCTCATCAGTGCAGATAATTTCAGAACGACTTCAGGTGCCTGGTCAGATTTTTTAAGTGTGAGGGAATATAAATTATTTAGTGTGTTAAAGAAGAAATGCGGGTGAATCTGTGTTTTCAGGAAATTCAATTCTGTTTCGAGATACTGTTTCTCCTTTTCTTTCATCAACTGCTGGTTTTGTATCCAGTCTTTCGAGAGTTTAATACCCGTAGTAAAACCGGTAAGATAAAATAGTCCGACAGCTTCTGAAAACAGACTTTTAAATCCGAGCCCTGATGTATAAGTATAAATCTTATAGCCTAAATGAATGTACAAATTTTTAATAAGCTGATCCGCATAGGCCATAACAAATAATGCAAGTGTCAGCGTCAAGGCATAATAGAGATATTTTCTTCTATACAAATAAGCAGGTATCAGGATATAAATATTGATATATACAAGCACCGCTGAAACTGGCATGAATGCACTGAGCTGGATATAAAAACCTAAATCGTGAAAATCATAAGCTGTGTAAAAAGCCGTACAAATGAATAAATAATATAATATCCAGAACAAAGAATGATAAATCCATTTCTTTTTAAAAAATACAGACAATTGGCCCGACGTTTCAACAGCCTGTTGTTGGATTGGAAAAGATTTATCCTTGAAAGTCTTAATCAGGGCGGTTTTCATTATTTATCAAAACTAATACATTGAATAATCGAAAAATGAATTGTCTGCAAATGGCAAGGTTTGCCTGTTGAATTGCAACTATTGACCGCTGAACAACAAAATGTTTCTCCCTCTAGTAAAAACTACAGGTAATCAAATATCCGGGTAACTTTGATTAAGGTCACTCTGTTTCATCTTGAATTATTATTTTCATCAGCAATTTTATTTTAATGGTACAATTATAAAGAAAGTTTAAGGACTCAAAAATTTAGAACAAATGAATATTAAAACTTATGGGATATTATTGACCGTAGCATTTGTAATGTTTTTCAATATTTCTATTTCGGCCCAAACCAAACTTGACAGCCTGCTGCCGGTTCGTGGTTTTTGTATTGATGCACCAAGACCAGCTGGCATGGATTCCTTTATTCATTTTATAGGAAACGAATTGGCTCCGCGAAAAGTTAATACGTTGATAGTTCAGATCGAATATCACTATCAGTTCAAATCTCATCCGGAGCTTATCGATAGTTTCGCGCTTTCAAAAGCAGACATAAAAAAAATTATTGCTGTCTGCAGAAAAAATAATATCCGGGTCATTCCGCAAATCAACCTGCTTGGTCATCAGTCCTGGGCGAATCATACTGGTAAATTATTAAGGGTTTACCCGCAATTCGATGAAACGCCCGCTATAAAAATGCCGGCAATATATGTGTGGCCAAATGCAGATAATCTTTATTGCAGAAGTTATTGCCCTCTGCACCCTGATTTGCATCCCATACTCTTTGAAGTAATTGATGAACTCTGCGATGTTTTTGAAAGCGATGCATTTCATGCAGGGATGGATGAGGTATTTTATATTGGTGATGATAAATGTCCGCGATGCGGCGGAAGAGATAAAGCAGAATTATTTGCCGGAGAAGTGAGGACAATTCATGATCACCTGCAATTGAAAGGGAGGGAAATGTGGATCTGGGGCGACCGGCTGCTGGATGGTAAAACAACCGGTTTGGGTGAGTGGGAGGCTAGTTTCAACAATACATACCGGGCTGTTGACATGATTCCGAAAGATGTAGTGATTTGCGACTGGCATTATGATAGGGCAGATAAAACCGCCATTTATTTTGCAATGAAAGGGTTCAGGGTGATAACCTGTCCCTGGAGGCAGCCATCGACGGCGGTTATTCAGATAAACGACATCCTAAACTTTAAACAGGAATCAACCCCTGAAATGAACGCCCGTTTTCTCGGAATCATGGAAACCATTTGGGTGCGCACCGATACATTTTTGAACAATTATTATACAGAACCTCCATCAGCTACTCCCATTGAAAACACACCCTGGAATTGTTTCAGGGTTATGTATGGTGCCATCGATAAACTTCAATAACTATTAACCATTTCTGTGATTTGCGATAATTAGCCGCATACAGGGTTATTATACATGATGATAAAATGATATATAATATTTATTTAAGTTCTAATCGGGTTTTTGCGATATCTGGCTAAAATAAATGAAATATTTTTACGAATTTTCTGAAATTGACTTATGGAATCCCTTTTTTTGTATATTTACGTGAGTCCGCAGGACAAAAGAAACCATTTAAAGAATCTATAAATAAAAGCAGATGTACAAACCAATCAACAGAATTTCATTGATCGCTTTGGGTTCAATAACTTATTGGGTGGGATATTGTGGTTTCTTCACTCACCTGCAGAATACAGCCTATGCCTTACTAAGCCTGTTTTTGATCATATCCGGTCTCTGGCTTGCAGGTACGAATTCTTCCAATTTGGTCAGGGGCAAATAAAACTGTCAAGTAATAGCTTCGTTTTAAATTGAAAGCTATAATTTCATAATTGCACTAAATCTAAGTGTAAACTCTTACCCTATTTAAACATAAGGATAAACTGCCGGCTGATTTTTCGTTACAGTTCGGGAAATAAATCAGCAGAAAGTTTTATCCGGATCGATCCCTTCTCTTTTATAATCTCCCGGGAATTTTAAATGCCTGCCTGCTATCATATTATTGTAGCATTCAGCGTTACTATGTAAAGTCATTTCTTGCGCTCATGAATTTAATTAACTGAGCCCTAACCCTAATGAAATGCTATCATGAAGACCCTGGCCTTGTGGAGTATATGGAGGAAAGCAAACAATTTTCATATATTATTTACGCTCTTTCTATTAGCTTTTTCTACCAAAGGGGTCGCTACTACCTATTATGTAAGCAGTTCGGGCAATGATTCCAATAACGGCACTTCTATAGTTGATGCCTGGTCGACTATCGATAAAGTAAACAGCAGTGTATTTCTTCCCGGTGACACATTGTATTTTGAAGGTGGACAAACTTTTAATGGTAATATTTATTTATCTGCCACTGATGCCAATGATCCCAACAACATTTTTGTTATTTCATCCTATGGTACAGGAAGTGCAACGATTAATGCAGGCAGTTCTTATGGTTTTTATGCATTCAATACACAGGGGTTCTCCGTTTCCAATTTAATATTTGATGGCAATAGTGTAAACACTAATAACAGTGCAGGCCTGATCATATTCTCAGATCTTTCAGGAAATGTTAAGCTCAGTAATATTTCTGTAAGTAATGTTGAAATTAAAAACTTCGGGGCGGAGGGAGTTAAAATTTACACTTCAGCTGGCCTTACCGGATTTCAAAACCTTTCACTCAGCTATCTGAGTGTACACGATGTAACAAATAACGGGATCATGATTTTTGGGAATATTACCCAATCACTCGTTGGATGGCAGCATAAAAATGTTTCTATTTCAAATTGTGAAGTATATAACGTTCCCGGATCTCCCATTCCTGCAGCTTATGAAGGTAATGGCATCGTGATCGCCGGAGTAGATGGTGGAGTGATTCAGTATTGCACAGCGCACGATAATGGACAGAACAATGTTTTTTGCGGAGGACCTGCCGGCATCTGGACCCTTGAGAGTAATGATGTTACCATACAGTATTGTGAAAGCTATAGAAACCACGATGGTTCAGGATGTGACGGTGCGGGTTTTGACCTCGACGGCGGTGTGACCAATTCAATGATGCAATACAATTATTCTCATGAAAATGATGGAGCCGGCTATCTTATGGGCCAATATGAAAATGCAAGATCCTGGGCTAATAATTCAATGAGGTATAATATAAGTCAGAATGATGGCGTAAAGAATGAGGGTGGCATTGGTTTATTTAAGGGACCAGGCACAACCATGAGTGGCGCAAATATTTATAATAATGTGGTTTATATTTCACCTCAAATCGCCAATAACAGTGAAAGTGCCGCATATATTACAAATTGGGCTACGGGCATCAACAACGTAGCTTTCTACAATAATATTTTTTACAGCACTGGTGGAGTACCCTTCATCAGTATTCCTGCGGGCTATTCTGCTTTTTTTGCAGGCAATATATATTGGTCTTCAGGTAATCCTTTTTCTCTCTTTTATCAGGGTAATAATTATTCATCATTGGACTCCTGGCGCACTGCAACAGGAAATGAAATAGTAAGTGGGAACAAAACCGGTCTCAACAGTGATCCACTTTTAACCAATCCGGGTTCAGGAGGCACCATTGGATTCGGTAACAGCCTCAACACGCTGAATGCCTATAAAATTAATAACAGTTCATCTCCGGCTAATAATGCAGCATTGGATCTCTATTCACTCTTTTCTATTAATCCGGGTAATATAGATTTTTGGGGAACAATCCTACCGGGTGGAAGTGCCAATGATATAGGAGCTAACCAGGTCAGCATTCCACTTCCACTTGTATTGTTGTATTTCAATGGCAATTGCGCCGGTACAGAACAAAACATATCCTGGGCTACAGGAGAAGAAACAAATATGAGATCCATTGAACTCATGTATTCAGAAAATGGAAATAAATTTAGCCGTTTGTCAGACATAACCCCCAAGGGAAGCAATAGCGTATATAGTTTTACAAATGATATGTCATCACCAGGGAATAATTATTATCAGTTAAAAATGACTGACCTGGACGGTTCCATTTCTTACTCAACGGTTCTGAATATAAATTGCCAGAATATTTCCGATAAAATAAGTGTTGGTCCCAATCCTTTCATTAACTCTTTCAACCTTTCAATTGAAACAACTGTCAAGAGCCCGGCAACAATAACTTTATATGATGCCATGGGAAAACTGCTTTCTGAGAGAACGGTACCACTAATCGAAGGCAATAACCAGGTCAGTTTCGACGGAATGAATTGGTTGCCTTCAGGGATTTATTATCTTCGGATCGCATATAAGGATCAGGTAGATCATTTCAAGCTGCTTAAAGCGGGTTATTAATATTCACACCTCATAAATGCCCAACTGAATAACTCCTTTGGAAATATTAACATTTCCAAACCTCCGGTTAAGATACTTTTACGTTCCGGAAAATTAATACCTGCTTGATGAGTAAATGGTTTTTTCTTTTTATAATTCTTTTGTCTGAATCTGTATCCTACGGTCAAAACAGGCATACCATTAGTGGTATAATCAAAGAAAGCAGAACAGGCGAGTCTTTAATCGGAGCTACAGTTTACCTGCTGGAACTACCGAGAACTGCATCATTGAGTAATTCCTATGGCTTTTATTCCATTTCTGCTCCAAAGGGTAATTATACTCTGATCATAAGTTTTTCGGGCTTTATCCCAGATTCAGTCAAAATAAATTTGGATAAGGATCTTTCGCAGCCAATAGAAATGGTTCAGCGAAACACTGAATTGCAGGAGGTTGTTGTAAGCTCGGTAAGGCAAACCGATAATGTAAGGAAACCCCTTATGGGAGTACTGAAACTTTCTGCAAAAGAAATTCAGGATATGCCCGTTATTTTTGGAGAAAAAGATATTTTAAAATCTCTTCAGTTACTTCCGGGTGTGCAATCAGCGGGTGATGGTGGCAGTGGATTTTATGTAAGAGGCGGCACGACGGATCAGAATCTTATTTTACTCGATGAAGCGACAGTATACAATCCGTCTCATTTGCTGGGCTTCTTTTCAACTTTCAATTCAGATGCAATAAAAGATGTGACTTTATACAAAGGCGCCATTCCTGCGGAATATGGCGGCAGACTGGCTTCCGTGCTGGACGTAAGGATGAATGATGGAAATTCAAAAGAATATCAGGTAAGTGGAGGCCTCGGACTGATCTCATCCCGACTGAATGTGGAAGGGCCCATCGAAAAAGATAACGGTTCATTCATTGTAAGTGCCAGAAGAACTTATGCAGACCTCTTCCTCAAGTTGTCGAAAGATACAAACACAAAAAACAGCAGCCTGTATTTTTATGATATTAACGCCAAGGCGAATTACAAACTAGGCGACAAAGATCATATCTATCTGTCCGGTTATTTTGGAAAGGATTTCCTGGGTCTCGGTAACAGTTTTGGAATTGACTATGGAAATACGACCGCTACATTCAGGTGGAATCATATTTTCAACAGCCGGTTGTTTTCCAACACCTCACTGATCTATAGTAAATACAATTATGATATCGACGTGACTTCCGGCAACAACGATGTTGCTATCAATTCCTTTATCAGGGATTATCATTTCAAAGAGGATATGCAATATTTCGTGGGTTCCGGAAACAAAATAAATTTCGGTCTCGATGTGATTGGTATCACGACTTCTCCAGGTGTCATAACGGCTGCTCCGCAAAGTGATAATTTTAATTCAATATCTGTACCGGATAAGCATGCTATTGAAAGTGCATTGTATTTTTCACAGGAAATCGCTTTGTCTGAGAAACTGAATATAAACTACGGGCTTCGTGCAGGGCTCTTTACGGTATTGGGTCCGGGTGCATTCTATACATATGATTCTGCCGGCTATGCCGTCGATACTGCAAATTATGGATCGGGCCAGATAGTGAAAAATTATTTTAACCTGGAACCACGTTTTTCCATGAGCTACCAGCTTACCGGGAACAGTTCAGTTAAGTTTGCATATGCACGCACTACACAAAATCTTCACCTTCTTTCGAATAGTACTTCATCAAATCCGACCGATGTTTGGATACCCAGTAGTAATAATGTAAAACCAGAAATTGCCGACCAGGTATCTGTAGGATGGTTCAGAAATTTCAAGGAAAACCAATATGAATTTTCAACCGAAATTTATTACCGGAACATGCAGAACCAGATCGATTATAAGAATGGTGCACAGTTGATCGCGAACGTAAATGTTGAATCCCAGCTGATATTCGGAAAGGGCAGATCATATGGTCTGGAACTATTCATCAAAAAAAAATACGGACAACTCAGTGGTTGGATCAGTTATACTTTATCCAGGACGGAACGCCAGTTCACACAGGTTAATAATGACAGCTGGTATCCTGCAAATCAGGACAGGACAAATAATCTGGCAGTTGTGGGAATTTATAAGCTGAATAAGAAATGGACACTCTCTGCGGATTTAGTTTACTATACCGGCAATGCAGTCAGTTGGCCAAGTGGGAAATACGAAGTAAACGGGCAGGCTGCGTTTGTTTATGTGGAAAGAAATGGATACCGGATGCCTTCATATAATAGATTGGATATTGGGGTGACATTGCAAGGTAAAAAGACGAAGAAATTTGAAAGCAACTGGAACTTCTCTCTTTATAATGCTTATGGAAGAGAAAATCCTTATAGCATCAGCTTTCAGCAGGATCCCGGAGATCCCTCTAAAACCCAGGCTGTGCAATGGTCTTTGTTCCGCTGGGTGCCTTCCGTCACTTATAATTTTAAATTTTTGTAAAATGAAAGTATTAACTCCGATAACTTTTATTTTAATTTTTCTTTTTTATTCCTGCCAGAAGGTAGTGACTCTTAAACTCAATACGATACCACCACAGATTGTGATACAGGGTGAAGTAACGGATTCCGCAGGTCCATATTCTATCACGATCAATCAGACTGTTGATTTTTACGCAGACAATGTTTTTCCTCCCGTCTCCGGTGCCATAGTTAAGATCAGTGATGATGAAGGATATACAGATAGTCTGACTGAATTTTCACCCGGCATTTATTCTACGCATGGATTACAGGGCAAAGCGGGACATACGTATACCTTATCAGTTTTTGCCCAGAATACAAATTATTCAGCAGTATCTACCATGCCTATGCCGGTCAAATTGGATTCCGTAACACTTGAAATTACCAGCGGATTCGGAATGCAACGGATTAATGCAATCGTCAATTTTCAGGATCCTCCGGGTATTGCAAATTATTACCAGTTTCAGGAATATATCAACGGACAGCTCTTTAATAAAGAAATATTCATTTTTGATGATCGACTCTCGGATGGGAAATACATCAGTGCTACGTTGCGGACAGACAGTTCATATCTTAAATCAGGCGATCAGCTTAAGGTAAACATGTTTTCGATTGACCAAAATGTATATAATTACTTCCTCCAACTTCGTCAATCCTCCGGCACCGGTGCATTTAATTCAACTGCTTCTCCCGCCAATCCGACCTCCAATATTTCCGGTGGAGCACTGGGTTATTTTTCTGCTCATACCACCCAATCACAAATAATTACAGTTTACTGAAGAGGAGAACGACGCCAGCAGCCTTTGTCTATTTTTTAATCATCATCTGCTCACTCCGGAATGGATGGAGCGCATTCTTCTCCTTTATTTACTATAAAATATTAGCTTTGGAAATTTATGAATGCAGACGATCAGAAGGATATAGATAAATCGGAGAAAGAATCCTGGCCGCAGGATCCGAATGCTGATATTACAACACAATTTTCTACACCATCACCTGAAACTGAAATGGAAGTACATCATCATCCACAGTTGGATCATAAACCCAAGCCCTGGAAAGAATACCTGCTGGAAGGTTTTATGATATTTATTGCAGTCATGCTGGGTTTTTTTGCTGAGAATATCAGGGAGGATATTACCAACAGCGAACATGTAAGGCAATTGACCTCCCAAATGGTGCAGGATCTGAAGGTAGATACTAACAGGTTAAATAATATAATAGAAAACGAACAAAAAATATTGCGAAGCAACGACACCTTATTTAGCCTTTTGCAGGGGCCCTTCGAAAAATTAAATACTAAAAAGCTGCAGATGGTTGCCATTAATGCCCATGGTATGTGGCCATTTCATGCATCTTTGGGAGCGATCGCAGCGATAAAGAATGAACTGCATCTGAAACAGTTTGCCAATTCCGAAATAATCAGATATATCGCTCAATACGAAGGCAATATTGAGCTATTGCATACCGTGCAGGATATTACCCTTCAGTATCAACGAAATTTTCTTGATCCGTTTTTAAGCAGGCATTTTACACCTGCTAACCTCAATGCTGCTTTCCATCATGCTTCACCGGATGAAAAGATGCGAAACCTGACCCAGGAGGATCTAACACAATTGGGGGCCGAAATGGTATTGATAAGAATAAA
Organism: Bacteroidota bacterium; assembly: GCA_013287475.1. GTDB lineage: Bacteria > Bacteroidota > Bacteroidia > Chitinophagales > Chitinophagaceae > Puia. The sequence goes on from JABDDT010000004.1 coordinate 51,252, forward strand.
CAACGACGAGCTTATAAGAGATAATCAGGAATTGAAACAGGATGCCATAGAACTATTGCAATATGTGACCAGACAATATAACCTGTCCGGATATTGATTCCTTATTTGCTGTTATGGAGTGCATGATTAGATCTATGTAAGGATTCCTCAGATTCTTTTAATATTCTATTGAATTTTTCTTCCGAAGTTTCATCTTTTACCTGAGGAATTTCCTTTGCGGTAATTTTTATTGTTTGTAAATCCGTAAAAGTCTTATACGAATTAGCATATGGGATACCCTTGGTTTTGGATAGCAGAACCGGGTTATAAATGCCTTCAAAATAATAACAGGTAGCAATATATTTTTTTACATATTCTCTTGTTTCTTCCGGAAGATAATTCTGGAGCGTCCAGTAATTTTTGCTTCCTGACTTTTTAATAGCAGAGTAAACGGGGCCTTCACCGCCGTTGTATGCGGCGAACACAAGAAACCAGTCACCAAATTCTTCATGCAGATCCTTCAGGTACCTGGCTGCCGCTATGGTACTCTTGTAATAATCTTTTCGCTCATCGTGATGCTTGTTGACCTTCAACCCAAGGATACGGGCTGTTTTAGGCATTAACTGCCAGGGACCAACGGCGCCTACTTTGGAAACAGCTTTTGTTTTCAACTCAGATTCTACAACTGCGAGATATTTTAACTGAACGGGAAGACCAAAATGATTAAATACAGAATCAATCATAATAAAAGGAGAACTGCTTCTCTTTTTTATGCTGTAAAGATTATTCCTGTTTGCCTGTATATAAGTTTTTACAAACTGCTTTACATGCTTGTTTAAAGGCGCTTTATCTAACCCTGCAAAATAATTTTCGGTGGTCCCCCCATCAACTGCAGGGATTACAAAAAACAATAATGTGCAGGTTATTATAATATTCTTTATGGACGTTGAGTGTGGCATACAGCCCTAGGAATCAATCCGAATGCCGCTTTGTAACTATATGGATATCAGCAATTTATATAAGAAAAAAAGAAATAATTGTTCCCCCCGGGGGAATGAAAGCAGGTATTTGGGAAGGCTTGATTTCAATCAATTTTCGCTTAAATTCTTTGAAATTTCAATTGAATATTATCCAAACCATTCGAAAATATCCGGAAGTGATAATCTGGATTTCATTTCAGCATTGATATCACGAAGGATTTTGCCTTCGTTCAATTGTATCAGACGGTTCCCGTATTGATGCGCATCTTTTATATTGTGGGTAATTAATATGGTTGTCATGCCAAGGTCTTTATTGAGTTTATCCGCAAGTTTTAAAACCACCAATGCGGATTTCGGATCAAGCGCTGCTGTCGGTTCATCGAGCAATAAAATATTGGTATCATCCATTACGCTCATCAGCAAAGTCAACGCCTGTCTTTGTCCGCCTGACAAATTTCCCATGGGCTGATTAATTTTATTCTCCAGTCCCATTCCTAATTCAGAAATCTTCTCCTGTACTTTTTTCTTAAAAGCAGCATTGATACCAATCGTCATATTTTTTCTCTGTGTACGCAAAGCCGCGAGTCTGAAATTATCCAGTATAGTCAAATCGGGTGCCGTACCATTATTAGGGTTCTGAAAAACCCGGGCAACCCACCTGCTTCTTTTATATTCAGGCAAGGGAGTCACATCATTGCCATTAATTTCAATCTTACCCAAAGAAGGCATTTCTACACCCGCAATAATGTTAAGCAGGGTTGTCTTTCCACTTCCGTTTGCACCAATAACGACCACGAATTCGCCTTCATTTATTTGTAATGAAATGTTGTTCAAAGCGGTGACTTCATTCGTTTTCCCTTTATTGAAAAATTTACTTATTTTCTGAAGTGAAATCATCCGTGATATAAATTTTATCAGCTCGCTCTTTTCAACTGACTGCTCACTCTGGGCAGCGCCACGATGAACAAAACAAAAAGTGCCGTTACTAATTTTAAAAAATTGGGATCGATTCCCATAGCCAGACTGAATGCAAGCACCAGTTGAAAAATAAGACTCCCTGCTAAAACAAATAAAATCTGCAGGCCGATATTTGAAACATTCATCCAGATTCGAAGTGCATCTGCAATCAGTACAGATCCTAAACCGGTAATTACTATACCGATACCCATATTAATATCTGCAAAACTCTGATATTGGGCAACGAGGAATCCGCTCAGTGCAGTTAATGCATTGGCAATGGCGAGACCAATAATTTTAATGAAATCATTATTAATTCCCATTGATTTAGTCATGATGGGGTTGTTACCCGTAGCTCGCATGCCAATACCAAAATCAGTTAGCAATAAATAACGCAGCAAAAAAATCAATACGATGATAATGAGTAAAGCCACGAATAGCTGGTTATATATATCATTATTGAAAATGGAGAGGGTATTAAATATGGAGTGAATATTAATCAGTGGTACATTGGATCTTCCAAGAATAATCAGGTTAACGGAGTACAATCCTGTCATAACTAAAATTCCAGCAAGCAGCGCATCAATTCTCAGCTTTGTGTGTATCAGGGCAGTGCAGATTCCGGCAACCGAACCTGCTATCATGCATAAAGGCAAAACAGCCAGGACAGGCCAGTGATTGGATAACAATACTGCCGTAACTACAGCACCCAAAGTATAACTTCCATCAGTCGTTATGTCGGGGATATTGAATATTTTCATCGTGATGAAGATACCCAGGGCCATCGGGCCAAGGCAAATTGATAATTGGAGGGCAGTTAAGTAGAACTGGCTCATTGAACTGGTTGGAAATTTGAAGGTATGATAATACCGAATTTTTTGGCAGTAGCGGGGTTAAAGACTTTTTTTCGAAGCGCAACCATTTCCCAGTGGAGGCCTGCGGTATTTTTAGTTTTCAGAAATTGTGCAGCCTCATGCCCTGCCTGGTAACCCCATTGATAAATATCTGCGCCATATGCGGCCAATGCACCTCTTTCAACTAACCCGGCTTCACTCGTAAAAATGGGAATATTTTTTTGATTGCATGACTGAATAATAGTTTCAAATGATTCGAAAACAATATTATCTGGGTTGGCAAAAAATACATCTAAATTTTTTGAAAGCAGGGAAGCAGTTACAAGTTGTACATCAGCCGTTGAATTAACAGGTTGAATAATAAGATCGATATTATTGCCGTTCGCTAATTTCCTGATCCGATCCATGGATTCAACCGACTGGGGTTCGGATTGATTAAAGATCATGCCCACTCTTAATCTGCCTGATTTTGGTTTTATAACTTTAGGAATAAGTAAAAAGGAGGTATCGATATAATCAAGTGTTTCGCCGACGCCAAATAAATTAGGGGGAGGATTATTTTGCGCATCATTTACTTTCATCAGGGAAGGAGTTGGAGATACCATCATAAATATGGGAATATCTTTTGTGTTTTGCACCGCTGTAATAGTCGACAAAGAAGGATTTGTTCCGATCAGTGTCACTTGTTGTGAAATAAAATATTTCATTATTTGTGTAAGCGTGGGAATATTACCCTGAGCATTACGATAAATTATTTTCAGTGTGCCTTTTTTCTCATCGAACCCATCATTACGGAGCGCATCAAAAAATCCAATTTTAGCCTGTTCAATCGTATTGTCCTGAAACGCATCAACAAAACCGATTACTGGTACGCCTGAATTACTATGACTATTGCAGGCCAGATTCAAAGTGATTGCAAACAAGCCCAGCCAATTATAAATTGATTTTTTAAATATCATTCCATGGAGAAATTAATTTGTTATAAGAAGAAGCTTCATGATAGCTCATGTAAACATTTCAAAAGTAAATAATAATATTGCCAACTCCGGTTAACCATTGGTGTGAATTAAGGAACCCATTCGCCAGTCTTTAGCGATTCAATAAGCTTTGGATCATTAACCGACAGGGGCGGAAGCCAGTCACCAAGACGATCACGATTCCACCAGAGGCCATCAGGATTGCCCGGTTTGGCGAATGAATAGCGATACAACACAGCCCTGATATAACGCGGTGGTTTATCGAGGAAAGGATTATCGGCAAATAAACTTAATGCACCATCATCGTTGTGAAGAAGCTTTGAAATAAGGTTGACCGTCCAGGGATATTCTTCCGGTGTCGACATGGCAGCGAACCACATTTGCCAGTCCAAACGAAGATGGTAAGGTGCGATTTGCGGAGGTCTTATATCCAGGTCAACGGGCAGGCCTTTATAGGGGTATGCTTTCCAGTGTGCATTGCTGTCGGGGATTTCATCCATCGTTCCTTCGAAGACCACATTAAAACGTTCACGACCCACAGATCCAAATGCGCCATAAGTATTCACAAGATCGTAAGGATCGAATGAAGTGTTCATGATCTGTCTCGGTGATAAAATATTAAACACGGGCTGAATACTTAAAACTGCGATAAGGACAGTAATTATCCATGCAGTGATATTCATCGGACGGGAAGGTTCAGCATTGGCAATTGCTTCTTTAGCCTTACTGACGATCAATCGGGGAAGGAGCTTTGACCAGAAGCCGTCGTCGAAGCATGCCAGTGCTGGAAGAATAGTAAGCCAGTTCAGAAACGAAAGATTCCCGCTGAGTACGAGAATGATCTGTAGAAGTACAATAACTATTCCTGCGATATGACGTGCAATGCGCGGCCCGAATACAAACCAGGGCGCGATGAGCTCAGCAAGAAAATTATACCATACGCCCATTTTCAAAACTGCACGGGGCAGAAAATGAAACCATCGGCTAAAGGGACCAGCCAGCGGTTGGGTTTCAAAATGATAATAGAGTGCAGTACCATTCCGCCATACTTCATCACCGCGTATCTTGATCATTCCTGAGCCAAGCATGATTCGGAAAGTCAGCCAACGAAACAATACAATAATTTGAACCGGAGGAGCGCGCTTTGGAAAAGGACGCGTGTCAAGCAAAGGACAAAGAAAGATAGCAAGAAATCCGGTTTCAAGCAGCTGAATCTCCCATCCGTATCCATACCATTCCTGTCCCAGATGAACGAATGACATATACAGAATCCAGAGTATCCCGAGTATGATTGCATTCGCAAAGCCGGCCATCACAAGACAGGAAAGGGTGAATCCTATCCATGCTGCTGTAAGAAGATTTGAATCTGAATGACCAAACCAAAATAATGATGGAAGCCGCGCAAAGCCTGCACCAGGCGATCCAAGTGCTTCACTAACCCGCTGAATGAATACGCCGACCGGAAGTAAACCGTCTTTTCCAATGAGGGGAATAATCTGATTGATCGCCACAAGAAAAGCTACGGCATAGATCGCTCCAAGCAAACGAAGAATGACAAAGCGGGTGAGCCAGTAGGTAGGACGGGCATTATCCGTAGTATCATCTCTTCGGAAAATATTGTGCATTTTATTTTGCCCTTTAGGCTAGTCTTTAAGAACATGCATTGTTCCAATCAAATTATTCTTGTTATAACCATAAATACTGAGCAAATAAGTACCTGAAGTTAAAAAATTTGTATTTACAACAACGTTGGTCTTGTTACTTATCTGTTGCTGATAGACGATTTCCCCTGATACATTATAGATGATAACGACATAAGTTTTACTATCACTTAATCCGTTAATGCTGATGGACTGGCTGAAAGGGTTTGGATATGAATTAATGGTCTGATTCGGGAAATCCGGATCGGTTATCCCATTGATTGTATTGCGGGTTATTTGCAAACTATCAATGGCTGTTTGAGAAGTAAAACAGGTATCACTGGTTTTCATGCGTACATATATCTCGTTGGAGCCAACATTCAAAGTGGAAGTATTCAAACTAAGTGAATTACTGTTGCCTTCAGTTTGTAGTATCCTTGTAATTGAAGGGTCGCTCGCAAAAGTATATGTCGGCATAGCTCCTCCGCCTCCTGTGTTGGTTGCTGTAATAATTACCGGGTTAGAACCGCTGGTTACGGATGAAATATTGGAAGATAGTGTTACGACCGGGGTAACAGGACTTACCACCGTGAAAGTGTAAGAAACTGTTTGAGTAATGGTGGCATTTGAATCCATTAAAGAAATATTATGTGTACCTGTTAAAAGGTTGTTTGTATTAAAAGAGCAACTGTTGTCCTGCGCAATGGATAACCTGGTATTATCCAAGTAGATTTTTACAAAAGTTCCTGTGGTGGTATCCGGTAAATTCAGGATATTTAATTTCTGCAATCCCTGGTTTTGGCAATAACTACTATCCAGTCCCATAACAACTGGCAATCCATTCAATATACTATCTGAACTACCCTGTACTTTTAGTTTGTATAACATTCTGCCCAGGGTAAGATACCATGTAGTATCCCTGAAATATGTTAAGCCCAGTGGAGAACAGATTTCAGTTATTTGTCCGGTAGACCTGTTTCTAAAATATCTTCGATTAGCTGAGGCAGCATTTTTACTGAAGAAAGTCAGGTCACCGTTGGGACCTAATAAATCTATCTTACAGTCATTAGGGAAAGCTGTCATTTGATTGCTTGTTCCAAGACTATCCCTTAACCAGATTTGCATGTGCCCTGAAAGATCCGGTTTTGAATAAGCAATGTATTTATCATTTATCTGGTAAGTTCCGGACCCATTCATTCCCCAATCACTTAATAATATATCCGTTTGACCATTATAAAAATGCAAAGAATAGGTTTGGTTAGAGCAACAGGGGTCCTGTTTAGTGTAGACAACATTTTTTCCATCAGTTAATGGATATACATTCCACTTATTACCCAAATTATTGGTCAATAAAGTAGTTGTGTTATTCATATAACTGTAAATATTATAGTCATTACCCCAATATGCAACCTCCCCGTTGGAAGCCAGGTCGTTATCGGAATTCCCGGCCGACGAAGAAATAATTGTACTCGAAGCTGTTTGAAGGTTTCTGAAGTAAAGCAAAGTATCATTTGAAAAAATAGCATTATTGCCCGCTACCTTCATTGAAAAGGCCGAATTGGCAGGACCGAGAGGATATAACATATTGGTATTCCAATCATAAAATGAATCTAAAAAATTTGCATTCACTGTTGTAAAAATTGCACCATAATTAGTGAGGGTCGAAGCTTCATTATGATTAAAACCCATAACAAGAGGACCCGGAAATGGAATTACCGTCGAGTCGCCGGTTGCAATGTTTACGATTCTTGATCTGGATATATAGGAGTTATTATCATTCATTGTATTCAGACTTCCTGCCCACCATGAATTCGAAACTAGAAGTTTGTTATAATTAAAATCCAGAATTTGGTCACCAGCCGCAAATACCTCTTGAATGTTTTGACTGTTTTCTACAAGTATCGGTGCCTGAAATACCGTGCTTTGTCCGCGCGCGTCAGTAGCCGTGAAATTAATATTTGCTGAAACACCTTCATACGCGGATAAATCTATCATTGAGTCTACTGAGTCTCCGGTATTGATGTTCAATCCCGTGAAGCCTGTATTAAGGTCTCCACTTACATTCAGATTACAACCACTGCTGTCTGTACACTTTGCCTTTAGATGAATCAAAGGAGTTGCCGTTGAATAACTTAGTGGAGATTCTACTATTAAAACAGGAGGAATATCATAAATAAAATCCTGACTGGCCGTTTGCTGATTACCCTGATTATCATTTGCAGTTACTATTGCTGTTAAAGTACCTTGGGTCAGCCCCGCCATTGACATACTGCCTTCATAGTAGCCACTTACAGGATTAAGTATAAGAGCTGTTTGTCTTCCGCTAACATTTGCTGATGCTATTGAAATGGGCAAAGTGGATGATATTGCTACCTGTATTAGAAGTGTTCCACTTACAAATTCCAATGAATGTGGATTTTGAAATGGGGAATAAAAAGTTATAAAGATATTTTGTGCAAACGAAGTTTGGAAAATCAGATAAAAAATCACAGTTCCGGTCAATTTTTTCATCTCAGGATAAATTAATCATCTGTTTGAGAATTTCCATTCTAATTAACTGGAAGATTACCTTATAAAAATATACCGATTTTTTCGTAAATGAAATTGGTTTTTACTAATGAGCTATCCGGAATGGCGGGATTAACTAAATCTAAACAAAGCATTCAAAACGCTTGGTATGAACCAGTTAACCGGGAGTCACGGGAATTAAACGAAAGCGATTTTTGTAAAGGAAGGACAAACAACATGCGATTCCTGTTGAAATGGACGCTGAAATGATTTAAAATCTCAAACTATTGTATTCAAAATGAAGGAGCGATAGGTTAAATTTATTGACCAATTTACAAAAAATGAAATCTTTGCAGGAACCTATAACTAAAATTACTACCGGAAGATTTGCGTTAATCGCAGGAATTGCGATGGTTTTCATGGGAGCAACTCCCTATGCTGAGTTTTTTGTTTATCATAAACTTGTCGTTTCGGGCAGTGCTGAAGTAACAGTCAAAAATATTTTAGCGAATAAAAACCTCTTCATTACAGGCATATTTGGTTACCTAATAAACTTTATTGCAGATGTGGTTGCTGCCTGGGCGTTTTATGGGTTACTCAAACCGGTAAATGAGATGCTTTCCCTGCTTACGGCCTGGTTAAGGTTGGTGTATACCGTAATCAGTTTAGCTGCGCTCCTTAATCTTCTTACAGTTTTAAGGTTAGTGAACAGTGCTGAATATTTAACAATATTTGATGCTGATCAATTGCATTACCAGGTCATGTTCTCTCTTCATGCTTTCCGGGACGGTTGGACATTTGCGTATTATTTTTTTGGAATTCACTTGATACTCTTAGGTTATTTAATTTTCAAGTCTTCCTATATACCCAGGATAATCGGAGTCTTATTAATCGCTGATGGTCTGGGGTGGATTATAAATACCATACAACCGGTTATTTTTCCACATATAAATTTGGAGTTTATAGCTATAACCTTCTTTGGAGAATTGGTATTATTATTTTGGCTGCTCATTAAAGGTCCAAAGATTCAGGTGTAGAAATTGACTATATTCAGCTAATGAAAAAAGTTAGGAAATGAAAAACATACAATCTATCAGTTTTCTTTTGATACCTCTTTTAGCATTGAATGTTCAATTTGCTTTTTCACAGTCCTCAAGATTCAGTGCGGGTAAGTATGGAAATGATAAAGGCGATACATTGAAATACAGGATGCTTTTTCCTGATGCGGATACATTGCGCAAATACCCGTTAGTAATTTTTTTACATGGATCCGGGGAGCGCGGCAGTGATAACGAGGCGCAATTAAAATGGGGCGTAATGAATTTTGCAACAGATCAGAATATGATCATGCATCCGGCCATCGTGATTGCACCTCAGTGCCCGGAGAAAATGGGCTGGTCCAATTTCTCGCGTGGTAAAACCAGTTCGGATATGCACCTTCTGCCTGAACCAAGCAAACCCATGGAATTGTTGATCGGACTTATCCATCAATTAATCAAAACAATGCCTGTGGATACTAACCGCATTTATATCACCGGGCTTTCAATGGGTGGCTTTGGAACCTATGATGCTATAGAAAGATACCCTGGTTTATTTGCCGCAGCAGTTCCTGTTTGTGGAGGAGGTGATGTTTCTAAAGTTTCAACTATTACTCATTTGCCTGTCTGGGTTTTCCAGGGTGCGGAAGATCCGGCTGTGAATCCCTCTTATGCCCTTGATATGCTGGAGGCCTTAACTAAATCCGGCGCTCACCCCGGATTTACCCAATATCCGGAAGTCGGACATTTTTCATGGCTCGGTGCTTATAGTGATCCGTTGATGATGGAATGGCTTTTTAAGCAGCATAAATAAAAGAAGCAGAAGCTTACATTGATACAAAAATTTGCCGAAAGTCACCCGTAAGAATGAAAAATAATCGAAGGGAGTTCCTGAAATTTTCCGGCCTTGCCGGACTGGGCATGGCCGGAGGTATTATGAAAGGCTTTTCAGCGGATTTCACCCTGAGCGATTATCCTAAAACAATGAACAAGAAGAATCCCAATGATTTTAATGATGAAGAGCTTTCCATGATTGGCTTATATGGTCCCTGGGCTGCATCCCTTACCGCGAATAAATTACCTTCTTTTTCATTTAGGAATTCTGAATGGACCAATATAGAATCATGGCGTCCTGTCGCAAGCCAAAGGGTTAAAGACAGGATGTCTATTCCTGATATCGGTGGACTGCCGGAAGTCCGTGTGATAAAAGAAATTGAATTTGATGGTTTATTGATACAGGAATTGCAATGGCAACTTCCCTATGGCCGACCTACAGAAGCGACCCTTTTGAAACCTTTACATGCAAACAGACCTCTTCCCGGTGTACTTGCATTCCATGATCATGGAGGCAATAAATATTTCGGCAAAAGAAAAATTACAAAGACAGAAAATACACTGCATCCTTTATTGGTTGCACATCAGAAGGAATATTATTCCGGACTGGCCTGGGCGAATGAACTGGCCAAAAAAGGATATGTCGTATTAGTACCTGATGCTTTTGCTTTTGGGAGCCGGCGTGTGATGCTGCGGGACGTTCCGAAATCTTTGAGGAGGGGTTTGAATGACGATGATCCGGAGAATTCTGACAATATCACTGCTTATAATAGTTGGGCATCAGACCATGAACATATCATGGCTAAATCCTTATTCAGCGCAGGCACTTCATGGCCAGCTATGTTTTTTGCGGAAGATCAGAAAGCGCTGGATATACTCTGTTCACTGAAAGACGTCGATGCTAAACGTGTTGGATGCGCCGGACTTTCCGGTGGTGGTCTTCGGACAGTCTTCATGGGCGGCCTCGATCCCAGGATCCAATGTGCTATTAGCGTAGGATTCATGACAACCTGGAAAGATTTCTTATTATACAAGTCAGTTACGCATACATGGATGGTATACGTACCTCTTCTTCCCATGGAATTGAATTTTCCCGAAATACTCGGGTTGCGCATACCATTGCCAACGCTCATATTGAATGATAAAGAAGATGAATTATATTCTCCTGAAGAAATGAAAGAGGCTGACAGGATCCTAGCCGAGCTGTATCATAAAGCAGGTGCTGATGACCGTTATAAATGCTCATATTATCCGGGTCCGCATAAATTTGATGAAGCTATGCAGGCTGAAGCTTTTTCTTGGTTTGACCGCTGGCTAAAAAGATGAATTTTGTCATATATTAAGGGAAGATCTACTTTTAAGCATATGAACAGGAAAATTTTTATTTTTCTTTTGGGCCTTATGATTGTTTTTTCCTATGCTTTTTCGCAGGCATATAAAGAACCAATTCCTTCCTCCATACCCAGTCATTATCAATTAGCCCAGATTGACAGGAAATACGGTATGTTCATCCATTTCGGGATTAATACTTTTTATGATATGGAATGGACCGATGGAACTAAACCTGCATCATCTTACAAGCCTGAAAAAATTGATGCAGACCAATGGGTAGGGACGGCTAAAATGGCCGGTATGAAATATGTCATTTTGGTATCCAAGCATGTGGACGGCTTTTGTCTCTGGGATAGTAAATACACAGATTATGACGTAAGCAATTCGGGTAATAAAACGGATGTAGTAAAAGAAGTGGCTATGGCTTGCAAAAAATATGGTGTCCGGATGGGTATTTATTATTCGCTTTGGGACAGGCATGAGAATGCTGATTTGAATGACCTTTCATTGGATAAAGCATATAATGAATACATTATAAATCAGATAAAGGAATTGATTGGTATTACAAACAGATATACAAATATTGTTGAACTCTGGCTGGATGCCGGCTGGGAAAAAAAGCGGGAGCGGTGGCCAATTGCTGAAATATATAAAACAGTAAAAGTGTTGGCACCACAATGCCAGGTAGGAGTGAACTGGTCCATCGGAAGACCTGATAACCCCGATCCTGATTCAGCTTTTTTGTTGCCAACCATGCAAAAAGAAGGTTATCCGATCCGGTATTTTCCAAGCGATTTCAGAATGGGCGATCCTTATCTGCCCGCAGATCCTGATCCCAAATTGTTTTCTCATAATGGCAAACTCTATTATATGCCCTGGGAAACAACGGTATGCATCAGTCAGAAATGGTTTTATAACACAAAAGATAGCATTTATAAAACACCTGAGGAACTTCTGATGATTTATAAAAAAGCAACGGCGCAGGATAATATTCTGATTTTGGATCTTCCGCCGGACAGGAGAGGGAAGCTAAGGGAGAAAGACAGGCAACTTGTATTTGCTTTAAGGAGATTAATTGCTGAGGATAATGACACGCATTAATAATCCGAGTAGTTATTTATTTTGTCCTGACTTTTGTAATATGTATATCATCATTCACATAAAATTGTCAAGTGACTGACTTCAATTCAATCATCGAAAAAGCGAGTATAATCCTTCTTGTGGACTGGCCTGACCGGAATGTTCCCCAATCACTGGTTCTATCGGGCTTAACAGTCTATTCATATTCACCTAATGGCTATTCACAAGTATTTATTGAAAAGGATCATCCCGGGAACCAAGATGAGGATTCTAAATCTTTTTCTACAGCCCTAGTTGAAGTGAATAACCTTAATTTCCGGCCTGTAGATCATCCGCCAAATGCAGTTGACATAGTCACTATTTATCGTCCCGCAAAAGAACATGCTGAAATCATTGCGAAGCATGTTCTTCCTTTAGGAGCCAAAATCGTTTGGCTCCAGCCACCAGTTGAATCCACCAAAACGGAACGGATAGCAAAAGAAAACGGATTAATATTTATTCAGGGAAGAGATATTCGTGAAATAATAATTCATTGATTCCACTACTCTCAACAAGGATTATTTAATTCGCTTGAAGTCAATAAATCCGTGATTGATATCAGTATGAATTAATTGGACACGTGTTCGGTCTCCTACGTCCAATCCCTCGAAACCACTGACTACTTTTCCTTCTACCGGAGGGTTAAAAACCCGAACCCAGGTTCCTTTGTCGGAAACACCCGTTACGATACCATCAAATTGCCTTCCAATACTTCCGCCCAATAAAAGTGCGGCTGTAGATTTTTCAACCCGGCGTTCAACCTTCCTGGCACCATCCTCCATATCTGTGCAATGGCCCGCCAGTTCTTCCAGTTCTATATTTGTATAAGGTATTGGATTTTTATATAGTGCAGCTTTCAATAATCTTTGTGTGATCAAATCAGGATAGCGTCTGTTCGGAGCAGTAGAATGCGTATAATCTTTAATAGCCAATCCGAAATGTCCAACACTTTTTTCACCAGGGTATTCCACAACATATTCTCCCGATCCCAGCAATTTAATTACACTGAGTGAAATATCGGGAAACTGATCAGGATCGGAGGATTTTACTGAGAGGAGAAACTGATCCAGTGCAGTTGAATCCGGCTGGGGAGGAAGTTGGAATTTCCATTCTGATGCGAGTTGCACGATCCTGTCCCAGCGTTTGGGAACACGTACCACTCTTCTGATGGATGGAAAATTTCCAGAAGTAAGGAAGCGTGCGGTAACACTGTTTGCACAGATCATGAATTCCTGAATAATATCCTTTGCTTCATTCATCTTTTCTTCTTCAAGGCTGCTCACATTATCTCCTTGGAATACTGGCCGTGCTTCAATTGTTTCCAGGTTGAGTGCGCCGTTACGATAACGTAAGGTTTTCAGTTTTTTTGCCGCTTCGTTCTGGAGTCTGAGATTTTGATCCAGTCCGGGAACTGCAGCAATAGCATCCGGCATTTTTCCATTTCCTTCAATCCATGCACTGGTACTGTTATATGCAAGTTTCGCTTTATTATGAACGATAGCAGGATAGATATCGGGATTTTTTATTGTGCCATCCACTGCAACAATGTATTCAACTACAATGGAAGAACGGTCTGCATTATATTTAAGAGAAGTCAGATCTGTAGAAAGCTTTTCAGGTAGCATCGGGAATATCAGCGCGCTGGTATAAACCGAAGTCGTATTGTGATTTGCATGTTCTTCAAAAACAGAAGTCTTATTCACGATAGAATCCACATCTGCAACTGCTACCAGGATTTTTACTTCGTCAGATGGCATAGGAATGGCTACAGAGAGTTGATCCAGATCTTCTGAATCGTCATTGTCTATCGAACACCAGACCAGGTTCCGGAGGTCGCGCACCGGATCTGAAATTTTAGGCGCTGTTTCCTGCAAGCTGTTAAGTGTTGTCATCACTGTAGATGGGAAATCAATCAGAAATCCCTTATCCTGCATGGCGCTGCGGGCAATTCTCTGGAGCAGCGCCCGCTGACTGCCGGTGTTGGTATTATTCATGTAGTGGACAAAAATAGGTATTGCCTGTTAAAGTACAATTCGCGGATAGTCAGATAAATAATGACGTCAGAATAAAAAAGAATGGCTTACGAATAGGATCGGTAAATAAAATAAATTTTTCCTGAATACCTATTCATCGTAATATTGCGTTATATAAATATATGGGCCTTACTAAAACAGAAATATTTTCAGAAAAGCAGAATAAGCTGGCAACCATGATGAAGTCCCTGGCGCATCCGGCACGGATAGCTATTATTCAGCACTTAATTAAAATCAATTCCTGTATCTGCGGTGATCTGGTCGAAGAACTTGGGTTGGCTCAACCAACCATTTCGCAGCATTTAAAAGAATTAAAAAATGCAGGTCTGATCCAGGGAACTATTGAGGGAACCAGTGTTTGCTATTGCATAGATCCGAAAGTGTGGAAGCAGTTTAAATCTTCATTTGAGAGTTTTTTCGTGAGTTATAATAATTCAGACAAATGTTGTTAGCTATTTTTTTCAGTATATCAATCGCAATATTGCATTAAACAAATAATACTTTTTTATGTCAGCGCTTAGACGCAAAGTCCTCTTTGTTTGTATTCACAATTCAGCGCGCAGCCAAATGGCAGAAGCCTTTTTAAATAAACATGGGAAAGGTCAATATGAGGCCGAAAGCGCAGGTATTGAGCCTGGTAAAATGAATCCAAATGTTGTAAAGGTCATGCAGGAAGTTGGAATTGATTTGAGCAAAAAGGAGACGAGGGGTGTATTTGATCTTTTAAAACAAGGCAAGTCCTACAATGCAGTTATTACCGTCTGTGATGCAGCCAGTGCAGATAAATGTCCTGTTTTTCCGGGGAAAGGGAAAAAACTGGCATGGTCCTTTGAAGACCCATCCGCATTTAAGGGATCCGAAAAAGAAGTCTTAGAAAATACCCGCCGTATAAGGGATGAAATTGATAAAGCTGTTCAGGACTTTATTAAAGAATCCGGCAAATCAAACTTTAGGGTGTAACAGATTAAAATTTTTCATCACTAAATACATAATTCATGAAAACACAGGAACAAATCAAAGAGATGGTGCGTCAGAAATATAGCGAAATCGCTTTACAGGATAAGAAAGAAAATCAGACTTCCTGTTGTGGCTCCGGTTGTTGCACAACTGAAGTATATAATATAATGACAGAGGATTATGCAAACCTTGAAGGGTATATTCCGGAAGCGGATCTGGGGCTTGGTTGTGGTCTTCCAACTCAGTTTGCGGGGATAAAAAAAGGAGATCTGGTAATTGACCTTGGATCAGGCGCGGGGAATGATTGTTTTATAGCGCGTTCTGAAACAGGTGAAACGGGAAAAGTGATCGGTATAGATTTTACGGATGCCATGATAGATAAGGCCAGAGTGAATGCAGAAAAACTAGGGTATCAAAATGTAGAGTTCAGAAAAGGTGATATTGAAAAAATGCCGGTTTCAGCGAATATCGCTGATGTAATCGTAAGCAATTGCGTTCTAAACCTTATAACGGACAAAGACGGCGTTTTTAAAGAAATAATGAGGGTTTTAAAGCCAGGTGGACATTTTAGTATATCTGATATTGTTTTAGCAGGTGATTTACCTCCTAAGATTCGGGAAGCCGCAGAAATGCATGCAGGATGTGTAGCAGGCGCCATTCAAAAACAAGCATACCTGGAATTGATTAAGATAAACGGATTTCGAAATATTATGATTCAGAAAGAAAAATCAATTACTCTTCCTGATGATATTTTGAGATCCTATCTCTCAGAAACAGAAATCCAGGAATTTAGAAATTCGGGAACAGGAATCTACAGCATTACTGTATATGCTGAAAAATCAAAAGATTCATGCTGTGAATCCGGATGCTGCTCAAATTAATAATATGCGTAAAAGGCTTACCGGAGAATTTTTGGGAACATTTGGCCTGGTGTTTTGTGGAACAGGTGCAATTATAATTAATCAGGAAACGGGGGGAGTCATTACACATGTTGGAATTGCCATTACTTTCGGATTAATCGTTATGGCGATGATTTTGTCATTCGGTCATATTTCAGGTGCTCATATTAATCCGTCAGTAACGATAGCCTTAACTGTCTCAAGACGTTTCAACCGGAAAAATATTTTACCTTATATAGTCGCGCAGCTGGGAGGTGGTTGTCTTGCCAGTTTCATTTTACACATGTTATTTCCGAAAAATGAATTTCTTGGAGCTACTTTTCCAAGAGGCTCGGATATTCAATCTCTTGTGCTGGAGTTTGTACTTACTTTTTTATTAATGCTTGTTATTTTATCGTCAACCCAAAAGAAGGATCATAGTTTGCTTGGCCCGGCATTAGCTATTGGAGGGACAGTAGGTTTAGAGGCAATGTTTGCCGGTCCGATATGCGGGGCTTCCATGAATCCTGTCCGTTCATTCAGCCCTGCCTTGATGGGTAATCATTTTCAATCTCTATGGGTATATATCGTTGGTCCAATTCTGGGTGCGCTCGCCGCATCTTTTGTATTTGTTTTATTGAATGAAGAGTGAAAGATATAATTTTGAAGCATTAACTTATCAATAGCTGATTTTATGCCGGACATTTTTCACTCTTTCCCGATAAATGCTTCTCCCGGTAAAGTTTTCGAGGGTATCAGCACTTCTGCGGGACTTGATCAGTGGTGGACTGAACATTCGGAAGGAAGGCCTGAATCATGTGCGGTTTATTCTCTTGATTTCGGTCCCGGCTATACATGGAAGGCTGCTGTGACTAAATTTCAATTAAATAAATATTTTGAGCTGCAAATGACCGAAGCAGATGCCGACTGGATCGGTACCAAAGTTGGGTTTTCATTAAACCAGAAAAATAATTTTACGGAAGTCAGTTTTTATCATACCGGTTGGCAGGAGAATAACGGGCATTTCAGAACCTCCAATTATTGCTGGGCTATGTATCTGAGAATTCTTAAGAGATTTATTGAATATGGGGAACAGGTTCCTTATGGTAAACGGCTTACTGTATAGTTACAATCTTCAATTTTCCAGTTCTTTCAATATATTTTCAGCATTTGATGCCGATAGGATTTCCATAGCTGGTATATAATTTCCTGATATAAATCCTGTTCATCTTTTTTGCCGGAAGTATGTATCCTGACGATCTTATAAATCAGGCCTTCGTAATGTATGAACAAAGTTGATCAAACGGTTAAAAGGAAGGCTTACTTCGGGCTTTTCTGGCTTATCGTCATAATGAGCCTTTTGTTTTTTTTACCTGCAGAAACGTTTAACTACTGGCAGGCATGGGTTTACCTGATTATTTTCGGGACTTCTTCCCTGCTGATCACATTATTTTTGATGAAGAAAGATGTGGAACTATTGAAGCGAAGGATACATGCCGGTGCTGCAGCTGAGAATGAAAGGATTCAAAAAATAATACAGGCTTTTGCTCAATTAATCTTTATAGGCATCATGATTATTCCTGGTTTTGATCATCGTTTTGCCTGGTCAGATGTTCCGGTTTATCTTGAAGTTACGGGTGATATTTTTGTAGCTCTTGGATTTTTTATTGTATTTCTTGTTTTTAAAGAAAACACCTTTACTTCAGCCATTATTGAAATTGCAGAAAATCAAAAAGTAATTTCAACAGGGCCCTATAAATTCGTTCGGCACCCTATGTATTCCGGCGCATTGCTATTGCTTATTTTTACACCATTTGCCCTGGATTCGTTTTGGGCTTTTCCGTTTGTGATTGTAATGATTATAATTATTATATACCGGCTTCTTGACGAAGAGAAGTTTTTATCGAAAAATCTGGACGGGTATAAAAGTTATTGTCAAAAAACACGTTTCCGTTTAATTCCCCGGATCTGGTAAACGGGAGTTTCCATAGAAATTTTAAACCTCTTTCCTTAAGATTTCCAGCGGTGGTTTATTAAGAATTTCCCTGCTGTTAAAAATTCCTATCAGGATGGTTATTCCGGAAATTCCCATAAATAACACGATTAAAGGCAGCCATTCCGGAGAGAAGGAACTTTCAAAACTGTATTTGGCCAATGCCCAGCTGCCTGCCAGCGAAAGGATAATTCCTGTACCTGCGCCTAAGGCACCGAGGAAAAAGAATTCCAAACTTGTAATGATCAGTATCTGTCTGCGGCTCGCTCCAAGGGTGCGAAGAAGAACACTTTCCTGTATACGCTGATATTTGCTGATGAGCACAGATGCAATCAGCACAACAAGGCCTGTGCAAATACTGAACGCTGCCATAAACCGGATGACAAATCCGATTTTATCCAATAAATCATTCAGGACATTCAGGATTAATTCCAGGTCAATCATGGAGATATTCGGATAATTGCGAACCATGGCCTGTTGAAAGTGGGCGGATACTTCGCTGGAAGGTACATGTGTGAGCAATACATAAAATTGTGGTGCAGTTTCCAGGATGCCTCTTGGAAAAACAATCCGGAAATTCGGTTGTACTCTTCGATAGTCTATTTGTCTTAAACTTCCAACAATAGTCGGAACCAGAACGCCCTGCACATTAAATGTGATGCGGTCTCCGATTTTAATATGTATTCGTGATGCATATCTGTCTTCGATTGAAATAAGTGCTGTATCTCCGGTGGCTTTAACCGCAGGCTCAAATTTGCCGGCAGTAATTTTTTCAGTTCCTAAAAGTGAATCACGATAAGTAACCCGTTGTTCTGTTTCAAATGCACGCCTGGGAATAGAATCTGTACTATCTTTCAAAGCCTTAGCTGCGTCGATGCCATTAATATTTTCTATTCGCATTGTAACGATCGGTATCTGTTGAAGAACCGGTAATCCATATTGTTTTGTCATTGAAACTACTGCCTCTTTATTGCCTGGCTGAATATCAAAAAGCAACATATTGGGTTGTTGGACACCTGAGGAAACGGATACACGTTTTATCAGCATGCTTTGCACTGAATACAACGTACCAATGAAGGCAGCACCTAAACCGATTGTAATGATCAGGACGATGGTCTGGTTATTGGGACGATATAAATTAGCAAAGCCCTGCCTCCACAGATAATTCCAGTATGAGGGTATTACGCGGCGGGCTAGCCACATTAATAAACGCGCAACGAGAATTAAAAACAAAAAAGCAACAAGAATGCTTCCCGAAAAAACTGCTGCTTTGCGCCAGCTGTGCATCTGCCATCTGGAAAAAGCGGTAATGAAAAAAAGGATCAACGCATACAAGCACCATTTTAAAGGATCCCGAATACTATCCGATGGCTCAACAGATAATCGAAGACTGTTCAATGGAGAAATATTTCGCACCGAAATAAGAGGTAATAAGGCAAATAATAATGTAATGAACAATCCGAGAATAATTCCCTGTGTGATGGCCAGAAAAGAAATAGTTGTAGTAGGCTGAAAGGGTAAAAGATCTTTCAGTACAACTGGTAATACCTGCTGTATCACTGTTCCAAGAACAGCACCTAAGAAAGATCCGATGAAACCAATACCCGCAACCTGGATCAGATATATGGAAAATGTTTGAGAGGACCTGACACCAAGGCAACGCAGGATTGCAATTGAACTCATTTTTTCACGGATGTAAATATGGATCGCACTGGCAACTCCGATGCATCCTAATAATAAAGAGACAAAACTGATCAGCGTGAGGAACTGGGTGAAATCGTCGAATGCCCTGCTGGTATTTTTTTTCCTGGTTTCAACTGTTTCATAATCCATACCTGCCTGTTCAAGACGCGGTTCCAGGGCTGATACCAGTTTTTGTATATCCTTTGTTGAATCATATTTATAATAATACCTGTAATCAATTCTGCTTCCTTATTGCATCAAACCGGTTTGGTCAAGATAACGAAGCGGAATATAAACCGGAGGTGCAGCTGTAGTAGACATTTCATTCCGGCCGGGTGATTTTATTAATATACCGCTGATGACGAACCTAAGCTCGCCGATTTTTATGGAATCTCCTATACTGGCTCCATATTGCAACATCAGGGTTTTATCCACCAGTGCCTGCCGTCCCTTACCAAAATGAAGACCTGCTTCAACGGGCATAGTCTCCAGCCTTCCATAATACGGATAATTGCCTTCCAAAGCCTTCACTTGTACCAGTCGTGTACCCTGGTTTTTAATAAAATAAATCATGGATGCAAATGTGCGTTCCCGGGAACGCTGATTTCCAAGAGAATCCAGCATGTGTTGCATTTGCGGATCAGGCTTACGGTTATAGTCAATAACGAGATCAGCTCCTACGAGTGCTTTGGCCTGGTCATTGATATCGTGCTGGAGATTGTAACCAAAAGAAAATGTTGCTACCAATGCTGCTATACCCAATATTATGGAAGATAAAAACAACAGCAGTCTTGAGCGATTGCGGCGACTGTCGCGCCAGGCCATATTGAATAGCCATCGTATGTTTATCCGGTTATGACTTTCTTTCATCTGAAATAATGCTTCCGCCTTTAAGGCGAATGATACGATGTGTCCCCGCTGCAAGTTCCGTGTTGTGTGTTACAATGATCAGGGTGGTACCCGCTTCCGAATTAAGATCGAATAATAATTTTATTACTTTTTCACTTGTTTCGGAATCCAGATTTCCCGTGGGTTCATCTGCAAAGAGAATTTTAGGATTGTTGGAGAAGGCGCGGGCCAATGAAACCCTTTGTTGTTCCCCTCCTGAAAGCTGAGCCGGATAGTGATGAAGCCTGTCACTCAATCCCACTTTATCCAATAATTCCCTTGAACGGCTCTTTACATTTTTTTCCGAGCGTAATTCCAGAGGTACCATGACATTTTCAAGGGCCGTTAAAGTAGGCAGAAGCTGAAAGTTTTGAAAAATAAAACCCACATAACGATTTCTGACTTTTGCCCGCTCATCTTCGCTGAGTTTATCAAGTGTAATATTATTCAATTCAATGGAGCCCGTGGTTGAACGGTCGAGGCCTGCACTCAAACCTAAGAGTGTAGTTTTTCCGCTGCCCGAAGGTCCGACTACTGCTACGGTGGAACCCGCTTCTACTGAAAAATTAATATTGTGCAATACCGTCAGTGTATTGCCGGCACTGGAATAATTTTTACTAAGATCCCGGATGTTTAGAATGGTATTCACGGCGGTAAACTATTTTTCGGTTGTAAATGTTTTTAAAATACCTTTTAGAAAGATATTATTTCAGATTCATGGGTAAAGTTATTGTTATAATTGGCTCGTTCTTTATGATGTTATTGTCTTTGGGATGCAGCCAGCATAGTAAAAAAGAGGAAGCTAAATCTTTACCTGTTCAGCCGGGAGTTAAAAAGGAACATCCTCACGGGAACAATGAAGAACGGAAAAATATTGTTTTTTTTGGTAACAGCCTTACTGCAGGATATGGTGTGGAACCTTCGCAGGCTTTTCCTTCATTAGTACAGGCAATGCTGGATTCACTTAAATTACCCTATCGCGTGATCAATGCCGGCTTGAGCGGCGAAACTTCAGCGGGCGGAAGTAGCCGTATTGTCTGGATCCTGCGTCAACCAGTCTCTATTTTTGTGCTGGAGCTGGGTGGAAATGATGGACTAAGAGGAATTCCTCTTACGGAAACATCAAAGAATTTGCAATTCATCATAGACAAAGTGAAGGGAAAAGATTCTTCATCTAAAATCATTATGGCTGGTATGCAGATTCCACCCAATATGGGGAAAAAATATACCTCCGAATTCAAATCCATGTTTCAGCAACTGGTAGCAAAAAATAAGATATATCTGATTCCATTTTTGCTTGAAGGAGTTGGAGGGGTACCTGACCTGAATCAAAAGGATGGTATTCATCCCAATGTTGAGGGCCATAAAATAGTGGCAGAGAATGTTTGGAAGGTCATCAAGCCATTGCTATAACAAAGTTTTAGTTCAAACATGGATATAAGGACTATCAAAACACTACGTCAGATCTACATCATAGATAACAAATAGTGAATTCTACTACATCAGTACTACAACAAGTCTGTCTATGAATGCGTTCTCCTGAATTTGAATACATTTTATTTGTAACTTTTTGTCATCTTAGAATAAAATAATAAAATGAATACCATGTATTCTCAAAAATTTATTAATAATGCATTTGTCGTTTTATTTTCCATGATGTTATTGTGTTTGGCATCGTTTAAAGTTTACGCTCAAGCAACGCCGGCAAAAGTGGAAGTTCCCGATTGGGCGTTGCCAGGATCTGCAACACATACTCAGGTACCACCTCCTGCAGGTTTTCATCGGGTTACAAGGACAAATAATACCCGCATAGGCATATTCGAGGGACAGAGCGACGTAGGCGCAGCATTGGTACCTGGATCCTCCAGTTACAATGTTGCAACTAAACAGTATACAATTGTTTCCGCCGGGTATAATGTATGGTATCAACGGGATGAATTCCGTTATCTCTGGATTAAAAAGTCTGGCGATGTAGAGCTTTCTGCCGATATCAATTTCCCGGACACGACCGGATATGATGATCGCAAAGCTTTCGTAATCATTCGTCAGAGTCTGAGTGATGATTCCAAGGAAGCCGTAGTCGCACTTCATGGCAGTGGGTTACTGCACCTGGCCTGGCGTCCGGAACAAGGGAAGTTCATGAAGGAAATGCGTGCCAACAATCGTGAAGGCCTTCCAGACCTTGTAACCGGATATGCAAAACGTATTGGCATAAAAAAGAGCGGTGATTCCTTTGCACTTTATGTAAGTATGCATGGCGAACCTATGCACCAGGTAGGAGATCCCATTCAGTTACATCTTGATAAACCATTTTATGCAGGCATAGGCTTCTGCTCACATCTGCCTGCCAAGACTGATACTGCAATATTTTCAAATGTGGTTTTGGAAAATTCCCACTGAATGCATCTGACATCACGAAATATGCCTGAAAGTATCTAATTATCCACGTTTACAGAACTATACTTATTTTTATCCTCTATTCTCCGACATTGAGATATATCCTTCCACGTCTCTGCCTGGTAGCAGCAATCATTTACATTGCTGACAGATGTTATTGTCAGGACATGAACGATTTAAAACTAAAAGACTTTCATCCTGTTTCAATTTATAAAACGACTCAGGTTATCATTATTAAAGCAAGATATCCGGTAATAGATTTTCATTCACACGATTATCCAACATCTGATGCCGGCGTGGATGCCTGGGTGAAAACCATGGATGAAGCAGGCATTTCGAAAACGATGATCCTTTCATATTCTACAGGTGTGGGGTTTGATTCCGTTGTTGCTAAATATAAAAGATATAAGGAGAGGTTTGCTATCTGGTGCGGATTTGATTATACCGGTCATGATAAACCGGGATGGCAGGAACATGCCATCGCCGAACTTGAGAGATGTCATAAGATGGGCGCTGTAGGAGTTGGTGAATTGGGTGATAAGGGTCTTGGAGAATTATATTCCAGGCCCGTTCCAGGATATGGTTTACACATTGATGACCCGCAAATGAAACCATTGCTCGAAAAATGCGCTGAATTACACATGCCTGTAAGTATACATGTCGCAGAAGATGCCTGGATGTATCTGGCTGCTGATTCCACAAACGATGGATTGATGAATGCAGCAACATGGAAAGTTGATTTATCGAAGAAAGGGATTTTGAACCATGATCAGCTGATCGCAACGTTGGAGCATGCGGTAAAGGAAAATCCAAAGACAATTTTTATTGCCTGTCATCTTGCTAATTGTTGCTCGGATCTCAGCGTGCTGGCAAGGTTGTTTGATACATATCCTAACCTTTGGGCTGATATTGCAGCACGTTATGGGGAGATAGCTCCGGTACCCCGGTATACAAAGGCCTTCATGGAGAAATATGCTGACCGTCTCGTATATGGAACAGATATGGGCACTTCTTCTGATATGTATCATAGTACTTTTCGTATTCTTGAGACGGAAGATGAACATTTTTATGAACAGGCACGTTTCAACTATCATTGGCCATTATATGGTTTAGCATTATCAGATGATATGCTGAAAAAATTGTACAACGGCAATGCAGGTAAAATTTTGGGATATTGATAGAAAATAAAACTCAGATTTATGAAATGGTACCATTATTTGGCAGCTTTTTTTGCAGGAGCTTTTTTGGCAAATACAGTTCCTCATTTTATTCATGGTGTTTCAGGTGATTCTTTTCCAAGTCCCTTTTCTCATCCTCCGGGGAAAGGACTTTCTTCCCCCACTGTTAATGTACTCTGGGCCTGTTTTAATTTATTGATTGGATTTATATTATTAAGGGTGAGCAAGACTTCCGTACAAAACAAGTTTTCCCTGTTAGTTCTTTTCCTTGGAATTTTGGCAATGTCCGTGCAATTGAGCATTGTCTTCATGGAAAAGATGACACAGTAAATATTTCCAAAAACTCAGAAGAGTTTTAGCAATGCATCTTTCCTGCTGCGGGATACGATCACTGATGACCCATCAGACATAACCAGATATCCACCTTCTCCCCGGACATATTTTGTTACTTCATTCAGGTTAACAAGATATGAATTATGCACACGTATGAAGGAAGTGAAATTATGTAACTGTTCTTCCACTTCTTTTAAACTTCGACAGGCAACAATCCTGGTCTTATTCTTAAGATAGAGGTGAGTATAATTATCAAAGGCTTCACAGCGTACCAGCTGATCGGCAGGAATCAATTCAAATCCTTCTGTTGTTGGGACTGCAATTTTTGTAAAACCATTGTCCTTATGTATAATCTGATCCATCAGCATACGGAATTGTTCAACAGATGGCTGTACATTTTGTTGCTTAACTTTTGTGACAGCTGCTACCAGTTCCTTATGATCAATCGGCTTTAACAAATAATCAAGGGCACTGAACCGGATGGCTTTGATTGCATACTGGTCGTAGCTTGTGGTGAATATCACAGAAAAGGGGATCTTTACAAATTTTTCGAGTAATTCAAATCCTGTCATGGATGGCATTTCTATATCGAGAAATACAAGCTCGGGTTTTATTCTTTCAATTGCTTCCAATGCTTTTTTCCCTGACATACATTTGCCCGTTACCTGTATTTCGGGACAATAATCATTTAAGAGAATATTTAATGTATCCAGGCAATGCACTTCATCGTCTACAATAATTGTATTAATCATGATAGCAGTGATTTATATTAAAGCAATTGCTATTCATTTAATTCTGTATTATGGGTATTTTTAAAAACACTTCTGTGCCACCCGTATTGCCGTCAGGCAATACCAGATCTGTTACCTGAACATATGTTTCCGCTTTATTCTTTTGTTGCAACACGGCAATACGTTCCTCCGTAATGCGCATGCCCATTGATTTAAATTTGGAAGCAGACCTGTCTTTAATGTCCAATGCTTTTTTCCTGCCTATGCCATCATCAGTCACTATGCAACATAACATATCTTCTTTTTGTATTAGCTCAATTTTCAGATGACCTTTTTCTTCTTTATGCATCAATCCATGCCAGATCGCATTCTCTACAAATGGCTGGATAAAGAGTGGGGGTACTTGCAGGTTTCCTGTTTGAAGATTGTCGTCAATGCAGATGGTATATTCAAAGTGGTAGTCGAATCTAAGTGCTTCGAGCTCCAGGTAAAGTTTTAAAGATTCGATTTCATTTTCTAATGGTATTAATGAGGCTTGCGAGTTTTGTAATATCAATCTTACCAGCCTGGAAAATTTCGTAAGGTATTCTGAAGCCTGTGATTTATTATTTTGTAGAATAAACCGGTTAATGGAGTTAAGGGAATTGAAAATAAAATGCGGATTCATTTGTGCACGTAGTACTTGTTGTTGTAATTCCGTTTGTGCACTCTTATTTTGAAGTTTTTCATTCCTGCGTTTAATATAAACGATTCTGAATATGATAAGGCTTAAAATCGCAAAAATTAAAATGCTTCCTATGAGAATGGTGTTGAGGAGCGATTTTTGTTCTATCTGTTGCTCTTTAATCTTATTGTCTTTATCCAATAACGCCATTCGGGCAAGTCTTCTATCGTTTTCTGCCGAACTTTTATAATCATTTAATCTTGAAAAGAATTTTTTTGTCAGGACTGAATCCTTAAGGGCCGAGAATTTCGAGAGATAAAGGAAGGCACTATCCAATTTACCAAAATGATTATATATTGTTGAAAGTAATTGGTATCCATCGATCATTGATTGTTTTGCACCCGCCTGTTGGGCCAGGGAAACACTTTCTAAAGCGTATTTAAGAGCGATGGAATCTCTCCTCTTTCCAATATATGCTTTCCCCGTATTTAGCAGGCTGCTCATCAAGTGAAATCTGTCATCACTGATTCTGAACCCATTTATAAGAATCAGAGAGATTTTAAGGGATGAATCAAATTCGTTATGGGCCAAATAAGTTTCGCTCAGACTCTTCCAAATAATCGGATCTTTCGGATAAGCTCTCAAGGATTGTTTCAAATAATAAAAAGAAGAATCGAATCTGTTCAAACTGCAATATATAGTTCCAATTTGTTCATTCTCATCCCAAAAAATATCGTGTTCTTTTGCATATTTGGAACTCTGGTGGTAATAATCCAAAGCAGTTTCAAAATCGCCCGCCGCTTTATATAAGTTTCCCAGGGTGTTATAAGAGAGAATTATGCAAATATGGTCATTCATTGTTTCTCTTATTTGCAAGCTCTGGCGGCAATATTCAAAGCCTTTTTCATAATCTCCCATGGCTGTATACAGGATACTTTTATATGAACATAATTTGCTTCTTCCTTCATCTTCTCCTTTATTTAGGAAGAAAGTGGTTGCTTTTAAATAAGAATCTTCAGCATCCGAGTATTCATTTTTGAGGAAAAGAACCCAGCCAAGATAGATATAACCCCAGGCCTTCGATTTATCATCATGTACTTTTTCAGATAGTAATATGCTTTGACGCAAATATCTTTCCGCCACAGGATAATTTCTTTTATAGTTTTCACTTACTCCTAAATTCAATATTGATCGTGCCAGTCCGGCAGGATAATCATTTTGTTTCGATTCTGTATTGGCTATTGATGCATAAGTATAGATCGAATCAGCGTTGGGCCGTGGGGACCACCAGTATTCTTCGCTTAAGGAATTAAGGCAATCCACCCTGTTGTTTCCTTTCAGGGATGGCAATTCCCGATATAGTTTGTTTATCCTTTTCTTATTAGGATGCTGTGCAAAAGAGAAATTGCAAAAAAGTAAACCCTGAATGATAAGAACCACGCATATAATTTTGAGGAAGGAAGTTTTTCCTGCCCTCAAAAGCGGTTTGATGATGTTATAGTCAGCGTTCATGTTGGATATTCCCGGATAAAATTAATCTTATTTAATATCTGAGGCATATATGCTTAATAATTAGATAATATAGTAAAATTTGATAAAGTTTTATAGGGCGAATGAGTAGATAGCATTTTCGAAGGGTAGCTTGCAGGTTTTAAGTAGCACTATTCAAAATACCACCCCGTTCCGGCAATCCACCATTATTATCCGGCGAATCACTCATTTGTGCTCCGGTTTGTAAAAGAATGAGAATAATTTAGTCTTCAGCGCAATTAAATAGTTTGGGATCCCACTGATTTATTATTTCCATACAATGGATCAATTTATTATTCATTCACTATTAAACTTTAGTTATGAAACATTTTTTAATCTTATCTAACAACCGACAATTATTTCGATTCATCTTATTTTTTATCTTGGTTATCGGAAGCTTCACAGCCTGCCACAAATCAGATGATCCTTTTAGAGGCAGGAACGATCCGTCTTTTTATTCATCAGATGTGATTGATAAATGGATGACGCTGGAGATAAGAATTTATAAAAATGCCACGGGCATTGGCAACGGTGCATTTTCGCGACCCTTTGCCTATTCGGGCATCAGTGCCTATGAATCGATTGATCCGGGACTGGCTTCCTGGAAAAATAAATATAATGGTCTTTCAGGTTTGCCGGAAACAGAAAAGAATAAAAGATATGACTGGTCTGCCAGTGTAAATGCATCTCTTGCTGAATTCAACAGAAGTTTTTTTACATCATCAAATTTAAATGCAACCGATCTGGCCGCCATCGATTCACTTGAAAATGCAATTTATTCAACTTTCAATGGTGATGGGAATGAGGTGCTTAATCGTTCTGTTGCGTTCGGCAAATCCATTGCCGATGCGATTTTTGCCTGGTCCCTTACGGATAGTTATATTCAAAATAATGCCCTGCCATATACCCCGCCTGTAGGTCCGGGTCTCTGGATTCCAACTTCGCCTGCGCCTCCTGCCGGCCCGTTCTGGGGAAATGACCGCCGCATTATTGCAAACAGCGGAGATAATGACGCACCGGGTTCACCGATTCCTTATTCTACAGATCCTTCATCTGATTTTTATAAAGAAGTCAATGATCTATACCAGGCATCCAAAGTCCTGACTACCGATCAGAAGAATATGGCATTGTTCTGGAGAGATGTGCCGGGCGTTTCCACACCGGGTCACTGGATGAGTATTGCCCAGCAGGCCATAAACCAATCGCATAGCCGGCTGGACAAGGCAGCCCTTGCTTATGCACTTACCGGAATATGTGTGAATGATGCGGTGATCACTGTGTTCCATTATAAATATGTTTACAACCAGGTCAGACCCGTAACCTATATCCGGAATGTAATCGGTGACGCCACCTGGGCTCCTTTTATTCCAACACCCAATCATCCGGAATATCCTGCAGCTCATGCCGTCGTTTCCTCAGCCGCGGCCGAAGGACTGACCGCTGTTTTCGGGAATATCGGACCCTTAACGGATCATACCTGGGACTATCTCGGATTTCCGGCACGCACATTTAATACATTTCGTGAATTCGCATTGGATGCAGGTAATTCCAGATTTTATGGTGGGATACACTATCAGCCTTCCATCAATATAGGACTCATAGAAGGAAAAACTGTCGGTAGTAATATCGTTAATGATTTGTCCCAATTTTCAAATTGGGATAAATAATCCTTAAATCTCCAATGAAGATACCCGGACTTTATAATCCGGGTATCTTTATTTTGTATCATAGTAAGGTATTTCATCGTGTGAAGATTGATCTTTTTGGTTCCAATAAGCTAAAGTAACTACATGACCATCTGGTGTATGCAGTAATCTTCCGAAGATAGCATTGATGGGATTAAACATCATGTCAGTTACGCCGATGGTAAATGTTGCAGGCGCCGGCGGAAGTGAAGGGGGTTCTGTTCCTTCTATTACAGGATTTGGTGCCGGGGTTTTAGTAGGCGGAGAAGGAGCTATTTCAACTGAGTATTTATTAAATAACAGTATTTCCCGGAGAAAAGAGGCTCGTTCGGGCGATACATTTTTTTCAACGATTGCACATTTAACACCATTCAATTCTTCTGACAAATGATTTTGATTGATGGGCATAAAAAGAATTTTAAATTCCGATGCTCATAGAATAAATATATTCATAAACATAACTTATTATTCCTGTTAAAACGATTCCGGTTACACATATGAACAAGGCTAGTTTGGGAGAAGGAGTAACAATTAATTTTTTAACAGGATTTTCATTAGGATCCATAAATATGGCTTTCACCACTTTCAGGTAGTAGTAAAGGGAAACAACCATATTCAATGCGGCAATTGTGATAAGTATATAATTCCCCTGACCTGCACCAGCCATCAGCAGGAAGAATTTTCCAAAGAAGCCGGCAGTAGGAGGAATACCCGCCAAAGAAAATAATGAAATGGCCAATACCCATGATAACACGGGATTGGTTTTATAAAATGCTTTATAATCATCTATATTCTCCCTCCCTGATATAGCACTTACCAGGCCGACCACACCAAATGCACCCAGATTGGAGAAAGTATATATCAATACAAAGTAAACGACTGATGCGCTTCCAGCCTGTGAAGATCCGGTTATACCGATTAAAATAAATCCCACCTGTGCAATGGAAGAAAATGCAAGAAAGCGTTTTATATTATTCTGACGGATCGCAAAGAGGTTTCCAACAACCATCGTCAGAACGGAAAGAACAAATAAAATATTATACCAGGTTATGATATAGGATTTGAACGCTGTGTATAATACCGTCATAAATACGAAAATTACTGATCCTTTTGAAATGACAGATAAATATGATGTGACAGTAACGGGCGAACCTTCATACACGTCGGCCGTCCATAAATGGAATGGCACCGCAGAGATTTTAAATCCAAATCCGGAGATTAATAAAATGAAGGCAAATATCTGCAAAGGACTACCGTATAAATGATCTGAAAGCGCTGATAAAGTCAATGTGCCTGTCGTTCCATAAACCAGGGAAATCCCCAGTAATAACAAGCCGGATGAAAAAGCAGAAGAGATGATGAATTTGAATGCAGCCTCGCTGGATTTTCTTTTTTCAAGGTCGAAGTTGGCAAGAGCAGCCAATGGAATACTTGACAATTCCAAGCCTAAATAGAACATTAATAAATTACCTGCAGAGATCATAAAGAACATTCCAAGCAAAGTGGTAAGCAGGAGTATATAAAACTCCAGGATGTGTTTATTGTTTTTAAGCCATGGATACGATTGTAATGCTATGATGTATGTACCAAGAGAGAGAATATTTTTCTCGGTAACGATCAGGTGATTTGTTTTGAACATTTCATTGAATAGTACTCCGTCTTTTAAACCAAAAAACCCTGCGATAACATTTAGAAGCAATAATATATTTACAAGTTTCAGAATATATTCGTTCGCCTGGTCTTTGCTGCTCACTTTTATGAATAACAGGATAAATAAAATAATGATGACTGCCCACTCCTGTTTCATCAATATTAAAAAGTCGATTCCCATGTTCATTGTTTATTTTAGGGCAAGTGCTTTTCCCAGATGTTGAATGATATATTCTGTACCAGGATTGATCAGGTGGAACAACCAAAATGGCGCCACTCCGATAACAACAATTCCCGTAATCAGAATTCCTGCAGCCAGTCTTTCATTCCATGCAGCATCTGTAATGTGGTTGTAATGATTGTTGGTGATGGGTCCCATGACTGCTGTTCCTGCAGCGCGCAAAATATATACGGCAGTGACTACAATAGAAGCACAAGCCAGTATTGTAGCAAGCCGGTACCATAGATCCGGATTTTCCCAGCTGCCAACAAAAACTGTTACTTCAGCCACAAACCCGCTAAAACCAGGCAGTCCAAGGGAACATAAACCAGCAATGACAAAGACAGTCGAAATAAAGGGAAGGACTTTTAATAAGCCGCCTAATTGTTTGGTTAAGCGGGTATGGGTCCTGCTATAAATCATGCCGATAACAGCAAAGAAAAGAGCCGTCATTAAACCATGGGAAACCATTTGTAACACTGCCCCATTTATGGATGTTTGTGTCAGCATGCCAATGCCCAGTAAAACAAAACCACAGTGACTCACGGATGAATAGGCATTGATATATTTTAGATCTTTCTGCATCATTGTGACAAATGCTCCATAGATAATTGCTATGGTTGATAATAAGACAATGACCGGAGAATAATGGTGGGCAGCGTCCGGCATTAAATAAGTTGCAACACGTAAGCATCCATATCCACCGAGTTTCATGGATATACCTGCTAAAAACATAGAGGCTGCGGTGGGTGCAGATGAATGACCATCAGGTACCCAGGTATGAAAAGGAAATAGTGCAGAAAAAATTCCAAAGCCGATGAATGCAAACGGGAAGAATACATTTTGTACACTCGTATCAATATGCATTTGGGAAATCCGGATCAGATCGAAACTATGTGCACCATTCAGGTTTGTGTTAAAATATAATCCAAGCAGTCCTACAAACACCAGGGCCGAACCTGCCATTAACATCAACGCAAGTTTCATAGCACTGTATTCTTTTTTCCCGCTGCCCCATATACCGATTAACATGAATTTGGGAATGACTGCCAGTTCCAGGAAGAAAAACAGGGTAAAAAGATCCAGGGATATGAAATATCCGTAAGCGCCTGCACTTAAGAATAAAAGAAGGAAGAAGAATTCCTTGTTCAAAACTTCCTGGGTCCAGGATACCAAAACTCCTGCAATTACCACAAATGCTGTCAGCAGGATCATTGAGAGGGAAATTCCATCAATCCCTATATGATAATGAATATGTAATGGCTCAAACCATGAATAGTCCGATTCAAATAAAAACTGCGAACTGTTTCCTGCAGCACGTTCTTTCCAGTAGGCAAACAATATTATAAGAGAAAAAAATAGTTGTAAGGTTGTCCCAATCAAAGAAACAGTCCTCACCTGTTTTAGTCCTTTACAAAACAAAACTGACAACGCCGTCAAGAGAGGAATTAAGATAAGTAGCGTAAGGGACATTTTGGTTATGGGTTATTTTTTATGAGAAATGGGTTATGAGATATGGGATATGGGTTTGTAAGTAATATCATGCATTTTATTAAACTAGTTTAATTCTATATAATCAGATTGTTGTTAAAAATCTGCCTACTCATTTCAGGACAAGACACCCATATCTCATATCTCATATCTCATAGTTCATATCTCATAACCCATAACCAATGAATTACTTCAACAAGTATATAAATAGTGCTGCCAAACCGATGATTCCCCCAAAGAAATACAATGCATAATTTTGAACTTTGCCAGATTGCAGTCCTTTGATCAAAGACGAAATATTTGCAGTGACCGTAGCCAGGAAATTCATAAAACCATCGACGATATTTTTATCTATCCATGCTGCCGGTCTCCCAATCCCATTGAAGATGATTTTCTTCGTTATAAAAAGATATACTTCATCAATATAAAATTTTCTGTAAACGGTGTTATAGAGATTGCCAAAGGAAGATGCTATAATCCGGGGTCTGTTATTCTGAGTTTTGTACAGGTAAGTAGCTATTAATATTCCTGTAGCGGCCATTAAAACCGGGAACGTAGAAAAGGCCATATCAATGTGTGATTCAAGTGGCACGCCATCTGAAGTAACAAAGGACGAAACTGGAACAAATCCTGCGAATATTGTACAAATGCCGAGTATTATCAATGATATTTTCATGGAAAGTGTTCCTTCTCCATGTAAGTTCCCATGATTATGAAATTCTTTACCCCAGAAAATAGAATAGTATAAACGGAACATATAAAAAGCC
>JABDDT010000005.1 GCA_013287475.1 Bacteroidota bacterium
TTGAAAAAGAGCCCAGATCAAAGGAATTGGAAACCAGCTTTCAAAAACAGGAAGCTCATATTATTCCTGCCGGGCATCAGCCCTGGATGGGAGACCCGCTTGTAGAAATACCCACCCTATCCCATCAGCCAATTAATCGTGAAATCAATGACCTGGTCGGAGGCGGCAGCACTTCACTCAATGATAAACTAAAATCTGCCAGTACAGAACTTGGATCTACTTTGAAGGGTTCTCCAGTCAAAGAATTGAGAAAAGCCATCGGTGTAAACGACCGGTTTTTGTTTATCAATGAATTATTCCGTGGGGATGAAGCCATGTATGAAAGAAGTATAAAAACAATTAATAATTTCCGCATATTACCCGAAGCGGAATATTGGATGGAAAGAGAACTTAAAATTAAAATCGGTTGGGACGATTCAAGGGATATCGTTCAACATTTTTATCAGCTGGTGAGAAGACGGTTTTCCTGAATATAACGGATAATTTTTTCAGTTGCACCACGTCTTGCATAAACATAATCACGGGCTGCATTTCCGTGAAAGGCATATTCCACTTCATTTTCAAATAAACGGCTGAATACAGATTCCGCTTCCAGCGCATTGTCAATGATTATTACGCCCCCGGCTTCAGCAAGTTCCAATACTTCAAAATATTTTTCAACAACCGGACCAGTGACAACAGGTCTTCCATATACTGCAGCTTCGAGTACATTGTGTACACCATCATCACCGAAACCACCTCCAACATAACATATCCTGGCATAAGAATATAACCGTGCAAGCATTCCAATATTATCAATGATCAGTACATTGGCTTGTCCTTTGGACGTTGAATGGTTATTGTTGGTTAATTGGGATAATTGATTTTCAAGAACAGAATATCTAATTGTGTTTCTAAAAATAGTTTCCATATCCGTGATATGGTCCTCATCTATTTCATGTGGAGCGATGATAAATCGTATATCCGGATGTGTGTTAGCATAATGATCCAGCTCCTCTTCATCTTCTTCCCACGTGCTGCCTGCAACAATTACCGGATGGTCTGAGCAAAAACTGTCAATAACAGGAAATGATTCAAAACCTTCTGCAATTTCAATTACCCTGTCAAAACGCGTATCACCGCTAATAAATACCGACTGAACGATTCCCAGGGTTTCAAGCAAATGCCTTGATTCCTCATTCTGAACAAAAAAGGCATGAAAGCTATCCAGCATGAGACGGTGGATATTACCATACCATTTAAAAAAGGGCTGATCCTCGCGAAAAAGGGGCGAAATGAGCAGCGCCGGTATCTTTCTTTTACGTAACTCACGCAAATAATAATACCAGTAATCATACTTAATCCAAATAACAAGACTGGGATTTACAAGATCCAACCAGCGTTTGGCATGCATGGCAGAATCCATGGGGAGATAAAAGATATGGTCGGCACCTGAATAATTTTTTCTTATTTCATACCCGGAAGGTGAAAAAAAACTAATGATAACTGTAATATCCGGATAAAGTTTTCGCAGGGACTCTATTACTGGCCTGCCTTGTTCAAACTCCCCCAGTGAAGCACAATGCATCCATACCCGTTTCTTCCCTTTTATGCCTGCATTACCGATGGTTTTAAATATTCCTTTCCGGCCATTTATCCATGCTGACGCCTTCCGGTTCCATGGTGAAACGATCCGGATACATACCTGATAAATCCAGAGAAAAAGATTGTATAAAACGATTGTCAATGGGAAGGGTTAAGTGATTCTGCAGACAAATGTAATCCTTTCCACCAACCGTTCGTAACTGATTGAGTCATTGCATATACCATTATTTTAGCGTAGGTTTGTGCCCGTTAATAAAGAGCTTATGCGGCCAATTCAAATGGTAGATCTGAAAGGTCAATATGCCAAAATTAAAGGTGAAGTTGATCAGGCGATTCTTGATGTTTTAGAAACGACCGCGTTCATAAATGGCAAACAGGTGACTGATTTTTCCCGAAATCTGTCCGTTTACCTTGGAATTGATAACGTAATACCATGTGCAAATGGAACTGACGCGTTACAAATTGCTTTAATGGGGCTGGGTCTTGAACCGGGTGACGAAGTAATAACACCTTCGTTTACTTTCATCGCAACAACTGAAGTGGTAGCATTACTCCGGCTTAAACCAGTATTTGCAGACGTCGACCCCAAAACATTTTGCATGGACCCTGCTTCACTTGAAAAACAAATAACAAATAAAACCAGGGCTGTCGTTCCCGTGCATTTATACGGCCAATCAGCACCTATGAAAGAAATCATGGACCTGGCAGATAAATACGGGTTGAAAGTAGTGGAAGACAATGCCCAGGCCATAGGAAGCGATTATACTTATCCCGACGGGAAAAAATATAAAACAGGAACTATTGGAACGGTTGGCACCACTTCATTTTTCCCTTCCAAAAATCTGGGAGCATATGGAGATGGAGGGGCTCTATTTACGCGGGATAATTTACTGGCTGAAAATTTTAGGATGATCGCCAATCACGGACAGAAAAAAAGATATTATCACGAAATCATTGGTTGCAATAGCCGCCTCGATTCCATACAGGCAGCCATACTGAATATAAAACTCCCGCTTCTGGATGAATATATCAGCAAACGCCGTATTGCAGCAGATTTTTATGATCATGCTTTTGCAGGCCATCCCAAGATCCGGACACCTTATCGCGCTTCCTATACCAGGCATGTTTTTCATCAATATACGCTGATACTGGAAGGTGCCGATAGAAATAAACTCAATGAATATCTGGCTGCCAAAAACGTTCCTTCCATGATTTATTATCCGGTACCGGCACACCGCCAAAATATGTTTGCTTCATTTCAATCCGGAATGCAGCAACTGGAAGTTACTGACTGGCTTACTGAACGTGTGATATCATTGCCTATGCATACGGAGCTTGATACGGAACAGCTTGGCTTTATATGTAATAGTGTACTGGAGTTCCTGAATTAACCTGATCTAAATATTAAATAGAAGTTTAACCATGAAAATAGCCGTAGTTGGAACCGGATATGTTGGTCTAGTAACAGGAACTTGCTTTGCAGAAACCGGAAATGATGTTATATGTGTAGATATCGACGCCCAAAAGATAAAAAAACTGAGTAACGGTGAAATTACAATTTATGAACCAGGACTGAATAAATTATTCTTAAGAAACCTGAAGGAAGAAAGACTGACTTTCACGACAGATCTTGCTGCAGGAATTAAAGAGGCGGCAATTATTTTCCTTGCTCTGCCTACTCCACCCGGCGCCGATGGATCAGCCGATCTCAGGTTTGTTTTGGATGTTGCAGGGAAACTTGGAATGCTGATGAAAGAGTATAAAGTTATCATAGACAAGAGTACTGTACCGGTTGGAACTGCTGAGAAAGTGCATGATGCAATAGCCAAAAATTTCAAAGGTGAATTCGACGTTGTTTCCAATCCGGAGTTTTTAAGGGAGGGCGTTGCGGTGGACGACTTTATGAAACCTGACAGGGTGGTGATTGGAACTTCTTCCGAAAGAGCCCGTAAAATTATGGAAGATCTTTATAATCCATTCGTACGGCAGGGTAATCCCATCATTTTTATGAATGAAAGATCCGCAGAACTCACCAAATATGCTGCAAATTCTTTCCTTGCAACCAAAATTACTTTTATGAATGAAATCGCCCAGCTTTGTGAGCGGCTTGGTGCAGATGTAGATATGGTAAGGCGCGGAATCGGGAGTGATGAACGAATTGGTAAGAGATTCCTTTTCCCGGGTATCGGTTATGGAGGCAGCTGTTTCCCGAAAGACGTACAGGCACTCGTGCAATCATCCAATGATGTTAATTACGAATTCAAGATCCTGAATGCAGTAATGGCGATCAATGAAAAACAAAAAATGCATCTTATCCCTAAAATAAAAAAATATTTTGACGGGAGTCTTAAAGGAAAACACTTTGCTTTGTGGGGTCTTGCTTTCAAACCCAATACAGATGATATTAGGGAAGCGCCGGCCTTGTATATTATTGAAGCACTAAGAAAAGAGGGCTGCACAATTTCCGTCTACGACCCTGAAGCTATGAATAATGTGAAAGCACAGATAGGAGATATCGTAAAATACGGCGAGAATCAATATGATGTGCTTGAAAATGCGGATGCGCTAATCATTGCAACCGAATGGAATGAATTCCGAACACCCAATTTTTTGAAGATGGTTACGTCAATGAAGAATAAAGTGATATTCGACGGAAGAAATCTTTTTGATATCAATGCGATTGGTGAGCTCGGTTTTTATTATGAAAGCATCGGACGCGCGCCTGCAATTCCGGTAAACAGTTATCACTATAAAAAGAAAGCATGAGTAAAAAAAGAGTACTCATTACCGGCGCGGCCGGATTTTTAGGCTCACACCTTTGTGACCGATTTGTCAAAGAAGGATATCATGTGATTGGTATGGATAATCTGATCACGGGAGATCTTCAAAATATCCAGCACCTTTTTAAACTGGAACAATTTGAATTTTATCATCAGGACGTAAGCAAATACATTCACGTAGCTGGTCCGATTCATTACATATTGCATTTCGCTTCTCCGGCAAGTCCGATTGACTACTTAAAAATTCCCATTCAAACGCTGAAAGTAGGTTCACTTGGAACCCACCACTGCCTTGGTTTAGCGAAAGCTAAAAATGCAAGAATACTTGTCGCATCCACTTCAGAAATATATGGAGATCCGCTCGTGCACCCTCAACCTGAAGAATACTGGGGAAATGTAAATCCGGTCGGACCAAGAGGAGTTTATGATGAAGCAAAGAGATTCCAGGAAGCTATCACCATGGCTTATCATACCTTTCACAATCTTGAAACTCGCATAGTACGTATTTTTAATACCTACGGTCCGCGAATGAGACTAAATGATGGTCGGGCCCTCCCTGCATTTATAGGCCAGGCTCTCCGCGGAGAAGACCTGACAGTTTTCGGTGATGGAAGCCAGACCCGTTCCTTCTGCTATGTGGATGATCTGATTGAAGGCATCTATCGTTTGCTGATGAGCGATTATGCTCTTCCGGTTAATATCGGCAATCCTTCTGAAATTACACTCAGGGACTTTGCGGAAGAGGTAATTGCACTTACAGGAACAGACCGGAAGATAATCTATAAACCCTTACCAGCTGATGATCCTAAACAACGTAAACCGGATATCAGTAAAGCAAAAAAAATATTACAATGGGAACCAAAAGTTGGCCGCAAAGAAGGACTCAAAATAACCTATGATTATTTCAAATCTCTGCCTCCGGAAGAATGGTTTAAACAACCCAAGGAATTTAAAAGTGCATAAATTATTTGGAAATTTGATATTACTATGAGTTCATACAAGAAAGTAATCCTGATTACCGGAGGCGCAGGATTTATCGGATCGCATCTTGTGCGATTATTTGTAAATAAATATCCCCAATACCAGATCGTTAATCTGGACGCATTAACCTATGCAGGTAATCTGGAAAACCTGAGGGATATTGAATCCCTGCCAAATTATATTTTCGAGAAAGGTAATATTAATGACCAGGAAGCGATGTTTGCTTTGTTTGAAAAATATTCATTCGATGCCATCATTCATCTGGCTGCCGAAAGTCATGTGGACCGTTCCATCTCAGAACCACTCGCTTTTGTAAAGACAAATGTGATGGGTACCTGCAATCTGCTTAATGTTAGCAGAAAAAAATGGAATCCAAACTGGGAAAGCAAACTTTTTTATCATGTTTCAACCGATGAAGTTTACGGATCGCTGGGAAAAGAAGGTTTATTTACAGAAACGACACCTTATGATCCGCGCTCGCCCTATTCTGCCTCAAAAGCCTCTTCCGACCATTTTGTTATGGCCTATCACCATACTTATGGTTTGCCCGTAATTGTTTCCAATTGCTCTAACAATTACGGCTCACATCATTTTCCGGAAAAACTGATACCGCTGATGATTATTAATATAAAAAATAATCAACCACTTCCGGTATATGGCAAGGGAGAAAATATTCGTGACTGGCTATATGTTGATGACCATGCTTCAGCCATTGATCTTATATTTCATAAAGGAACAACAGGTGGGAAATATAATATTGGGGGCTTCAACGAATGGAAAAATATCGACCTTATCTATTTACTATGCGGAATTATGGATAAAAAACTGGGCAGAAAACCAGGTGATTCAGCCAAACTTATCAGTTTTGTAAAAGACCGTCCTGGCCATGATATGCGTTATGCCATCGACGCAGGAAAATTACATCGTGAACTTGGATGGAAGCCTTCTCTCAGATTTGAAGAAGGCCTGGAAAAAACTGTCGACTGGTACCTTGCAAATGAAAAATGGATTGAACAGGTTACCACTGGCGAATACCAGCATTATTATGAAAAACAATACCATAAATAATGGCATTCAAAGAAACTTTCTTACCCGGTGTTATAATATTTGAACCGGCTGTTTATCCGGACGAACGAGGATTTTTTTTTGAATCCTATAACAAGAGGCTTTTTCTTTCCAATAATATTTCAAATGAATTTGTTCAGGATAACCAATCTTACTCGATCTACGGTGTAATACGAGGACTACATTATCAGAAAGAACCACATGCCCAGTCAAAACTAGTACGTGTTTTACAAGGCGAAATACTGGACGTAGTGCTCGATCTGCGTGTAGGATCACCTGGTTTTGGTAAAACTTATGATGTTCGGTTATCTGCTGAAAATAAGAAACAGATATTTGTTCCCAAAGGCTTTGCCCATGGCTTTTCCGTGTTAAGCGAAACAGCTGTCATTTCTTATAAATGTGATCAGTTTTATAATAAACAAAGCGAGGCAGGTATCCGGTTTAATGATGCAATTTTGAATATTAACTGGCAGATCCCACCGGATAAAACACTAATCTCTGAAAAAGATACACAACTGCCGGCTTTTGATCCTTCCATTTCAGATTTTATTTTTTAATCCGATGCCCGAATTCCCAACATATCGCATAGCTGTAACCGGTAGTAATGGGCAGCTTGGAAAGGAATTTGTCCGGATTGCCACTCATCATCCCCGGTTTCAGTTTACATTTTTGACAAGGGAAGAATTTCCTTTGGATGATAATAAAAAAATAGAAACCTGGCTTAACCGGAATCCTGTTGACATTTTCATCCATTGTGCTGCTTACACGGCGGTTGACAAAGCAGAATCTGAAAAAGAAAAAGTATTCCGGATAAATACTTCTGCTTCAGGACTAATTGCCACGCAGCTTTCAAAAAACAAAACCCGGCTAATTTATATTTCTACTGACTATGTTTTCGACGGAACCTCAGCTTCTCCACTAAACGAAAATGCAATAACAAATCCCGTAAATATATACGGTGCCTCTAAACTGGAAGGAGAACGTCTCGTTCTGCATAACAATCCATCCAGTCAGGTAATCCGTACTTCCTGGCTGTATTCCTCTTTTGGAAACAATTTTGTGAAGACGATGATACATTTGATGAGAGAACGGGACTCCATACGTGTTGTGGATGATCAGAAAGGATCACCCACTTATGCCGGCGATCTGGCAGGCGCCTTA
This sequence comes from Bacteroidota bacterium, assembly GCA_013287475.1. Lineage (GTDB taxonomy): Bacteria > Bacteroidota > Bacteroidia > Chitinophagales > Chitinophagaceae > Puia. The sequence goes on from JABDDT010000005.1 coordinate 7,572, forward strand.
ATGCAAATGCTTGAATCGGATCATTTCATACCAGGTATTTATCATTATAGTAATGAAGGAGAAACGACATGGTACAAATTTGCTGAAGAAATAAAAAAATTAACCGATAGTAAATGTCAGATTATACCCATTCCAACTTCGGGTTATCCGACGCCGGCAAAACGTCCTGCCTATTCCCTTATGGATAAATCAAAAATTAAAAAAGACTATGGACTTCAGATTCCTGCATGGCAAACCAGTTTGGCTTACTGTATTGAACTATTAAAAAAACAGGGAGTGTAAAATTTGTAATAAATATCAGATTTAAATTACTTGGCTAATTTGGTTTGTTTCATACTGTCGGGCTTTAATCCGATTACTGGTGTTTCACTTTCATTTTCATGAATTCCATAAAGCAATTCCTCATTTAATTCCAGTACATCCCTTTGCAAGCCGTAAATTTCGTGGGTAAGTTTCTTAACTTTTTTCATACCGATCAGGTAGCCTGTAGAAAAGATAAAAAGACCGGCAATCACCACATCCAGCATATTTAACTGAATGGCTCTAAGCAAATCAATAACAGTTTCCATAAATTTAATTTTAAACAGGATTGGATTAAATACCCTTTAAAAGTACCCCTCGGAACCCAGATCTACAACGTAAAAGACCTCCATTTATCAATCGTATTTTTACGGATCGTTCATTGAAATAACGCTTTTTCAATTCCAAGTTATTAAAAATCAGCTGTTTAAGATCCATTCATTTTTGACTGCTATATAAGAGAGGTTAAACTTTAGCTGGCGGCTGATTTTAATTTGGAGTTATCATATTTCGGATTTTCAGCCAGAATAAAGGCCCCTCATGGTTTTAAATAGTAAGGCCCCATATTGAGAATATGGGGCCTTTGTTGCCTGACCTGGATTCGAACCAAGACAAACAGAGTCAGAGTCTGTCGTACTACCGTTATACTATCAGGCAGTTTGCTGATAAAGAATTAATTTCCTTTATTTTCGGCTGCAAAGATAACTTAGAGACCACACAACAGGGAAAAAGAATACCATCAAATAAGTGATTTATTATCGAAATTTATGCAAGTTGTATATAATTGATTATCAATATTATATTTTAAAAAGCATATTCTATTGCGGAATCCTGTAATACGTGTTACATATTTTCAATCAGCAGTTACTAATCTATGTATAGGAAAAACAGATTTTCAGATTCTGATCTGGTAGCAGCAATACTTAAGAAAGACTTATTAGAACAGGCCATATGGCAGCTCTACCAGGATCACGCTGAAATCACCAGATCTTTTATTATTGGAAAAGGCGGAACAGAGCAGGACGCAGATGACATTTTTCAGGAAACAATCGTATCGTTTATTGAATGCGTTCAAAAAGGAAAATTCAGACAGGAATCTGGCGTCAGAACCTTCCTGATTTCAATATCAAAAAACATTTGGTATAATGAAATCAGAAGAAGGCAAAGGGCAGGTAATCGCGAACAAATTTTTGAAATGGATCGCGATCAGGAAGAGGGACCAGTTACAGAATTGATAAATGACCGCGAAATGAAAAAACAATTGAATTTGTTACTTCAGGATCTCGGTGAATCCTGCAAAAAAATTCTGGAGCTATTTTATTATGAGAATTTGTCTATGAAAGAAATTGTTTCTCAGATGCACTACGAAAATGAACAGGTAGTCAGAAACAAAAAGTATAAGTGCCTGCAGCAATTAGCAGATAAAATAAAGCAAAATCCGCTGGCAGTAAAACAAATAAATGAATTGATATCTAAATAAAATCATGGAACCGAATAAAGAAATATTAATTGATTATCTGGACCATCAACTGAATCTGCAAGATACTGATCAGGTTGAAATCATGGTACAGAATGATAAATCTCTTGCAGACGAATTGCAATATCTGAATATGGCGATTGACACAGTTCGCCTGAATTCTATCAATGATAAAGTATTATCAATTCGGAAATCACTTCCATATACATCAGCTCTGACTGAAAAACCAGCAAATAACAGGATTCGCAGCATATACAAAATGAGTATGCGGGCTGCCGCTATATTTATACTACTCATAGGAATTGCAGTTTTGTATAAATATTTTACTGTAAGTAGCCCGTCCGTTTATGAAAAACAATTTACCAGTTATGAGTTAAGCAATTTGAGAGGACAGGAATCACACGACTCAGAAGATGAAGCGTACCAAAATAAAAACTGGAATGAGGTTTTAACTATTTTTCAAAAAGGAAATAATAAATCCAATAAGTCAGTATTCCTGGCCGCTATGGCTGAAATGCAATTAAGCAATTTTCCACAGGCTGTTTCACTTTTCGAAAACATACTGAATAATACACGAGATAACACTTTCCGTGAAGAATCAGAATACTATTTATCACTTGCTTACCTGATGAATCATGAAATAAATAAAAGTATCAGATTAATTAATAAAATGAAAGCGGATACCAGTCATACATATCATCCATTGGCCATAAAATTGTCTTCTATTGATCTGAAAATCATAGAGTTAAAAAAATAAAAAAAAGAAGTTACAACCGAAGAAGCGGCGGTTACTAAATATAACAAAGATTAAATCCACTAAGTCATGAAAACCAATAAGAATCCCGTACACCTTTGAAAACCAAATCCTGAAAAATCAATAAATCCTTTAACCATTGAAAATTTTCTGATCAAATCCCATGAAGAATCCAGTCCAATCCGATGAAATTCAAAATCAAAGTCGACGTATCCCTGAAAACACTGAGTAAGTTTAGACAACGTTATTTTAAAATTCCAATATTAGCTGTGAAAGGCGTCGACTTTTTTTTCATTCTTTTTCCAATCAAGAAAAATACAATTGTGCCAAATGCTATTACGAAAGCAGTCCAAATCCAGGGCTGTTTTTTTTTGTATAAACTTCCTGGATCGCCTGTAAGAATAATATGAGACCAAAAAGCAGGATCCCGGTTCACCGGATTATTTTTGATGAAATCTATTTTGGCTTTTTGCAAAGCCTGTGATTTTGAATATCCCGCTTCCAGGTATTTATAGAAAATCCTGAATATCTCCGAAGTTGAGTGGTCGTCTGCTTTCCAAAGCGTATTGATGGTACTTGGACATCCAGCATATAAAAAGGCTCGGGCAAAACTCATTACACCTTCATTTTTAATATACTCTCCCCTTCCGGTTTCACAAGCACTGATTACCATTAATTCGCAGCTGTCCAGTCTGAGCGAATATATTTCATCCAGAAAAAGAAAATCTTCTGATCGTATACCAGTCGCTGGAAAAAATGCAATATAGGATGCGGATGGATTATCCATGTCAGTGATTGCATGCGTTGCAAGGTGTACTATTGGACAACTGTTCAGGTTTTTAATGAATTCCTTTTTACTTGCATTCTGATTTTCAAAACGCCGCCCTTTCAACCCGGAAATCTCTTCTTTTGAATAGGGTAATTTCTCAAGCCAGCCCATTCCTTCAGCTTTCAAATCGGCTCCCTTTTGAGAAAAAGGAGCAAAAGAAAGTACAGGATCCTGTACTTCCTGAATATTAAAATATCTGCGATTCTCAACAATAAACCTTGCTGAAAATTCATAGCTGATCGTATGTTTTTCAAGAATCAGGCTGCCATCCATATCCCCTTGTAAAGATTCAAATGGAAGAAGAAAAAGAAGCCCGTCAGGAATGATAATCCATTCATCTTTATTTCCTGCCAAACTGATTACAGGTTTCATGAATTGTATATAAAGGTTCTCTTTTAATCGGTTTGTGTTAACATGCCTGCCACCTTCCGATGTTTGAAGAATCCGGATCCAGGAAATTATATTGCGACGAATTGCTTCACCACTATCCAGTTCAATCAGATGGAAAGAGGAATTTGTCAGTACAAATACTTCTATTTTTTCAGAGGTATTATAAAAACTTATTAACGATTGATCGGATCCAATGGATTTCTGCAATTGTTCAATGGCCGGAAAATCATCCGAATACTTTAATTGATAAAACCTGTTATCTCCTTCCATTTTCCGGCGCAGGTTTATTAGTTGAATTTCATAAGCCGATTTTTCATTGTTTATTTTTTGCAATGCCTGCGCATTCACCTCCTCTTCTGCCTTAGAGTTCAGTCGCGCTATATTGAATTTAATATTCCTTTCCTGACCCGCAACGTCATTTCCAGTCCTAACGGAAAGTAAAAAACTCCGTTCCCTGAGCTGAGCATTCATTACGGAGGCTTTATTTTTTTCAGTGATTAGAAACGCAGATTCTTCGTATCCTGTATTTGGGAATAATTTATTTAATTCAAGACAAACAATAAGTGCATTCGTATAAACCTCGCTGCTTTTTTGTTTAAGAAGTATCTTGGCATCGTCCATTTCATAGCTTCTTTCAATGTATGAAAGGAATGAAATGGTCGATTGATAAGAATCGTAAGCAGATTTAAGATCATCGGGATTGGAAGTTCTTTTATATTCCATCTCCCAGGCAGACGCTTTCTTAACCAACACTTCAAACAACCTGTAATAGGCAAAAGACCCTGTAAAATTTCCCGGGTTTTTATGTATGTCCTTATCAGTAAAATTTCCAGAAAAAATGATCAGCGATTTCTGAAAATGCCTCAAAGCTGATTCTGGCTGATTATTAAAAATATCCAGGTCCCCGGAGTATAGTTCATTTACCCCATCATCCAATGAATTGCTGCGAATAGATTTTTTTTCACGCTGATATTGGTTTAGCCATGCTGAAGCTGAATCGGGATTACCCGTTTCCAATGCCGTCCTTGCCATTTCATTTAGTACCCCGGGTATGGCTCTGACCTTTACTTTTTTGAATGAAGCCAGGGCTTCGGTATATTGATGTAATCCTGCATAAGCCCTTCCCATATTCATGTATAATGGATCCGGCAATAGTTGGAATTTCAGAATTTTTCTATACAGGATGAGCGCCTGTTCAAATAACCCCAATTTATAAAAACAGGTCGCCATATTCAGTTGTAAACTATAAACAAAATCATCTGATGGATTTTTAGCTTCAATCAGCTGTAGCGCCTGGTTGAAATAATTTTTACTCTGCAAATAGTTTCCATTATCATAATAAAGAACTCCCAGGGTATTATACAGTCGGATACGATCTTCAAATGATCCCCACTCCCCCGGACTTTCTTCCGCACGTAAAAGAAAATAACTCGCTGAATCAAAATTGTTGAGGTTATAATAGCCAGAACCACTTAATACATTTAAACTGAATCGTTTTCCCGAATCAGAAGTATATTTCATCGCCTGTAAATAAGAACTGGTTGCCCTGGCATAATCTTTATTAACATCACACATTATACCCAGTTTATAATTGGCCTGGTAAAGGAGGCTGTCAATGAATACGGAGCGGGATATACTGTTCAATTCATAAATGACTTCATTGAAACCCGCAATGCATACACTATCCTTTAAAGGAGAATTATTGGAAGAATAGAAAAGTCGATCAGCCCTGTTATATTTGGACAATATCGATTTCAATACAGGAGAACCTGGGGAATATTGTTTAAATGAATAAATCATCAGGAAAGAGAGGAGTACTAAAAAAACTTTCCCGGACATAAACAGGTTTTAAATAGCTCTGTTTTAACGTCCGGGAAAGCGCAATATTGTCAGACTTAAAGAGGGTTAATTATTATCCCTGACAATAATGATGAGTGGTGGCCTGGGTGAAGGACCCTTGCTCAACAACAAATTATCCAGCGTATTCACGAGACTACTGGTAATTGAACCAAGTAACCCGCCGGATATATCGGACCTATGATTGTAAAAAACGATTTGCAACCCGATCTTCTGGTTTGCGTAATTACTATTATCATTCAACCAATAATAGACTGTTGTATTTATGGTTGTACCGTTTATTGGAAGCAGGCCAAACAGGCTGTTTTTCATTGTCTTTTTCAAATCAATAAATCCTGTTTTCTGATCTATTACTACTCCCTGATTCTTTGCAAAATTATTGTAGTCAAAATCACATCCTTGTCCCTGATTAGTTAAACAGGGTGCAGGCCAGTTGGGATTGGCGTTGTAATAAGGTTTTGCAATGGTATCACCTAAGGACAGCACGTAAACACTATCCATATATGCCGCACCGGCAACAATCAATTGGGACATACAAGTGTCTGTCGTACCATTTTGCACAAAGGCAACATCAAACCGTTCGCCGGTTTCTGATTTGGTCAGATCAATAGCGCCTGTTTTGGAATCCAAAACCAGTCCGGCAGGCCATGATAAATAAGTTCCCAGAATACCTTGGTTGTTCTGGGGATACACAAAATAGTCGCCGTTAGTGTTGGGCTGCGGATAAACGATAGAATCTCCATAGTTCGGCGCAAAATTACATCCCTGAACCGGACTGACCGGATAAGGAACAGGTGGCGGCAGCGGCGTAGTTGCCTGCGTTGTGTCGTGCGGTGGAGTAATTACATTCGTACCCGTATCCGGGTTAGTAGGAACGACTGATTTTTTACATGCTGTTGCACATAAAAAAGTTACTAGCAGGATCAATGAACCTTTGTATAGATTTTGTTTCATGGGTATTAGGGATATGGTGAATTACAAATACAAGATAATCGGAAAACCCTGTAAATACAAGGGTTTCCGCGTATTAATAGCAAAGAAAATGAGTAAAAAACACGGGTAAAAATGCGTCCTGATTTGAAAATTTTCCCATCCGGGGAATACTAAAACCTTGGACACTGCACTTCATTCCGGGAGGTCCCATCCGCCGGTTTCTTAAATATATAAATCAGGGAGATTTCAAATCCACCCTGGGCCTGAGAAGCCACTTTAAACCCTGATATGTTGACATCATAACTTATTCCAAGGTTAAAACTTCCATAATCCATTCCTACATAAGGAATAATAGCATCAGAAACATTGTTTGCCCGGGCCCATGCGCCGAAATAAACATTCGCTACTTTGTTATCATCATTGGTTGCAGTTATTTCCAACGCACCTCCAAATACCAATTCACTGGCAGTTGACTGCTTATTATATAAAGCACTTACATACCATGTTTTCCCTGTACTCGGGGATGGGAAATATCCACCTCCATGAATTGTAAGCCTCGTTGGTATGGTGATATTATCTACGCCAAGGAATGATTCTTTTGGCTGATTGATATGATACATGGCAACACCAAAATATACTTCATTGTTTCCATCGAGTGAACCGTTGTATAAAGCACCTGCATTCATATCGAAATAATTTGCAGCCACTACCTGAAGATTAACCGGTTCAGTTGCTGAGGGAAGCCAGGTCCCGTCAATTTGAAGTCCATCCAGAAAGTGCAGCCTCGGTCCATCCAGTATTCTATTTGCATAGGTTCCCTGGAAACCCACACCGATCGTTTGTAATCCATTTTCGTCAATGGTTTTGTGGTATGCAGTTGAAAGTGCAAAATAATTGCTTGTCAATATTCCATTTGCTGTTTTATCCGTCATAGCCATCATGCCGAGACCCCATCGGTCACCTTCAGGCATTCCATTTTGGAATATGGGCAGATCTACTGATATGGTTGAAGTAACATATGCCTGGTTTATTGTTGGCCATTGATCCCTGTAATTCCCCGCAACGCGAAGATCCCCATTGAATTTACCTGTTAACGCCGGATTCAGTGTAAGCGGAGAAGCAAAAAATTGAGAAAAATGAGGGTCCTGCGCAGAAACCACGTCAATTATTAGAAACAGTAAAATGAAAACATGAAATAGTTTTTTCATTGTCATTTCTATTGCACTTATCTCAATAATTCTACCGTACCCTTTAACACAAAATTTTCTCCTGTAAAACATATCATCTCTGTAACATATACATAGGTATCGGCGGGCTGTTGAATTCCATTCAGATTTCCGTCCCAGCCATATTTTTTATCATTCGGTGGAAAGTCCGTCCTTGAATATAAGAGCTGACCCCACCTTGAATAAACCTGGAAGGACTTGACCACTTTGACACCGCTTCCGGTTGGATAGAAATAATCGTTATTTCCATCACCATTCGGACTGAATGCATTCGCCATATACACACCACTCTGTAAGCAGAGTAATCGTATGTTTACTGAAGTACTGGATGTACACCCCGCAGCGGTGGTTACCGTGACCGTATAAGTAGTTGGCGCGAGCGGTGTACTAACCGGCGAAGCGCAATCAGTACAACTCAAATAAGTAGGAGGAGACCAGGCCCATGATACAACATCAGCACTCACGGTTGGATCAATCTGAACATCCGATCCTGCTAGAACAGGTTCTGGTGGCGGAATCGTAACTACCGGAAGTGAATCCACCGTAACCTTAATATTTGCAGTATCCAGGAAACATTTGTATTTATCTTCTCCTATAACCGTATAATCTGTTGTGACCGTAGGACGAGCAATTACACTATCACCAATTTTGGTATTCAGTGTATTAGCTGGCGACCAATTATAATTGAATGCGCCGCCGGACTGAAGGATTGCAAGTCCTCCTATACATATGGTAGTATCCGGAGAATGTTGCATGGGGAAAGGACCGATGACATGTATTGAATCGTAAGCCATCGCTGTACAACCAACCGGAGATGTTACCTGCAATGCCGTTACAAAATCACCCGGAGTGGTATAAACAAATGTCGGATTCAGAATATTTGAAGTATCCCCTGCTGCTCCGGTTCCAAAATCCCAATGATAAGTCAGTGGATATCCCAGTGTATCTGCAACAAAACTTACAACATGCGGACCGTATGAAATGGAACCTGTACCACATAGTGTAACCGGAGGACCCAGAGCTGCAAACAGCGTGTCCATCAATATCTGATGATCTGATTTATAAGACATCTGACATCCGGTTGAATCCGTAAGAATGAGAGCTGGTGTAAATAAACCAGGTAAAATATATGTATGAACCGCTATTGAATCCTGTGTTGTTATTACCGTTCCGTCTCCAAAATCCCAGGTATATGATCCGATATAACTTGCAGTAGCATGTAATGTATCAGTTGCAGGTACACAGGCCTGATCGAGCGTGGAATAGAGTTTTGCGAATGGTCCCTTCACAATAATTGTATCATAGGAGATAACTGAAATACCATTTGCACCATATCCGGTTAGAGAGACGATATATGTACCAGGGATATCATATTCATATTTTGGAGTGATCTTGTTATCTGCAGTCCCCTTTCCATCTCCAAAATCCCAATGCAAACCCGTAGTATTTACCGGATAAGCTGTAAAATTTACAAACAAAGGCGGGCAACTGGAGTTATTGTAGTAATAAGATGAATCTGTAAATGGTGCAGAAATTGTTTGTATTTGTAAAGGCTGAACAAGAGAATCGATGCATGTCCCGGCCATTGTCGGAAAAGCAATCAGTGTAACCGTATCCGTTCCTACATTCGGAAATGTAACTACTATGGAATCAGGATTTGTAAAAGTTGCGCCACTTCCTGAAATGCGCCAAAGATAATTTACCCCTGTATTTTTAACTGAAGTGTTATAAAATGTAATGGGAAATCCCGGCGTAATAGCTGTCGGTTTCCAGTAAAAATTCGCCTTGGCACCATAAACTAAGACCTGGGTGATCGAAAGTTTTGCAGTTGCTTTACAACCATTCGAATCAGTCACCGTTAACTGAGGATTATAAGTTCCTGGAAGAGCATACATATGTTGTACTGTGTCACCTGTGGGTATTGTGACCGAATTTCCATCCCCGAAATTCCATTGCCATAAAATAATTGGTACGCCATTGACCGGCTGAGAAGAATCAGTAAAGATTACAGGCGCATGATAACAAAGTTGGTTTTCGTCTCCGAATTTTGCAACCGGACCTATAATATGAATCGGTATATAATTGCTCGTATCATAGCATCCAAAAAATCCGGATTTAATTATAACCCGAATGCTATCCTTTCCGGCAATCAGACCAGAAACATTTCCTGCAAATGAATTTTTAATATTGGTACCCCCGGAAGGATTAAATAATGTACCATCGTTATACTGCCATTTATAAATATTATAGTAAGTATTTGATCCTGCAGATTTTCGCTGGTAATTCGTATCCAGTCCGTTGATAACAACCGGAAGCGTGGAGCTTGCGCAAATTGTATCCTTTGTTGAACTTAATACCGGGCTCTGTTTAGAAAGTACATATACAGGTACAGGTCCGGTTGTTTGAATACATGTTCCATATGTTACTGTAACCGATGCCGCATATACACCACCTTTCGGATAGTGATGATTTTTTGTGGGTATATAAACATAATCTGTATCATTCGGTGACCCGTCCCCATAACTCCATATGTATTGCGATCCACCAGGAGGGGCAACTGTTAGCGCAACACTCAACCGGTCACTGTCACAGTTATTCACTATTGTAAGTGTAGGTATAGGAGTCGTTTTTACATAACGGGTGATCGTGGAAGTATCGTTTTTACAGCCAGGGCTGGAAGCAATCAGCGTCATATTATAAGAACCGGAATCCTGGTACAGGTGCGTATGATAAATATTATTATTGACATCCGATTTGCCGTCTCCGTAAAACCAGGTGAACTTTGCTGCACTATCATCCAGGTTATGAAATGTTTCCAATTGATTGGTTGCGCAGGGTAATGAATCCAGTGCATTAAAAATTGCATGTGGTTTAGGATAAACGATAATAGTGTCGGATGGAAATGCGCCGCCGGAACATCCATGTATCGTTGTAAAACTCAGGTTGATAATATAGGTTCCAGGTATTGAAAAAACATGCACCGGATTTGGACTTGCAGAAGTTGTTCCATCTCCGAATGACCAGAAATAGGTTGCCAGTGTATCCTGGGAAATTGCAGTAAACGTTGCCTGCACATCTGCACAATAAATCGCTGAGGGAATTAAGGTTGTATCAGCATGTATCTTTGCTGTTGGTTGTGCTGTATTAAAAGTTTCAGATATGGTTGAAGAACAACCATTGGAATTGACAATGGTAAGTGTCGGGGAAAACAAATTATTTGTCAGATAGGTAAAACTTGGATTTTGTAAATCAGAAGTGTCACCAGGATTACCGGTAAAATTCCAATGCCAGTTTGTAGCGCCCGAACTGGTGTCGGCGAAATTAACCGTCATTGGCGAAGAACAGCTGGTTCCTTTGTTAATTATAAAAGGGCTGATATTCGGAGCTGCCAATACATTAATTATTTTTGTAACGGTATCGGGACAGGATCCAAAATTTTCATACATCGAAACCGTATATGCACCCGCTGCGGCATAACTGTGACCATAGGTAATACCTATTCCACTTCCGCCGTCACCGAAAGTCCAGATTGGATTTGCACTTGGCGCAGGAGTGCTTTTGTTTATGAAAAGAATGGTATTTCCTGGGCAGTATGCAAAGTTTGTAGTAAAATCTGCATTGTAATTGGCCGCGTTGATCAATGCGGGTTTGGTAATCGTCGAAGAACAACCATAGGTATTTGAAACGACTAAACTGATATCATAATTCCCCTTTGTTGCATAAAGATGTGAGGGGTTAGTTTGTGTATTCGTACCTCCATCGCCGAATGTCCACAAATAACTTAAAGCGCCGGCACCTGTTGATGTATTATGAAATAACACAGGCTGATTCAGACTACATATGGCTGTTGAATCAACAAAAAAAGATGGAGACAATGCCGGGTAAACAGTCACCATATCCTGAATCTTAAAAGTGTTTATACAACCAAAACTATTTGTTGCAGTCAGGCTGACTGTATAAGTGCCGGGAAACTGATAAATATTGGAAACCGTACCTGATGTTGTGTTTTGCGAATTTCCATCTCCAAAATTCCAGATGGCTCCTGTAATGGTTCCGTCACCCGCGCTTAAAGTACTCGAAAAATCAACCAGCAGCGGTGAACATCCCACAGTATGATCAGCCGTGAAATTTATTGCAGGTTTTTTATAAACAGTTATATTCTTGGAAATGGTAGCTGTTTTGCCTCCATCGTTGATGGTTAGCGTAACCGTATATATCTGGCCTATGAAATAGGTCGCTGAGACCGGATTATTTTTTACGTTTGTAGTAATTCCGTTACCGTTACCGAAAATCCAGGTGTAGGTCGCTGTTGCGCTTGTGCCTGTCGAATTATTCGTAAAACTTACTGTTAAAGGTGAACAACCGGAATTTACACTGGGTGTAAAATCAGCCACAAGCTGGGCCATTACAGGAGTTTTACCCGACAGCAATAAAATAATTGCCAACAGATAATATGATTTTCTACCTGGAATAGTTCTCAGGGGCATTTATCGGTTTTTAGGATCAAGGATATTCGTCTACGATATACTAAAATGAAACGAAAAATGGAGGCATATATTTTAGCATGAAACGATTCCCATTTCGGGAATAAAGGGAATTTTGAGAAAGGGGAAAAAATTCCGCAAACCCTTTATACATAAGCATTTTACACTCTTTGAAAATCGCTATATAAAAACCCTTACTTAAAGTTATAATCAGTGATAAAGCAGGATGTCAAAATATTATTTCATTGTAAAAAAGAAATGAAATAAATACACCGTTTCATGTTTGAAAATTATGAGAATCATTCAATAAAGGCAATCGGTCTAAAGAGGTTGCGTTTTTTCATCAAGAGTATTATTAAAGTAATGGAGGAGCTTTAATTAGCAGGTATTTAGTATTTTACCAGTTATTCATTATATCACATGCTGATAAGGCGGAATTTTACAATATTAATTATTTTGATTTTTATTGTATCAGGGTCTCTCTTCATACAACAATGTAAGCCAAATGAATCCCGGTTTTCATCAGAAACAGTTGTAAATGCTTTTGTAGGTGAGCAATATTGCAAGAATTGCCATGCGGCGGAATACAATGCATGGTCGGGTTCGGGACATTTCAAAGCCATGATGCCAGCTAATGATTCCACGGTAGCCGGCGATTTCAATAACCGGAAACTGGTGGCAAACGGTATTTCATCCCGTTTTTTTAAAAAGGATGGAAAATTTTATATCAACACTGATGGAGAAGACGGTAGTAACCAGGATTTTGAAATCAAATACACATTTGGATATTATCCACTTCAACAATATCTGGTAGAATTTCCAGGAGGAAGAATGCAGTCGACCCGAGCAAGCTGGGACGTGAAAAATAAAAAATGGTTTTATCAATATGCCGGGCAAAAAATTCCTGCGCATAACTGGTTACACTGGACTGGCAATGCAGCTAACTGGAACACCATGTGCGCCAGCTGTCACAGTACCAATCTTCAAAAAAATTACAATTCAGATTCCGACGTATACCATACATCGTTTAGCAGAATCAATGTAAGTTGTGAAACCTGTCATGGTGCCGGCAAACTGCATATTGAGTATATAAATGGAGAAAAATATAAAAGTGGAAAAAAAGTTACAGGGTCATTCCTTTTGCTCCCAAAAAAAGGAGGACAAATTGCAGAAATAGATGCCTGTGCTATATGTCATGCACGAAGATCTGAACTCAGTCCCAACCAGATTCCCGGTGCTCCACTATTGGATAATTATATTCCTGAAATTCCGACAACAGACCATTTTTATGCTGATGGTCAGGCAAATGACGAAGATTATAATTATACTTCTTTTACTGAAAGTAAAATGTTCCGTCAGGGTGTACGATGCAGTAATTGTCATGAACCACATCTGGCCAAACTCAAATTCGAAGGCAACGTTCTATGTACACAGTGTCATGCCAGTACATACGATTCTTATGCGCATTCATTCCACGGCATGGGAACACCAGGATCTGAATGTAAAAATTGCCATATGCCGGGGAAGATTTATATGGGCAACGATTTCAGATATGATCATACATTCAGAGTTCCAAGACCTGATCTTTCAGTAATTTATGGAACACCCAATGCCTGTAACAACTGCCACAAGGACAAATCCCCTCAATGGGCAGCCGATGCAATAATTAAGCGGTATGGTCCAGTACGGAAATATCATTTTGCTGAGGACCTAATTCCCGGAAGCCAGCTCAAAGAGAATAGTGAAGCACATCTTATCAAATTATTGAAGGACACATCTGTTCCTGATATCATCAAGGCCGCATCCGCCAATTACCTTGGTAAAATTCAAACAGGTAATAGTCTGAATGCATTATTGAATTGCCTGAATATGCCGGATGCACATATCCGGTATCGCGCCCTGATCAGTCTTGCCGCCTTCCCTCCGGAGAAATGGATGTATGCTGCCGGCCCATTACTTCAGGATTCTATAAAAGCAGTACGAATAGCGGCTGCGGAATTGTACCTTCCCCTTCCTTCCAACCAGGTTCCTCCTGATTATTATACTGCATATATTAAAGCCAAATCAGAGTTAGAATCCTATACATTGTATCAGTCTGATTTTGCAATTGGCGATGTTATGATTGGAGATTATTACATTAAACAAAACAATTATGCCAACGCTGTTAAATATTACAGGCGCGGATTGAAAAAAGATTCTCTGATGAATTATGCCAGGCTTAACCTTTCTGTCGCCTATAATCTTTCCGGTCAAAATGACCAGGCTTTACAGGTCCTGAAAGATGCTGTGAAAGTGGATCAGAAAAATGAAAGGATTTATTTTAATCTGGCCCTGCTATATAATGAAATGGGCAATCCTTCAGATGCTGCCAAATCCCTTGCGAAAGCAGTTGAACTTAAATCTGTAAATCCCAGGGTTTATTACAACTTCGGACTCTTACTACAGCAGGAAGGTAAAAACAATCAGGCTATTGATATCTATAAAAAAGGTTTGCATATCGCGCCGGAAGATGCCTCGCTGAATTATACCCTGGCTTTGTTACTGCTGCAAACCGGGAAAATCGAAGAAGCGAAAATACCGGCTTCGGTTCTCAAAAAATACTTTCCGGATAATCCGGATTATCAGAAAATATTTCAATATCTAAAGCTTTAACTGGCTAATTTTTGTTGCCCGACGAGGATTCGAACCTCGACAAACAGAATCAAAATCTGTCGTACTACCTTTATACTATCGGGCAAAATGAATGAACAGGCCGCAAAAATAAGGTTTTTTAAAATGTGAGGAATAATTAGCAGAAATCACCTTAATTATTTCGCTTCTACTAAATAAAAATTCTTTTTGCCTTTTTGAATGAGAATATATTTTTCATGAAGAAGATGCTCTGTTCCGATAATGAATTGAATATTGTCTACTTTATTCCTGTTAATACTGACACCGCCATTTTGAATCATTTTTCTTGCTTCGCCTTTACTTGGTAGAATTCCGGTCTCTGCAAGAAAGCGCACCAGGTCTACACCCTGCAGGATTTCACTTTTGGCATATATGGATTTCACGATACCTTCCAGCGAGTGTAAATCCTGTTCACTCAGGTTTTCAGAGGCCTCTGTTTGATTAAATAATTTCCCGGTAGTCATGAGTGCCTGTTCATATTCTGACTGACCGTGAATAAAAACAGTTACTTCCTTCGCAAGCGCTTTTTGAAGTAATCTTCCTGAAGGATTTGCAATATGCTTTTCCATTAACGATCCTATTTCTTCACGGGTTAAGAAAGTAAAAATTTTAATCCATTTTTCTGCATCATCATCCGCCGCATTCAGCCAGAACTGATAGAACTGGTAAGAAGATGTTTTAGAAGGATCAAGCCATATATTTCCTTTTTCAGTCTTACCAAATTTCCCACCGTCTGCCCTGGTTAAAAGAGGACAGGTAAATGCAAATGCTTCTCCTCCGGATTTACGCCGGATCAGTTCAGTACCCGTTGTAATATTTCCCCACTGGTCACTGCCGCCCATTTGAAGTTTGCAATTCCGGTTTTTGAATAACCAGTAAAAATCATATCCCTGAACAAGCTGATAAGAAAATTCCGTGAAGCTCATTCCGGATATTCCATCCAGCCTTTTCTTCACACTGTCTTTCGCCATCATGTAATTGACCGTAATATGCTTTCCAACGTCCCGGATGAAATCAAGAAAATGCATTTCCCTGAACCATTCGTAATTATTAACCATCTCCGCGGCATTAGGAATAGCTTGATTAAAATCAAGATATTTCTCCAGCTGTTTACGTATGCACTGCAGGTTATGCTTCAGGGTGGATTCATCCAGCAGATTCCTTTCCTCAGATTTACCACTGGGATCTCCGACCATGCCGGTTGCACCGCCAAGCAGCGCAAATGGCTTATGACCTGCCTTTTGAAGATGTACCAAAAGCAAAATAGGCACAAGACTTCCGATGTGCAGGCTGTCTGCTGTTGGATCAAAACCGATATACCCTGATGTCATTTCCCTGGAAAGTTGTTCTTCCGTACCGGGCATGATATCCTGGATCAAGCCCCGCCATTTAAGTTCAGCGATAAGCGACATAATTGTTCTGGGGAATTTTGGTAAAAGTAAGGGATATTCGCATCCTGAAAACGTCGCAATATTCTGAATAAAAACGCGTTAGAATTAGTTTATGGTATCGACTTCAGTAGCCCGAAGAATCAGAACCTGCTGCCCCCTGTCCCTGTTGTTGCTGATACTTTTTTGCAACCGGTCTATGGGCCAATTTGCCAAATATTCCAATGAATTTTTGAATATAGGCGCAGGTGCGAGAGGAATGTCAATGGGGAATGCCCAGGTAGCATCTGTAACAGACGGTACAGGCGGCTACTGGAATCCGGCAGCGCTGGCAGATATCAGAACAAGCCCTCAGCTGAATCTTATGCACGCAGAATACTTCGCGGGCATTGGAAAATATGATTTCGCAAGTCTCGTTTTGCCCCTGAAAGATAATAAACGGACCTTAGGTCTTACCCTGCTTCGTTTTGCTGTAGATGATATTCCGAATACAGTATTTCTGGTACAGCCCGATGGGAGCATCGACTTTAGTAATATCACCACTTTTTCATCTGCTGATTATGCGTTCCTGATTTCACTTGCACAACAGGTAGACTGGTTCAAAAATACCAAAACGAATTTTGGTATTAATGCAAAAATCATTCACCGCATTGCAGGTGGCTTTACCCAATCCTGGGGATTTGGTTTTGATGCAGCTATGCAGATGGTTGGTGACCGCTGGAAACTAGGAATTGTAGCCAAAGACGTGACAACCACATTCAATGCCTGGTCGTATAATATAAGTACGGAATGGCGGGAAGTGTTTTATGCCACTTCAAATGATATTCCTTCAAATTCCATTGAGTTAACAGCGCCACAGTTAATTCCGGGATTCAGTTATAATTTTCCTATCAATAAGAAAATTAGTCTGCTTGCAGAAGCAGATTTTGATATCACTTTCGACGGTAAACGGAATACTGTTATCAGCTCAAATCCCATAAGTATTGATCCGAAAATGGGATTGGAATTATCATACAATAATGTTTTTTTTGTAAGAGGGGGAATCAACAATTTTCAGCAGACCCTGGATGACCGGGATACTACGAACCAAAAGAAAATTTGGATTTACCAGCCCTCAATTGGTGCGGGTTTTAAAGTCGGGGATGTCGAAGTTGATTATGCATTTACTAATCTGGCCAATCAGTCAAACCCATTATATACAAATGTCTTTTCATTAAAAGTTGATCTGGTAGATATGAAAAAGAAACCAGTAAAAAAGTAAATCCGTCGCAGATAAACCAAACCGACCATGAAGAAAATTTTTACTCTGATTTTAATCCTGATTGCCGGAAGTGCCGTAGCACAACCGTACAACAATGAATGGATTGACTTCAGTAAAACATATTATAAATTCAAGGTTACTGCTGATGGGCTTTACCGAATCCCTGCTTCCGTACTCGCTGGCGCAGGATTATCTGCAGCCGATGCTAAAGATTTTCAATTGTTCCGCAATGGTGTCGAAATACCAATCTATACTTCAGTAAGCAGTGGACCTTTTTCACCGACAGATTATATCGAATTCTGGGGCAGAATGAATGATGGAGTTGCTGATAAACCGCTCTACCGAAGTCCCGCTTACCAGCATACTACAAAATGGAGCCTTCAATCAGATACAGCCGTTTATTTTCTAACACTCAATCCAGGAGGAACTCCTTTTCACTATAATACCCTGACAAACGACACAACCTCGAATGTACTTCCGGTACAACCTTATTTCATATACACAACGGGCACCTACTTTCATTCCCAGATAAACCCGGGACTTGCTTACGTACTGGAACAATATATCTACTCATCATCATACGATGTAGGAGAGTTCTGGAGTTCTGATTTTTCATCACAAGGCTCCCCGGTCTCAGATAATCAGAACAATCTTTTTATTTATAATGCCGGGCCTTCTGCCAATTTAAAATTTGGCGCAGCGGGTTGTTCAGATACACTCCGTAATATTCAGGTGAAAGTAAATAATGTTCTGTTCAAGGATACCGCGCTGAATAGTTTCAATGATATTGTGAGTAACGTGACAGTACCCCTGACATCGCTTAACACTGCGACTACTAATTTTCAGTTTATCAATAATTCACAAGCGGTTACTTATGCCGACCGGCTTGTTATTTCTTTCTACGAACTTACTTACCCCCGTCAATTTAATTTCAGTGGCCTGCCTAATTTTCCTTTCCAGCTGCCGGCAAATGCAAGTGGATATTTTTTGAAGATTACCAATTTTAATCAGGGAAGTGCAATACCAGTCTTATATGACCAGACAACGGGACAAAGATTTATTGCAATATCTTCTGCAGGAACCCTGACTTTTGAACTTCCCGGCTCTGGCTCAGGCAGGAATCTTGTGTTGGTTAGTCAGGACCCCTCAAATATCAATACCGTTAACTCGCTTACAAAAAAGAATTTCATTTCATATGCCGACCCTTTAAACCAGGGAAACTATCTGATCATCAGTAATTCGGTCCTTTATACGGGCACTCATGGAAATAATCCCGTTGTGGATTATAAGACTTACAGGACATCTGCAGCCGGTGGCTCTTTCAACGCTCAGGTGATGGATATCGATGAGTTGACTGATCAGTTTGCATTTGGTATCCAGAAACACCCGCTTGCCATCAAGAATTTTATAAACTTCGCAAGAATTAATTATGGACAAAAACCAGCATTTGTTATTCTGATAGGTCGTGGTATGGATTATGCCGAATATCGGACAAACCAGGGAGATCCCAACGACGAACTGCTTAACCTGGTTCCTACATTTGGTTATCCCGCATCTGATGCCATGCTTGCATCGGCAGATGGTATGGGTTCTGTCAACCTGATTCCAATCGGAAGATTAGGAGCTGTTAAAGGGTTGGAAGTTGAAAATTACCTTGCTAAAATAAAAGACTATGAATCGGTCCAGCAAACAAATCCAAACACTTTTGCAGGAAGGGCCTGGAGAAAAAACATCATTCATGTAACAGGCGCAACCGATCCCTTCCTTGAAACTGTTCTTTGCAATTACATGTCTTATTATCAGCAAACTATTTCAGATACATTATTCGGAGGAAATGTTTTCCGGTTCTGTAGTTCAACAGTAGATCAGAACAACCAGGTATCCAGTACATTGTTTCCGAATTTATTCAGCAATGGGATCGGCATGCTTACCTATTTCGGCCACTCTTCATCCTCTACCCTGGGCTTCAATCTGGATGATCCCAGCATATACACCAATCAGTCAAAGTATCCGGTCATGTATGTGAATGGATGCTATGCCGGTAACTATTTTACTTTTGATCCGAGCCGTCTGGGTACAGGAAAAACCCTATCCGAAAATTATGTATTTATACCAAATAAAGGAGCCGTTGCATTTGTAGCCAGTTCTCATTACGGAGTAGTAAATTATCTGAATATTCTTCTTACTGACATGTATAATTTAATAGATAACGCCGATTATGGAAAAAGTATCGGTACTATCGAAGAGGATGCAGGTAAACAAGTGCTAAATGCCCTGCCTACGGATTTTTATGCACGCTGTCAGACAGAACAAATGGGCATCCAGGGTGATCCTGCTATTACACTGAGTGATGAAAAATTACCTGACTATGATGTCGAAGCTTCTACTGTCATAATTAGTCCCACCTTTATTTCAGTCGCTGATAATAATTTTAGCGTGGGAGCAACTTTTTACAATCTGGGAAAAGCAGTTTCTGATTCAATCACTGTGCTGATCACCAGGAAGTTTCCGGATGGATCTACAGCTGTAGTACTGAGAAAAAGAATTCCGGGTATCCGTTATACCGATTCTGTACGCGTTTCGGTACCTATAGTGGCAACCCGTGATAAGGGACAGAATTATATAACTGTAACTATAAATGCAGATAATAATGTTTCGGAAGTAACATTGGCAAATAACACGGTCACTGTGCCGATTTTTATTTACCAGGATGAACTTACGCCCATTTATCCTTTCAACTTTGCAATTATAAATACGCCTTTTCAAAAAGTATATGCATCCACCGCAAATCCATTTGCTCCGCTTACACAGTATGTGATGCAAATGGACACGACAGAAGCTTTCAATTCTCCGGCAAAAATCAACAAATTTATAAACTCTATAGGTGGGGTATTTGAGTTTGATCCTGGAATTAAATATATGGATAGCACAGTATATTACTGGAGAACTTCCATAGTACCCACCCAAAATGCAGCATACCACTGGAATGAATTTTCATTCATTTATATCGATTCTACCAGAAGTACAGTTGGCTTCAATCAGTCGCATTATTTCCAGGATAAATATTCAACGATGAATCAGATTTATCTCGACTCTGTTGACAGAAAATTTAAATTCGATTCAACACTGAACTCACTGTATGTAAGAAATGCCATTTATCCAACCGGTTCTGCATTGCAGGCTGACTTCACCGTAACATATAATAATATAACAAACATTGGCCCGGGTTGTAATTATAATGAAATCATATTTAATGTATTTGACCCTGTTACTTTTAATCCATGGTTGAATAATTTTACCGGACCAACAGGACTTTTCCAAAGTGAACTGGCAACCTGCGGAACGCAGAGGGAATATAATTTTGATTACCTCTATACAGACCCAGTTAACCGGAAAAAAGCCATGGATTTTCTGGATTCAATTCCCCCCAATGCTTTTGTGGTTGTCAGAACAAATACCAATCCGGCTCAGGGCGGCAATGTATATATTGATCAATGGAAAGCAGATACCAGCTTATATGGACATAATAATTCTTTGTATCATAAATTAGTTGCGCGTGGATTTACACTACTGGATTCATTTACTACCCCCCATGCACTCGCTATGGTATATAGGAATCAGAATACTTCCTATATACCTCAACAAACTATGACGCAGACAATTTTTGACCGTACCTTTATTTCTACAAATTGTATTTCGCCCGATTTAGTGGGAACCATCCTATCGCCCGAGTTTGGACCAGCGAAAAAATGGAATATGCTTCACTGGCGCGGAAGTTCATTGGAAAACCCTTCAACAGATTCTGTCGGACTTCAACTTTACGGTGTTGACACAAGCGGAAATTCTACACTTTTGTACACCCTGAATCAATCTACGCAGGACCTTGATATCTCGACTATAAACGTTTCACAATTCCCCTATGTACAGCTCAAATTGACAAGTGAAGACACAGTGCACGCAACTCCATACCAATTAAAATACTGGAGATTGAATTATGTTCCTGTGCCGGAAGGTGCACTGGCGCCGAATATTTTCCTTACAGGACAGGATTCGGTAGAATTCGGGCAGCCAATACAATTTGGCATAGCATTTAAAAATATCAGCCTGTCTTCGTTTGACAGCCTGCTAATTTCATTCAAGATCATTGATAAAAATAATGTTACCCATATTATTCCTTTTCCAAAAACAAAACCACTGATCAGTGGGGACACAATAAAGATTGTTTATACAATTGATTCCAAACTATATCCCGGTTTAAATACAATCAATGTGGATGTGAACCCTGCGAACGCACAGCCGGAACAATATCATTTTAACAACTTCCTGTTTAAGAACTTTTATGTAAAAGTTGATCAGACCAATCCTTTGCTGGACGTTACTTTTGATAATGTGCACATCCTGAATGAAGATATTGTTTCTTCGAAACCACATATATTGATAAAATTAAAAGATGAATCAAAATTCCTGCTCCTGAAAGATACTTCTACGGTGAAGGTCCAACTTAGGTATCCAGATGGCTCTCTGCATCCGTATTATTTCAATAACATCGATACACTAAAATTCACGCCGGCCACAAGTGGAGCAGATAATACCGCAAGTGTGGAATTCAATCCTGTATTCACCAACCAGTTGAATCCGCAAGGAGATGATTATACGCTGATCGTTACCGGATCTGATGAGAGTGGAAATGCTTCGGGAACTATCCAGTATCAGGTCACTTTCAAAATCATTACAAAAGCAATGATTTCGAATATGCTCAACTATCCAAATCCGTTTACGACTTCCACTGCTTTCGTATTCACGATTACCGGCAGTGATGTTCCGCAAAATATTAAAATTCAGATTCTGACAATTACAGGAAAAGTGGTAAAGGAAATCACCAAGGATGAACTAGGACCTCTGCATGTTGGTCGAAATATAACAGAATACAAATGGAATGGAACGGATATGTATAATCAAAGGCTGGCAAATGGGGTTTATCTATATCATGTGGTAACCAATCTGAATGGTAAATCGCTGGATAAGTACGAGTCCCAATCCGATAACACGGATCAGTACTTTATTAAGGGATACGGCAAAATGTATTTGATGAAATAATTACAAAGCAGGTTTAAATCCCTGCCGGATTCCTGTTCTGCGAAATAAGAAATTTCTGCAGCTGTCAGGAATTTGTGGAATAGAATCTGTATTTTCGATTATCATTTTTTTAATCTGTCCATCACAACCCGGTTTTATCAAAGTAGTATAATCTATTCCTTCAGGAAATAATAATTGTCGGGACCTGAAAAAATAAACAGCCCGGTAACCTGTATAAATAATGATTAAGAAAGTTGAAATATATTTAATCCGGTTTACTATATTATAAAGATTATTATCTCCCAGACTCCTTATATTCTTAATCAAAGGAGCATAT
This sequence comes from Bacteroidota bacterium, assembly GCA_013287475.1. Lineage (GTDB taxonomy): Bacteria > Bacteroidota > Bacteroidia > Chitinophagales > Chitinophagaceae > Puia. Next base: position 30,554 of record JABDDT010000005.1, read on the forward strand.
TGAAAATAAATCAAAGGCAGCAGAAATCCTGTTCCGAATCTCGGATCCGGTGCTTCAACAAACCAAAAAAGTACCCCGGTTATTGCAACGATCAAAGCGGCAAATTTCCTCTTTGAATATGACCGTATCCAGTTTCTGAATAAAGGTACATCTACAAGGACTCCAAAAGCAATAATTAGAATTACGGTTTTATCAATCATATATAAATGTTTCCACCACAAGGGAAACCATTTCATGATTGATTGATTGTATTCGGTGATGGTATTGATCCTTAATATGGGGTATCGGGCGTAAGAAGTTATATAATACTGAAATTTTAATACCTGAGATAATTCCATCTTCCAGTCATATGAATAAAATGCTCCAAAAACAGAGGGATAGAATGGATACCCTGTAGTAAAAATATTCCGGATGATAATTGGCATAAGCAACAAAAAAAAACTTAAAATTATGCGCCCTGTTAATAACCATCTTTTTCTAGTAATTCCATTTACTATAATAATAAAAGGAATTAATATAATTGGTGCAGCAGATAGTTTGATAGAAATAGCAATTATTGAAAATAAACTTGCCAATAAATCCGAATTTTCCTTTGCCATTAAGTCTTGCCTTCCGGCAAAAAAATAAAAGCTCAATAAAACAGAAGCAGCAACTATAAAATCCGGACTTAAAGAAGAAGCCGTTAACCTGATTTGCGTCCAGGATAAAATGCAAAATAAAATAAGGATCAGGTACCAGATACCTGAAATCAACAAGGTTGAGCCCGATTTGATATTCTTATTTGCAATTGCTTTCGAAATCAAATAAATACTGACCCAAATCATTACACATCCATTCAAAGTAAACAAAGGGCCAGCCTGGAATACCGGAAAATCAAAAAAAGCCAGAGCAGAAAACCATATGCTCTGAAACCCAAATTCAGGTTTCAGATTTGCGAAACCCGGAATTGTTCCGTATTTATCAAATATCTGAGTTGAAAATACATGATAATTTAATGTATCCGGATGGATAACCTTGGAAGTGCTAATGAATAAAATCATCAACAGAATTGCAACTAAAATAATATAATCCGAAACAGAAAAATTGATAAAAGTCTTCTTAATCTGAGAAACTAATTCCCTTCGATTAGCAGATTTAAATAAAATCATTAATGCAGGAATCTGCAATGCAAGTTTGACTCCGAAATAAAGTGGGATAAACAATGAAATATAAAAAGAAATTGTCCCTAAAAGAGTCATCCCAATGAAGCAAACTATGGGAAAATCAATTGCCGCTGCTTTATTGTTTCCAAAAAACAATTTCAAAATCATATTGCCCCAGATAAGGCAAATCAATGAAATAAGGATCCAGGAAACCAGTTCAAAAATCATAAATGCTATTCACTTATTTTATATTCACCACCTGTAAATATATTGCTGCCCTGGTGTTTTAAACGAAATCCATCTGCAATTCTTTCTCCTCTGGCTTCCAGCCTTGGATCCTGTTTATATAAACAAGGCAATTCTATATCGTAACATCGTGGATTCCAGTTATTCAAGATTTTTTCAGGAATATGCATTTGAACATGACCGACCGTTATAACTCTAACTGCAGGGACAGGAAGGCGGCGAGGAGTTAAGAAATTTCTGTATTCATCGTTTCGTATGATTTTTGAAATACCATAAATTAAAACAAGAGAACTCGTAAGTAAAACTGAATATTTTGTAATTCCTTTCCAAGGTCTTTTCATTGCAGGCAAGCAATTAATGCCTGCAAAAATTCCGAATAGAAGGGGTCCATAAACAAAACGTGGGTCCGGGCCTATAAAAAACCACGAGATCAACTGACAAATCATAGTGAAATGGAAAATACGGAAAAAGCGATCCTTCATATACTTCATGGAAAACAACAGAAATAAATATCCGAAAAATGAAAGTGTAAGAATAAATTTATCCGGCCGGAAAAGATAATTATACCAACCTGAAATCCAATTTGGAAAGTACATTCTCTCCGTTATTGTCATTGATTGGTACATCGGATTAACCCGGTTAAAATATTTTATATAATTGGAAATTTCAATAAGTTTCATTTTATCGGCTTTCCAGTCGAATGAAAAGAAATCAAGCTGATAAACCGGAAAAAAAAGATATCCGGATAGAATGATGTTCCGGATCAAAAATGGAACTATGATGAATCCACCAAAGAAAAGTATTAATAAAAGCCTTTTAATTGGAACCGGTTTAAGAAAATGGAAAATATAAACCATGCTCAGAATTAAAAGAGGAAAATTCATTATTCGGACCGTAAATAAATAGACGGGCCAGATCAACCATTCAATGGGTGCTTTATTTTGATTATTGTATAAATTAATAAATAAAACTGCTATACAACATGTACTTATAAAATCATAATTCGCGCTGCTGGCTGAACCCCGGATTATAGACCAGTTAAAAAGACTAAGCACAAGTAAAATTAAGGTCCCTACTTCCTGGTTCAGGGGTTTACCTGATACACCTGCTTTAGAAAAAGCAAAAGTTTTTTCAAGGAGAAAATAACAAAACCAAACGCAAAGTAATCCGTTTAAAGTGATATATGTGTTTAAGCCTGGAAAAGGATAACTCAAAAGACCAATAGATGAAAACCAGGATGAATTAAAACCAAATCTCATATGCAGGTTGGCAATTCCAGGAACTGATCCAAATTCCTGAATCCATTTCACCATTTGTATATGATAGCTTGCGGTATCGTCCATAGTAACAGGCCCCGCATTAAAAACCATGATCAGGACTAAAAACACTAAAAAAACTATGTAGAATAATACAGAATTATTTTGGTTCAGAATTCTACAATTCATGAATATTCGTGAAATTTTCTTTTTTCTTAGTCCTGAGATAATTCCGAAAACAATTAAAATTCCAAGCAGGGTGATTATATTGATTGGCAGAAATAAAACAATCCATTGTCCAATCGCCGTAATTCCCATTAATCCGGTCAGAAGAAAATTAATTAAGGGTTTTTCGATCGGAACATCTGATGGTATAAAGCTATAAATAAGCATGCCTGTAAAAAGGCAGATGGTTGTAATCAAAAAATAATAAATAATTAAGTAAAGCATTCCATTTGGTTTGATTAAGTAAAATATCTCTTTAAACCGAGAAAATACTTCTCATAGGTATAATAACTAATGGTAGAAATCAATATGGCAATTGATGTTGAGATTAAAGCAAGCAACAGGTCATTCCAAAATAGATATTCATGATTGTTAAAAATTTCCAGTTTTAATTGTAATATTCTATTGACAGGCCAATGGAAAATGTATAAACCATATGATATTTTTCCTAAATAAATAAGGAATCTTTTATTGAAAATTCTGTACATGAGACTTTTATTCCGGATCGAAAACCAAACAATTATTCCCCAAAACATTGCAATTAGAGGGTATAAACAACATGCCAGGTATGGCAGCCTTGCATTACAAAAAAGCTTAAGAAGAGGAATTGCAAAAAAGACGAGCGATAAAAATGATATGCTTATTGCCCGATTAAATTTTGTCATTTCAAAACTTCCCTGGCTTCTGAAGATGGCCAATAAACTTCCCACACACAATCCATCAATCCTGGTAAATGCATATAAATTTATAAAAGAAATATTTTTAAACTGAAAATGCCATAGCAACAATCTGACTATCAGTAAAAGCAATAATGTGATTAACAAGAAACTGATGATTTTTTGATATTTCTTAATTAATAAAATGATCCAGGGACTAACAAGATAAAATTGTTCTTCAAGACCCAACGACCAAAAATGATTTAGGAAATTATTATTACCATTTGGTTTAAGAATAAATAGCCAGTTTTGAATTTCCAGCCAAAACCAGGATTGGTTAGATATGAAATAGTCTAATCCTATTGGATACTTAATCAGGTTGGGAAGTATGAATAAAAATATAATTATGCTTAAATAATAAATAGGGAATATCCTTAACACACGTCTGGCGTAAAAATTCAAAAGGAAATGTGCCGAGTCTCTTTTCTTTATTAAAATTCCGGTAATCAGAAAACCGGATAATACAAAAAATAAATCCAGACTGATCCAGGCAGGGCGGGTAAATGACAGAAAATCAAAATTATGGTGAAGTATTATCATTAAAATGGCTAACCCTCTTAGGCCATCCAATGCGGGGAAATAATCGCCTATTGAAAATTTTACATCGCTTTCGCCTTTCAACAGGAGGTTATTCATTTTCCTTGTGATAACATTCTTTCCACATATTTCCCTATCAGGTCGAATTCAATATTGACAATAGAGCCCACTATAATTTCGCTGATATTGGTATTTTCAAAAGTATAGGGAATGATAGCCACAGAGAATGAATTTTTAGTTACTTCGAAACAAGTCAGGCTGATCCCGTTTATGGCAACAGAACCTTTTTCAATGATCAGGTTCCTGAACACTTCAGGAAATTCAAATCGAAAAACCCAACTTCCCTCCTTATTAGTACGATCCATGCAAATGGCGGTTGTATCCACATGACCCTGTACCATATGTCCGTCAAGCCTGCCGTTCAGTTGAAGACACCGTTCAAGATTTATCCTGCTACCTGGTTTCCAGTGGGATAGACAGGTTTTAGACAGGGTTTCTGCGATTGCGGTAACCTGGTAATTATTATCCCGTACTGATTCTACTGTTAGGCATACTCCATCGTGGGAGAGGCTTTGATCAATATGTAGCTCATGTGCCAGAGAAGAGATAATACTGAACTTTTTATTAGTTCCTTCTTCCGAAATGTACGAAATGCTGCCAATTGCTTCAATGATACCCGTGAACATGCTGTAAAAATCGGGATTTCCGCCCTTTTTATTACTTTATTTTAAAAAAACCCCTTATCTTTGCAAACCGAAATTTATTTTAAAAACAGAACTTTCATGTTGATTATCGATTCCAAGGATTGTGAAAATATTGACAAGGCTTTAAAAAAGTATAAAAAGAAATTCGAAAAAGCCAAAGTACTGATCCAGTTACGTAACCGTCAGTCATTTACCAAGCCTTCAATTAAAAGAAGGGGTGAAGTACTAAAAGCAGTTTACAAACAACAACTGGCTACGGGAAAATTTGACGTGTAATATATTTTCATCTTAAAATACAGGCCTTTCCATTAAACGGAAAGGCTTTTTTATTTTCTACTTATTACTTTTTACTTTTAGGGACATCAATCGCAAGGCATTGAATAGTCTGAGCCAGCCCTTTATTGATTATTTAAAATTCGAGAAAAGATATTCGGCCCATACGGTACGTGCATATAATGACGACCTTGATCAATTTTTCAGCTATATGGAAACCGCATTTGGAGAGTCTACGATTTCCGCCATTACCACCTCCATTGTGCGCTCCTGGCTAGCCAGCTTAAAAGAACAAAAAATAAAATCAAAATCTATCAACAGGAAGATTTCTTCCCTAAAATCCTTTTTTAAATTTCTGCTGCGAAGTGGGGTTTTGGAAAAATCACCCATGGCAGGGATTATAAGTCCTAAATCCGGAAAAAGACTGCCTGTCTATGTGGAAGAAAAGGATATGCAATTGCTCATGGAGCATGTGGAATTCCCGGATACCTGGAAAGGGAAAACAGATCGTTTGCTTATACGGATGTTTTATAATACGGGTGTCAGGCTTACTGAGCTGGTTACACTTAAAAACGGACAATTGGATTCAAATGCCGCGACGATAAGAGTGCTTGGTAAAGGAAATAAGGAAAGAATTATTCCTATCAGCACCGCCCTTCTGGATGAAATCACACAATATCAAAAAGAAAAGCAGGTCACTCTTGGTCTGGATGGCCATGAAAAGACCGACACGCTGTTTGTAAATGAAAAAGGTCGTGCACTTTATGTTAAATATGCGTACCTGGCTGTAAGAAATTGGCTTTCCCATGTAACGACAATAGATAAAAAAAGCCCGCATGTGCTGAGACATAGCTTTGCCACCCATTTGATGAACCATGGGGCCGATCTGAATTCCGTAAAAGAACTGCTAGGTCATTCAAGCCTGGCAGCCACACAATTATATACTCATAACAGTATTGAAAAGCTCCGGGAAGTGCATAAAAAAAACCATCCAAGAGGTTAATATCAGGGTGAAAATACAGGGAATTTATAAGTCGAAATATTTGGAAAAATTCATCTAAGGAGCTAATTTCATTCAACAGGTTTATGCAAAATAATACCTGTAAAAACGCTCTTGCATTTATTGTTTCATTGTTAAAAAGTGAAGATATGACCGTAAACATTCAGACAGTGCACTTCGAAGCTGATAACAAATTAGTAGACTATGTAAACAAAAAATTATTACGATTGGATACATTCCATGACAGAATTGTAACGGTGGAAGTTTATCTTAAGCTTGATAATGTGGTTCATACGATAAAAGATAAAATAGCAGAAATTAAAGTACATGTACCCCGGCAGGATTATTTTGTTAAATGTTCTTCTAAATCATTTGAAGAATCTTTTGATAAAGCAATGGGATCAATTATCAACCTGATCAAACGAAAAAAAGATAAACAGGCTGCCTAGATTTAAACCCCGGTCCGGGGTTTTTTTTTGAACTTGTTTTCAGTTGCAGGAAAGGATCTGTAGCTTTCGCTAGAAAATATACTTCAAAATTTTTCCATTTAACAAATTCGCTTACCTTTGCCTTCCCAAAAAAACAGGCGGATAAATCCGTCAGTTTTAGTTCTTTGTAAAACGGTCAGGCCCATATTATTAAAGAAATCATGCCAGAGTAGCTCAGATGGTAGAGCAGCTGATTTGTAATCAGCTGGTCGGGGGTTCGATTCCCTTCTCTGGCTCAGCTGGCAGAATAGTCAATTTCCGGAATGGGAGATTCTTGTCAGGGGGGAAAAGTGAAACCGGGCAAGTAGTCAAGTGGCCAACGACAACAGACTGTAAATCTGTTCTCTTCGGAGTTCGGTGGTTCGAATCCATCCTTGCCCACCGCGCGCCTTTGGCGCAGAGTATGGAAGAGTGAGAATGTGAGAGTGAATTTCTAATTATTTATAAAGTTCTTTGAGTTGATAATAGGGTTTTGGAGCGTGTGAAATACTTATTTTATTCTCACACTCTCACACTTCCATATTCTCATACTTGTATTATGCGGAAGTAGCTCAGTTGGTAGAGCGACAGCCTTCCAAGCTGTAGGTCGCGGGTTCGAACCTCGTCTTCCGCTCTTGCTGCCGGATCCCGCAGTGGTGGGAGAAGGCAGGTCTTAACAAAGTAGTCAATAGCATAGGCAGGCCACCTGCGCTAAAGCTACGGCGGCCTAAACCATACATGCCGTTGTAGCTCAGTGGTAGAGCACTTCCTTGGTAAGGAAGAGGTCAAGAGTTCAATTCTCTTTAACGGCTCATTTTTAACCGGGTTGTTGAATGGAAAAAAGAAAAGCAGGATTTAGGAAAATAGAATCAATTATTTAAAAACAAAATTTAAAACTAGATACCAATGTCAAAAGAGACCTTCAAAAGGGATAAACCCCACGTTAACGTTGGAACCATTGGTCATATTGACCATGGTAAAACCACATTAACAGCTGCCATTACAACCATTTTGTCTTCAAGAGGACTGGCAACAGCAAAAAAGTACGACGAAATCGATGCAGCCCCTGAAGAAAAAGAGCGTGGGATTACCATCAATACGGCGCACGTAGAATATCAGACGGCTAACCGTCACTACGCGCACGTGGATTGCCCAGGTCATGCTGACTATGTAAAAAACATGATTACAGGTGCTGCCCAGATGGATGGTGCTATCCTGGTTGTCGCCGCAACTGATGGTCCAATGCCACAAACAAAAGAACATATCCTGCTCGCCCGCCAGGTAGGCGTTCCGCGTATGGTTGTTTTTATGAATAAAGTTGACCTGGTCGACGATCCCGAATTACTTGAACTGGTTGAAATGGAAATCCGCGAACTGCTTACTTTCTATGGGTTCGATGGCGATAATACTCCAATCATCCAGGGATCAGCTACAGGAGCTCTTGCTGGTGAAGCAAAATGGATTAAAGCAATAGACGAACTGATGGACGCGGTTGACAGCTATATTCCACTGCCTCCACGCCCGGTTGATCAACCATTCCTGATGTCGGTTGAAGACGTGTTTTCTATTACAGGACGCGGTACAGTTGCTACCGGACGTATCGAAAGAGGCCGGATTAAAGTTGGTGAAGCAATTGAAATAGTTGGATTGATGGAAGCGCCACTTGGTTCAACTGTAACAGGAGTGGAAATGTTCCGCAAACTACTGGATGCCGGAGAAGCGGGTGATAATGCAGGTTTACTTCTGCGCGGTATTGAAAAGAATCAGATCCGCCGGGGAATGGTGCTTTGCAAACCTGGAACTATTACACCCCATACAGATTTCAAATGCGAAGTTTATGTATTAAGCAAGGAAGAAGGCGGACGTCATACTCCCTTCTTCAATAAATATCGTCCTCAGTTTTACTTCCGTACGACGGATGTTACAGGAGAAGTTGAGTTACCGGCAGGAACTGAAATGGTGATGCCTGGTGACAACAGTGCATTAACTGTTAAACTGATCCAGCCTATCGCAATGGAAAAAGGTTTGAAATTCGCGATACGTGAAGGCGGACGTACAGTAGGTGCAGGACAGGTAACAGAAATCCTGAAATAAGCTGTTCCCTCCAAAGCGGGAAGAATAAATCAGATTTTATTATATTTGCAAGAACTAAAAGCTGTCTCGGTCAAGCGGGATAGCTTTTAGCTTTCTACGGGAATAGTTCAACGGTTAGAATAGAGGTCTCCAAAACCTTTGATCAGGGTTCGAATCCTTGTTCCCGTGCGGAGTTAATTTGAAAATTACTATGAACAAAGTCACGAATTATTTTAAAGAGTCCTATAAGGAACTTATGGAGAAAGTAACCTGGCCAACCTGGTCAGAACTCCAGCAGTCAACAGTTATTGTACTTGTTGCCACCATGCTCATTACAGTGCTTGTGGGTGTTATGGACCTGTTCTCCAACGGTATTTTAAAATTCATCTATTCATTATTATCCTGATGGAAACTATTAATCAAACAGCAACACCGGATCCGGCAGAACAATCCTCACAGGTCCCTGTTAAGGAAACCAAATGGTATGTTCTGCGCGTAGTAAGCGGGAAAGAAAGAAAAGTGAAAGAATACCTTGATAAGGAGATTTCACGCGGAGGCTGGAGTGAAGTTGTGAAGCAGATTTTTCTCCCCATAGAAAAGGTTTATAAAGTTCAGAACGGTAAAAAAGTGATGCGTGAAAGGAACTATTATCCCGGATATGTAATGGTAGAAGTTGTGGAAGGTAAATTGGGAGACGATTTACGGGATGCTGTTAAGAATACACCCAGCGTTATCCATTTTCTGGGAAAGGAAAATCCAATTGCTCTCCGGAAAGCAGAAGTTAATAAGATGCTGGGCAAGATGGATGAAATGGCAGAAGCGGGTGGTATGAGTATGAGTGAACCTTTCATCATCGGAGAAACAATCAAGATCATCGAGGGACCATTTAATGATTTTAACGGAATCATTGAGGAAGTCAACGATGAAAAGAAAAAACTGAAAGTAACTGTTAAGATTTTCGGAAGGTCCACCCCTGTGGAATTAAATTATATGCAGGTAGAAAAAATAGCCTGAGGTTTTTTCTGTAAGAATAAAAAAGACGTCCCGTTCTAAACGTGACGTCTTTTTTTATTCTTCGGTCGTTGTATATAGCTATCCTCAAACTGCAAAACCAAATTTAGAAAGAACTGCCTGAATCCTGGCTTCCGGAACCATTGGAACTATCCGGACCTGGACTTGGCATAGAGGGAGCTGGCATAGGAGCAGCAGGCGTTGCGCTGGATTTCTTAACTGTTTTTTTCTTTGCTGCTTTCTTTTTAGGAGCCGCTTTTTTCGCAGCTTTCTTTTTGGGAGCAGCTTTCTTTTTGGGCGCTGCTTTTTTCTTTGGTGCTGCTTTTTTCTTCGCAGCTTTTTTCTTAGCTGGTCTCTTTTTTGCTGCCTTTTTTGCGGACTTTTTAGGCGCAGATTTCTTTTTAGGCGAGGCCTTTTTCTTAGCCGCTTTTTTCTTTGACTTTGCCATAATTTGAAGACAATTTTAAATGATTTGAAAGCTTTGGATGTTTGTGGCAAAAAGTTAAACAGAAATCTTCATATAGAAAAAAATGAGCGCACTTAATTGGAAAACTATTTTACGCTTAACGCAGAATACTAAACGCTGAACGCCTGATTCTATACGGAATTGAAGAAAAGATGAACTGAAGACAGACTGTGGAGGCGTTCAGAAAAATGCTGCCTATTCATAATAAATGAATGAAAATTTCAAAATTACATTCAACTATTTTACTCCGGTGATCAGCGCTGGGCTTTCTGAGTTCAATTCAGCCGGAGCATTATTTTGACATTTAATCAAAAAAACCCTAATTTCGCGTCCCCAATCGAAAGTTCTTAGTATACCGTAAGGTTTGGGAGTCCCGGCTAAGCATGGGACGTTAACACCAAAAAATGTAAACATGGCAAAGCAAATTTCCGGTTATGTCAAGTTGCAGGTAAAAGGCGGTCAGGCCAACCCGGCCCCACCTATAGGACCTGCATTAGGATCCAAGGGTATTAACATTATGGAGTTCTGCAAGCAATTCAATGCCAGAACCCAGGATAAAATAGGAAAAGTTCTTCCTGTTCTGATCACTGTCTATTCCGACAAATCCTTCGATTTTATTATCAAAACACCGCCTGCAGCTGTTCAGATTCTGGAAGCAGCAAAATTACAGAGCGGATCCAAAGAGCCAAATCGTAACAAAGTAGGTAAGGTTAACTGGACCCAGGTAGAGGCCATAGCAAAAGACAAAATGCCCGACCTGAACTGCTTTACCGTTGAAAGCGCCATGCGCATGGTTGCCGGTACGGCACGCAGTATGGGTGTCAACGTTGAAGGCAAAGCTCCATGGGACAATTAATTCTGAACACTTTTAAAAAATTATGATATGGCTATCTCCAAAAAAAGAAAATCTGTTGCCGCTAAGGTTGACAAAAATAAAGCCTACACTCTGAAAGATGCATCTTCCCTCGTAAAGGAAGTCAACATCGCAAAATTTGATGCCTCTGTTGACCTGCACATTCGCCTGGGAGTGGACCCAAAAAAGGCAGACCAGTCAGTCCGAGGAACAGTAAGCCTTCCTCATGGGACAGGTAAAACTAAACGTGTACTGGTATTATGTACGCCGGATAAAGAAGCCGATGCACGGAATGCGGGCGCTGACTATGTCGGCCTTGACGAATTCATTCAGAAAATTGAAGCAGGCTGGGTTGACTTCGATGTCGTTATTGCAACACCTTCAGTTATGCCTAAAATTGGTAAACTGGGTAAAGTACTTGGACCACGTAACCTGATGCCGAATCCGAAAACCGGTACCGTTACAAACGATGTAGCTGGGGCTGTAAATGAAGTAAAAGGTGGTAAAATAGCTTTTAAAGTAGATAAGGCGGGTATCATACACGCTTCTATCGGAAGAGTTAGTTTCACTCCGGAAAAAATTAATCAGAACAGCCAGGAATTGATCAATGCAGTGATCCGAGCAAAACCGGCCACTTCAAAAGGTACATACGTAAAAAGCGTATTCATGGCAAGTACTATGAGTCCGTCAATTTCTATCGATACCCGCGCATTCGCTCAATAAAACATTTTAAATAAAGGTTATGACCAAAGATCAAAAAAACGAAGTAATTGAACTGTTGAAAGGCAAGTTCTCCCAATACCATAATTTCTATGTGACCAATACTGAATCTCTGACTGTGGAACAGGTTGGAAAGCTGCGCCGGATCTGCTTTAGTAAAAAAGTGGAAATGAAGGTCGCTAAAAATACGCTTATCAAAAAAGCTCTGGAAAATCTCGATTCTAAAAGGTATTCCGGTATGTTTAGTTCTTTAAACGGCGTTACCGCACTTCTTTTTTCTGAAAGTCCAAAAGAACCGGCGCTTATCATCAGCAGTTTCCGTAAGGATGGTAACCTGGAAAAACCAGTACTGAAGGCTGCATTCATCGATGGTGATGTTTTTGAAGGAGATAATCAACTTAAAATACTTACCACCCTGAAGAGCAAACATGATCTGATTGGTGAAATTATCAGCCTGTTGCAATCACCTGCTAAAAATGTAATCAGTGGTTTGAATGCTGGTGCAAAATTAGCCGGTCTTGTTCGGGCAGTTGGAGCTAGAGCGCAGGCGTAGAACGCCGAACGCCGAACGCCGAACGCCGAACGCTTAACGCTTAACGCTGAACGCTGAACGCTGAACGCTGAAGGCGAAAGGCTTAAGGTGGAATAGGAAAGAAAAGTTCTTTACATAAAATAATAATCGCAATTAACCGCCAGGCTTTAAGCTTTAGGCTTTCAGCTTTTGGCTTTTTTAATAACCATCCTCCGGAGTTGGCCGTAAGGCGGACCATGAAGGGGGAAAAAATCAAACAAAATGGCAGACTTAAAATCATTCGCAGAACAGTTAGTATCCCTGACTGTAAAGGAAGTTAATGAACTCGCAAAAATTCTGAAAGAAGAGTATGGTATCGAACCTGCTGCTGCAGCCGTGGCTGCTGCTGGTCCCGCTGCAAGTGGTGCCGCAGCTGTTGCTGAAGAAAAAACAGCATTTACTGTTATTCTGAAAGCCGCTGGCGCAAACAAACTGAATGTGGTTAAAATTGTTAAGGACCTGACAGGACTTGGATTGAAAGAAGCAAAGGACCTCGTTGATGGTGCCCCAAAACCAGTTAAAGAAGGTGTTAGCAAAGCAGATGCAGAAGGTCTGGTTGCTAAACTGAAAGAAGCTGGTGCTGAAGTTGAAATTCAGTAATTCTGCATTTATATTTTATGGAAAATGGTGAATAGTTCTGGTGGCTGTTCACCATTTTTTTATCATGGACGGTCGACAGTTGACTGCTGACAGATATCAGGTGTAAATTCACACCAAAAGACCGTCAACTGTCAACCGTCAACAGTCAACTATTTTATAGTGAAAGATCCTTATTTCAGCTTAATTCCTTAACTTTGCCGTCCGTTTGTATTATCAATTAAGCTATAAATATTCAGCACAATATAACATGCTAATAATCAATGCATTGGGAATTCATTGAATTTCCAGGGCATTTTTTTGTTTTCCCGCGAACTGTAGTTTGAACATTTAAAATAGGATATATACCGTATGTCTTCAACAAAACTCACACCAAGGGTAAATTTCGGAAAGATTAAGCACCTTGCCGAAACACCGGACCTGCTCGAAGTACAGATCCAGTCTTTCAAAGAATTTTTCCAGCTGGAAACCACGCCGGACAAGCGAAATATTGAAGGCTTGTTCAAAGTATTCAAGGAGAATTTTCCGATCACTGATACACGGAATATTTTCATGCTGGAATTCCTGGATTACTTCATCGATCCGCCCCGTTATACTATTGAAGAATGTATGGAACGCGGACTAACTTATGCGGTACCTCTGAAAGCGAAGCTTCGCCTCAGCTGTAACGATGAAGAACACGTAGATTTCCAAACCATCGTTCAGGATGTTTTCCTTGGAAATATTCCTTACATGACTCCAAGAGGAACCTTTGTAATCAACGGTGCTGAACGAGTTGTTGTTTCCCAACTTCATCGTTCTCCTGGAGTATTCTTTGGCCAGTCAATTCATCCTAACGGAACTAAAATCTATTCAGCACGCGTAATTCCTTTCAAAGGTGCGTGGATGGAATTTGCAACCGATATCAATAACGTAATGTTTGCGTATATCGACCGGAAAAAGAAATTTCCTGTTACTACCCTGCTGCGTTCTATCGGATATGAAACTGATAAAGATATTCTCGCCCTTTTCGGCATGGCCGACGAAGTGAAAGTCGATAAAAAAACGCTTCATAAATATATTGGTAAAAAACTGGCTGCCCGTGTGTTGAGAACATGGGTGGAAGATTTTGTGGATGAGGACACCGGCGAAGTAGTTTCAATTGAAAGAAATGAAATCGTATTGGAACGTGATACGGTACTCGACGAAGAAGCCATCGATATGGTCATCGAAATGGATGTGAAAAGTGTTTTCATCCAGAAAGAAGACGTAGGCGGTGATTATGCCATCATCTACAACACACTGAATAAAGATACTTCCAACAGCGAACTGGAAGCCGTACAGCATATCTACCGCCAGCTTCGTGGTGCAGATGCTCCTGACGACGAAACAGCTCGTGGTATTATCGACAAATTGTTTTTCAGTGACAAACGATACGACCTCGGTGAAGTAGGTCGTTATAAAATTAATCGTAAGCTCAATTTGAATTTACCACTGACTCAGAAAACTCTGACGAAAGGTGATATGATAGAGATCATTAAATACCTCGTTCGTTTAACAAACGGAAAAGCAGAAATTGATGACATTGATCATCTGAGTAACCGCCGTGTACGTACTGTCGGTGAACAATTGTATGCACAGTTCGGTGTGGGTCTTGCCCGTATGGCACGAACTATTCGTGAAAGAATGAACGTGCGTGATAACGAAGTATTTACTCCGGTAGATCTGATCAATGCAAGAACACTTTCTTCCGTGATCAATTCATTCTTCGGAACATCACAATTGTCACAGTTCCTGGATCAGACAAATCCGCTAAGTGAGATTACTCATAAGCGTCGTATCTCCGCGCTCGGGCCCGGAGGTCTTAGCCGTGAAAGAGCAGGCTTTGAAGTGCGTGACGTACATTATTCCCACTATGGCCGTCTCTGTACCATTGAAACTCCGGAAGGACCTAATATCGGACTCATTTCTACCCTATGCGTTCACGCGAAGATCAATGAAATGGGATTCATTGAAACCCCTTACCGTAAGGTGAATGAAGGTAAAGTGGATATGAAAAAACTCACTTACCTGAGTGCGGAAGAAGAAGATATTGCCAAAATCGCCCAGGCAAATATCGCCCTGGATGACAAAGGAAATTTCGTAGAAGATAAAATCGTTTCGCGCCAGACCGGTGACTTTCCGATACTGGACAGGAATGAAGTGGAATATATGGACGTAGCACCTAACCAGATCGTTGGTCTGAGCGCTTCCCTCATCCCCTTCCTCGAGCACGATGATGCCAACCGTGCGCTGATGGGATCAAATATGCAGCGTCAGGCTGTGCCATTGATTCTTCCTGAAAGGCCCATTGTAGGCACGGGACTTGAAGCAAAAGCTGCCCGCGATGCACGTATCCAGATCCATTCTGAGGGAGAAGGCATGGTTGAATTTGTTGATGCAAATGAAATCCATGTTCGCTACGAAAGAAATGAAATACAAAAGCTCGTCAGCTTTGAAGACGATCTTAAAATATACAAGCTAACCAAGTTCATCAAAACGAATCAGGAAACCTGTATCAATCTGAAACCTGCTGTCAGAAAAGGACAGAGAGTGAAAGAAGGCGATTTCCTTACTGAAGGATATGCCGTTCAGGCCGGAGAAATGGCGCTTGGAAGAAATCTCAAAGTGGCATTCATGCCATGGAAGGGTTATAATTTCGAGGATGCCATCGTGATCAGTGAAAAAGTGGTTCGGGAAGATTTATTTACTTCTGTTCATATCTCTGAATACGAACTGGAAGTTCGGGACACTAAACTGGGTGAAGAAGAATTAACACCTGATATTCCCAATGTTTCTGAAGAAGCAACTAAAGATCTCGACGAAAACGGAATCATTCGTGTCGGAGCACAAATCAAAGAAGGTGATATCCTGATCGGTAAGATCACACCAAAAGGCGAAAGTGATCCGACTCCTGAAGAAAAACTTCTCCGTGCCATTTTCGGTGATAAAGCAGGGGATGCTAAAGACGCTTCACTAAAAGCTCCAAGTGGTACTGAGGGTGTCGTGATAAGTAAGAAACTTTTCCAGCGCGCCAAGAAAGATAAGAACGCTAAAGTCCGTGAGAAAGCAGTATTGGATAAGATTGAAAAAGTACACGAGAAGAACGAAACGGATTTATTGGAAGTACTGATTTCGAAACTGCAGGTACTACTGAAAGATCATACTTCTACAGGTGTCAATAATAATTTTGGCGAAGTACAGATAGGAAAGGGTGCTAAGTTCACACAGAAAAATCTGAGCGGCATCGATTACCTGAATGTAAATCCGCTGGGATGGACAGGAGACGCGAAATCAGACGAACTGGTAAATGTGCTTCTTCACAACTACAATATCAAGTACAATGAAGAGTTGGGAAGATATAAAAGGGAAAAGTTCAATATCTCTATTGGTGATGAACTGCCTGCCGGTGTATTGAAACTGGCTAAGGTTTACCTTGCTGTGAAACGTAAATTGAAAGTCGGCGATAAAATGGCGGGACGCCATGGTAATAAAGGTATCGTCGCTAAAATTGTGCGCGCAGAAGATATGCCGTTCCTTGAAGATGGAACTCCGGTTGATATCGTGCTGAACCCGCTCGGTGTACCTTCCCGTATGAATCTGGGTCAGATTTATGAAACCGTTCTGGGATGGGCCGGTGAAAAACTTGGTCTGAAATTCGCAACACCGATTTTCGACGGAGCCACTGTAGAAGAAATTGCAGAACATATCGAAAGAGCTGGTTTACCTGTATTCGGACATACATACTTGTATGATGGTGAAACAGGTGATCGCTTTGACCAGAAAGCTACAGTAGGTATCATTTATATCATCAAACTGCACCATATGGTGGATGATAAAATGCATGCCCGCAGCATTGGACCATACAGCCTCATAACACAACAGCCACTGGGTGGTAAGGCACAGTTTGGTGGTCAGCGTTTCGGAGAAATGGAAGTATGGGCTCTCGAAGCTTATGGTGCTTCCAATATCCTTCAGGAATTGCTTACACTTAAGTCCGACGATATCATCGGCCGTGCGAAAACTTATGAAGCCATCGTAAAAGGCGACAGTATCCCAAGAGCGGGAATACCCGAATCCTTCAACGTGTTGGTTCATGAATTACGCGGACTGGGCCTTGATCTTCGCTTTGACTAAAAAAGCTTAACGCATAATGCTCAACGCTTAGCTCCTTTTTAAATAACAAACCCTCTCAGAAAACTGGGAGGGTTTTTTTAAAGCCCTTTCGAAGCATTATAGTTATTGAATTATAATTTGCCCTTAATAAAATACCCCAGACCCCTACCGGCCTCACTATATGCAGTAGAAATTCTTTCGTCTGTGGCATAATCGTTATCAAAGAAGCTTCCTCCAGGTGCATTGGTAACACTGATCTTCGCAATTACATGTGATTTATTGCCAGTCTCCACAATCCAGGCAACTCCACTGATTTCGGCATTATGACGCATGATTCCGATATTGAATCCTGGCTCTGTATTGGTCGTTTTGAAGATGATGGTGTATTTTGCTTTTGGATCCGGTTGAAATCCTCCATATTTTTCAAATTCTTTTGTGAACCCGGGCTCATATAATGTTTCCCTGTCATCTTTCCAGGCCTTGGCCCATTCATCGCCTTTCCCAGGCGATTTTTTGTTATATTCTTCTGTGTGTTTTGCAACGTATTCCGCCTCTGTCTGTTGTCCATGTGAATGCCCAGGCCCAGGTGGATGTCCATGTCCACTACCCATCGACATGCTATCATAGGTAAAAGCGAATGCCAGCGTTTTTTCAGTTTTCAGTGGAGAAAGGTCCCCCTCTTCCAACTTAACTTTCTGTCCAAATCCCCGGCCGGTTATTAATAATATGAAGCTTAGCAGCGTAAGGCATTTCAAATGTTTCATGGCTTATTTTTAAGGTTTAATACCATAAAAATAAAGAATTGCCCTTACAAAAAACCTATCTCTTATTCTCCAGCAATTTTTCCAGGAATACGATATAATCGGCTTTTATTTTCACAGAAGTTTTCTTTTTACTAAACAGGGCCTGAACTGAATCGGGAATACGCACAGGTTTGCCGGAAAATTTTTCCACCGTGTCCGGGAATTTAACCGGATGTGCAGTTTCCAGGAAAATACCTTCCTGATTGGGATGAATTTTCAGCCAGCGATCCAGAGCCAGCCAACCAACGGCACCGTGTGGATCTGCCAGATATCCGAATTCCCGGTAAAGAGTTCGTATTGCAGCGCCTGTCTCTTCATCACTAATACTTTCACTGCTCATTGTCTGTTTCAAAGGTTCAAATTCGGAATTGAATAAAGCGAGCACTCGAACAAAATTGCTCGGGTCGCCTACGTCCATCGCATTCGATAAGCTAGACTTTGCTTTTACAGGTTTAAATAAGCCTGTTTTTAAATATTCGGGAACAACAGCATTTACATTACATGCAGCAATAAAATGTTTTACCGGAAGACCTGAATGAAATGCCAGCAGTCCTGCACAGATATTTCCGAAATTACCGCTCGGCACAGAAATAACAGGTGGGTTTAATTTATCCTTCCATTGTTTCCAGGCCAGGAAATAATAAATCTGCTGGGGAAGCCAGCGGGCCACATTAATGGAATTTGCTGAGGTTAAAAAAATCTTTTCAGTTAATTCCTTATCTGAAAACGCCTGTTTAACCAGGGCCTGGCAATCATCAAAACTGCCTTCTACTTCAAGGGCAGTAATATTTTTTCCGGGTGTGGTAAGTTGTAACTCCTGTACCGGGCTTATTTTGCCCGAAGGATAAAGAATAACAACGTTCACTCCTTCAACTCCTAAAAATCCGTTGGCCACCGCTCCGCCAGTATCACCTGATGTCGCAACCAACACCGTAACTGACCGGTCATTATCCTTCATAAAATATCCAAGACAACGGCTCATGAAACGGGCTCCTACGTCTTTGAAGGCCAGTGTAGGGCCATGAAATAATTCAAGCGTATAAATATTTTTAGAAACGGAAACCAGGGGAATATTAAACGCGATGGTTTCAGCAGTTATTTGACGGAGTATTTTCTCCGGAATCGTTTCACCGGCATATTGATTCATTACAGACCATGCGATTTCTTCATCAGAATAATTTTCCAGATTATTGATCCATGATGAAGGAAATAACGGAATGCGTTCTGGAAAAAATAATCCTTTCTCAGATCCCAACCCTTGTATGGTTGCCGTTTTAAAATCAACTTTCTCTGATGGTTTATTAAGATTGTAAAATAGCATTGTAACTTATTAATTTCCAAAATCTGTTAAGCGTTACGCGTTAAGCGTTACGCGTTAAGCGTTACGCGTTAAGCTTTCTAACTCCCTGGTGGTTTATTGTAGTTACGTAAATGTGATAATTCACGCCTATCTTATCATATATTGATTTCATTACAGCTGCTACGATATTCGCGGTTTGTTCATCCCTGCTTAGCATAAATATCGAGGGGCCAGAACCTGAGATCCCGCCACCAATGGCTCCTGCAGACTTACACTCAGTCTTTATAATGTCAAATCCAGGTATAAGTATAGATCTTACCGGCTCGATAATTACGTCTTCCAGAGACCTGCCAATGAGATCATAATCACCTTTCATTAAACCCGCAACCAATCCTCCGATATTTCCCCATTGCCGGATAGCGTCTTTTAGAAGCACCTCCTTTCTTAATATTTCGCGCGCATCTGATGTTCTTACTTCAATCTGCGGATGTAAAACGGTTACGAATAGTACCGGTGAGGAAATGGGAATGATATCCAGAGGAAAAATAGAACGTATCAGGGTCACGCCTCCGTAGATGCATGGTGCGATATTGTCAGCATGTTTAACTCCCGATGCTACTTTCTCTCCAAACATAGCAAAGCGAACGAGTTCTTCTTTTGTAAAAATATTGCCCAGCAATTCGTTGGCAGCTACCACTGCACCCGCAGCACTGGCTGCGCTGGAACCGATCCCGCTTCCGGGTTTGATCTGTTTGGTAATGATAACTTCAAAACCAACATCCTGCTTTAAAACAGCAATCATTTCCAACAGCGGTGCTCCGGCAGTATTCATAGCGGGATCCAGGGGTAAAGGAAAATTATCCGTTGTACGAATGATAACCTGTTTTTCATCGAGTAGTCGCACCTGCATAATATCATAAGGCTCTGCAAGACAAAGTCCGAGCACATCAAAACCACATACCAGGTTGGCAACAGTAGCCGGTGCATGTATGATAATTTCCTTCGTCATAATAATCAAATATTGGCCGCACGCATGATATCTGCAAAAACGCCGGAAGCTGTTACTTCCGCTCCCGCACCTGCTCCCTTAATTACCAGTGGTTGTTCCGGATAACGGTCAGTATAAAAAAGCACGATATTGTCTTTGCCGTATAAATGATAAAAATCATGGGAAGGACCAACATGCTGAAGACCTACAGAAGCTTTCCCATTTTCATAGCCAGCAACAAATTTTAATTTTTTCCCTTCCGCTTCAGCTGCATCAAATAATTTTTTAAAATGTGCTTCCTCTTTTTCCATGGCTAAATAAAAATCTTCCACCGAACCAATCATACAGGATGCGGGAAGAAAAACATTATTGCTGATATCTTCCATTTCTATGGCATTCCCGGCTTCGCGGGCCAGTATCATTATCTTTCTCATTACATCGGTACCACTCAGGTCAAGACGGGGATCAGGTTCAGTATAACCTTCATCCTGTGCCTGTTTAACAACCTTTGCAAATTTCATTTTACCATCGTAATGGTTAAAAACAAAATTGAGCGTGCCGCTGAGTACGGCTTCTATTTTTCTGATTTTATCGCCGCTCCTTAACAGATCATTCAGCGTTCCGATAACCGGTAGTCCCGCGCCTACATTGGTTTCAAAATAGTAGGCTGCATTGAATTCCTTTGATAAATCTTTCAGTCTCCGGTAATAACTATAAGGAGATGAGCTCGCAATTTTATTACAGGCCACGACAGAAATACTCTTCAGTAAAAGGTGTTCATATCCCAACGCCACTTCTTTATTGGCAGTTACATCCACAAATACTGAGTTACGCAGATTTTTTGAATGAATGGTCTTAATAAAATCACGCAAATGCATCGGATTTCCTTTTTCCAGTTCAGGCTGCCAGTTGCTCAGATCGATGCCTTCTTCCTGAATCAGCATATGGCGGCTGTTCGCGAGTCCTGTAACGCGCACCTGTAACCGAAGCTGATCCAGCAGAAAATGTTCTTGCTGTGCAAGCTGTGCAATCAGTCTTTTTCCCACATTACCCGTACCTGTAATAAACAGATTTAGTTGTTTATAAGTGGCTTCAAAAAACTCTTCATGTAAAACATTCACTGCTTTTTTAACATCCTTCGTTGAGATCACCGCGGAAATATTTCTTTCTGATGAACCTTGTGCAATTGCCCGTACATTAATGCCATTCCTGCCCAGAACACCGAATAATTTACCACTGATCCCCGGATGGCTTTTCATATTGTCTCCTACCAGCGCTACAATCGCCAGATCTTCTTCTACGATCAGAGGCATAACGGAGCCGGCATGTATTTCAGGAGCAAACGCATCGTCGATGGAAATTTTTGCTATGGCTGCCTGCGAACTTTCGACACCCACACATATGGAATGTTCCGATGAAGCCTGTGTGATCAGGATAACGTTTATCTGCTGGCGTGATAAAGATTCAAATAGTCTTTTTGAAAATCCCGGGATTCCGATCATGCCACTTCCTTCCAGGCTGAGGAGGGCGATCCTGTGGATACTTGAAATTCCGCGTATACTGTTTCCTGTTGTACTGGAAACTTTTTCAATCAGGGTGCCCGCATCAGCAGGAGCAAATGTATTCTTGATCCAAACCGGAATACCTTTATTCATGACGGGTTGAAGAGTCGGAGGATAAATTACTTTGGCTCCGAAATGGGAAAGCTCCATGGCTTCCTGGTAAGAGATGTCCGGAATAACACGCGCATTGCTGACCAGTCGCGGATCAGCTGTCATCATACCCGATACATCTGTCCAGATTTCAATTCTGTTACTTTCCAGGGCACTACCATAAATAGCAGCGGTGTAATCAGAACCTCCTCTTCCCAGCGTAGTTGTGATTCCCAGTGCATCCGAAGCGATAAACCCGGGTACGATATAAAGAGAAACCTGCGTTTGCTGAAAATAAGCAATCATCTTTTTTTGTGTTACCGGAAAATCCACCATCGCATGACCAAAACGAGAATCGGTTGCAACTAAATCCCGGGAATCTTTCCAGGTATTTGGCATATCCTGGGCTGCGAGACTGGCAGATAAAATTCGGGACGAAAGTAATTCTCCAAAACTCAATACACAATCCGTTGTACGGTTAGACAGCTCCCGGAGAAGAAATATCCCTTTGAAAATATCTTCCAGTTCATTGCAGGTTTTTTTGACCATACTCAGGATGCTGCTCTGACTGGTAACCGGAATCAGTTCCCGCACTGTATCCAAATGCCTTTGCTCAATACCTTTGAGGTATTCTGTATATTGTTCATCTCCGGCCGAGGCCGCAGTGGCGCAATGCAATAAGTTGTCAGTAATGCCGCCGAGCGCTGAAACCACTACAATGGTCTTATCCTTCTCAATGGCTTTGCTTATAATGGCAATGCATTTACTGATGTTCGATGCATTGGCTACTGAAGAACCTCCAAACTTAAGAACCTGCATATATAAAATTGAAAAAAAGAATAGTTGCAAAAAATAAGCTGCTTAGCAAACAGCCATAGGCCCGGTAATGATATGTAATTATACAACCCTTAAAGGGTCGTTCTGGTAATAGAAATGATCCCACCGGAAATGCGGGTAATAAAGGGAATATGGGTAATATGACTGGCCGGATGATTCATTTTATAAGAGAGGCAAAGCTAAGGAATTATATTAATGAAAATGAAACAAATCATGATAATTTATACTATATCAAATGATTTTACCCAATTGTTTTGATTTCCTGTTCATATATTGCTCGATTTGTTGAATGAATTTTAAATTCGCATATGAATAACCAATCCTCCGGATTGCAGGAATTTAAAAACCTGGTAGGTATTAAGTTTCAGCTCTATAACAGTCTTTTCACTTCACTTCCTTTTCACAGGATAGAAAAAACGGGTATTTTTTTATCCCTCCTGCTTACTTATTGTGAAGAGGGATACCATAAAAAACTGAGCCCGGTTGAAATTATTGAAGAATTTTTCAGTAAACATTTTCCCGGCGGGACCGACCGTGAAAAATCAGATATCCTGTTTCGCTTCGTTCAATACGTGGAAAGACAGGTTGTACTCTTTGACGCATTGGAAGACGCTGCATTTACCAGTGTGAACGATATGGGTGGCACTGGTTCACTGAAACATCTTTTTTCTGAAATCATTCAATACAGCAAAGAAAAAGAGCTAAAGGAAAAACTGACCGATTATGATGTAAGACTTGTTTTGACGGCTCATCCAACCCAGTTTTACCCCGGCCCGGTGCTGGGAATTATAAACGACCTTTCCCGTGCCGTCATCCAGAATAATGCCGCTGAAATAAATACATTCATGCAGCAATTGGGTAAGACCCCTTTCTTCAAAAAAAATAAACCAACGCCCTATGATGAAGCCATAAGTCTGATCTGGTACCTGGAAAATGTTTTTTATCATGCAGCAGGTAAAATACTTTCATCACTTAAATCGCAGTTCCCGGATGCCGTAAGTGATAAAAATCCAGTAATACAAATGGGTTTCTGGCCGGGAGGAGACCGCGACGGGAACCCGTTCGTAAAAACGGATACCACTTTAAAAGTTGCAGAATCCTTACGAGCCGCTCTATTGCGCTGTTATTATTTTGATGTTCGCAGGCTGAAACGCAGGCTGACATTTAAAGAGGTCGACCTGATCATTGCGGAATGGGAAGAAAAATTATATCAGGAATTATTTACTCCGGATCCCTCCAGACCCTTCCACTTCTCAGACATGCTCAAGGCCATGCTCAAGATACGGGAAGTACTTATCTATCAGAATAATGGGTTATTCCTTACCATGGTGGATAATTTTATCAGTAAGATGCGCATTTTCGGACTTCATTTTGCCACATTGGATTTACGCCAGGAAAGTTCAGTACATGAAAGAGTATTGAATATAATCGACGAAAGGGATGAAATATTTCCGGGCGATTATGATGAACTGAGTGAAAAAGAAAAAATAAAAATACTCGCACACCTGAAACCTGTTTCAAAAACCCCTTATTCAGACGAACTCACAAACGATACGCTGGCGTGCGTCCGGGCTGTGAAAACAATTCAGGAAAAAAACGGAGAATCGGGATGCAACCGTTATATCATCAGTCAATGTAACAGCGCGAGTAATGTGATGGAAGTATATGCGTTGTTCCTCCTGGGCGGACTGAAAAAAGATCAGATCAATCTGGATATTGTACCCCTGTTTGAGACAGTGGATGACCTGCATCATGCAGCAGGAATCATGGAAACTCTTTATACCAATCCGGAATATCGTGCTCATCTGAAAAAAAGGAATGAGAAACAAACCATCATGGTTGGATTCTCAGATGGAACCAAAGACGGCGGTTACCTGATGGCCAATTGGAGTATTTATAAAGCCAAGGAAGAACTCACCCGGATATCAGAGGAACATGGTATCAGTGTGATTTTTTTTGACGGGCGCGGCGGACCACCTGCAAGAGGAGGCGGAAAAACCCATCGGTTTTATTCTTCTCTTGGGAAAAATATTGCTAATAAAGAAATTCAATTAACCATACAGGGACAAACCGTTAGTTCGAATTTTGGTACAGTGGATTCTGCACAGTTCAATATAGAACAATTGGTGCATGCAGGTATCTCCAACGATCTTTTTTCTATGCGTAAAGTGACACTGACCGAAGAAGAAGAAGTTTTGCTAACAGAAATGGCTGATATCAGCTACGATGCCTATACAGGATTGAGAGACCATGATTATTTTGCGGAATACCTGAGCGAAGTAAGCCCGCTTCAGTTTTATGGGGAAACAAATATTGGCAGCAGGCCGAGTAAAAGAAAGAACACAGGTAAACTTGAACTAAAGGACCTTCGCGCTATCCCATTTGTGGGTGCTTTCAGCCAGTTAAAACAAAACGTATCCGGGTACTACGGCGTCGGGGCCGCCTTACAGGAAATGGATAAAAAAGGGAAATGGAAACAGGTCAAAAACCTCTATAATAATTCCCCCTACTTTAAAACACTGCTGGATAATAGTGAGATGGCTATGAAAAAATGCTTTTTTCCTCTGACAGAGTCCTTTTCACGACATCCAAAATATGGCAAAATATGGATGCTTATCTATAACGAATTCGAACTTACCAAAAAATACATATTCAAACTATCTGGAAAACAGGAACTTATGTCTGATTATCCGATTGAGCAGTTATCCATTCAAATGAGGGAAAGAATTGTACTCCCCCTTAGTACCATCCAGCAATATGCGATTGTCAGGTTTCGCGAAGCAGAAAGTTCCGGTTCTGCCATGAAGAAAATTTTTGAAAAACTTATCATCCGCTGTTCATTCGGCATTATTAACGCAGCAAGAAATTCAGCCTGACCATTCCCTTTTAGTGGTATAAAAATTGCTTATTAAAGACAATTATGGATGAAAAATCTAATGGATTTTGACTAGATTCGTTGATTAATACGGCACATCCTAATAAAATCGCATCCAATCCCATGAAAACGAGTGTCGGATTCTTTGGTACAAGAAAAAATCCCGTAAAACTACTTTAAGTGTTAAGCATTTAACAGTTACATTAAGATGATCAGACGTGTTTTGGGGAATTTATATTTTCTTACTTTTTTGAATGGCTTCTTATTGGCTTCTTTATTTTATTTCAAAATGGAAGGCAATTATGAAAAGGAGCTTTTTCAAGCTATACATGCCGACATAAGCACCAAAATAAACGCGGCTGACTCACAGGATTCTGTGGCAGTTAAAGTAATGCATGCGTGTCATAATCTGTTAGTTGACAGGGGATCTGTTTTTGAAGGAAAGCAATTTCAGGGAATCGAAGCAGCACTTTTAGAACCTACTTCGATTGATCTGATGACAGCCAGGGGTGCCTGTGGCAGCTTTTCCATGGTGCTGGCAAGGATACTACAAGGCTACAAGTTCCCGGTTCGGATTGCCCAGATGAAATCCAATGGTGTTTTTGCATCTCACATTATTGTTGAAGCGTTAACTGAACATGGCTGGGTTGTTCTGGATCCCCTTTTCAATGTCTTTTTTGAGACGCCATCGCATCGACTTGCCAGCTTCAATGATGTAAAAGAAAACTGGGATTATTATAAATCGCAGGTGCCTCCTGGTTATGATATGAATTACCGTTATGAGGACGTGCGCTATTCCAACTGGACTAAAATTCCTGTTATCCTTCCTGCAATTAAAAGAGTCTTGGATCTCACATTGGGGAAACAGCGCGCAGATGGTATTTCTTTGAGGACTTATTTCCTCAGAAAATATGATTTGTGTTTTAATTTAGTTCTTATACTTTTTATCCTTATTTTTTCTTATACAATGGTTAAGCTTATCAAAGCAAAAGTGTTCCCTCAAAAAAATATTCCAATTACATTTTCGAATATTTACAAGTATTTCCGACTTCGTTTTGTTGATAAAAATCTTCCCGAACACTCTCAGGCATAAAACCAGGGTTAATGTTACTTGATGGATGGTTTCAATCCATTTATTATCCACAATAAACTATCAACCATTATCCATCATCCATCTACCATACACGATATAGCGTTTGCTACAAACTATGTTCCCCACATCATTCCACATTATATATATTTGAATCCTTAAACCGAAAGGATGCTTAAAGTTGGCATATTTGGCACAGGACATCTGGGGAAATTTCATTTAAACAACTGGAAACTGATCAGGGATGCGGAAATTACAGGATTTTATGACCCCAACGACGATACGGCTGCAGAAGTATCCAATAAATACAAGATCAAAAGATTTACTGATCCCGAGACACTAATGAATATCAGTGATGCGGTGGATATTATCGCACCAACGCCTGTGCATTTCAGTCTATGCGAAATGGCCATACGCAAGGGTAAACATGTATTTGTTGAAAAACCACTTGCGAACGACATGGAAGAAGCAAGAACAGTTTTGAAACTTGTAAAGGAATCTAATGTCAAATTACAAGTAGGACATGTGGAAAGATTCAACCCTGCTTTCCTGGCCCTGGAAGGGATGGCTTTGCAGCCCATGTTTATCGAGGTGCACAGACTGGCTGAATTCAACCCGAGAGGCACGGAAGTAAGCGTTATCCTGGACCTGATGATTCACGATATTGACATCATACTACATATCGTTAAAAGTGAAGTGAAAAATATTTATTCCAGCGGAGTTGCCGTCATGACGGATACACCCGACATAGCCAATGTAAGGATTGAATTTAATAATGGATGCGTTGCCAACCTTACTTCCAGCCGAATCTCCATGAAGAAAATGAGAAAAATGCGCATATTTCAAAAAGATGCTTATATAGGGGTAGATTTTCTGAATAAAAAATCAGAAATTATTAGCCTGAATCATTCGGAAAATATTACAGACGGATTTTCATTTGATATAGAAACTATGAATGGAACAAAATCCATCCTGGTCCGCAATCCTGAAGTGCCCGATATCAATGCGATTCTTTTGGAATTAGAAAAATTTACTGATTCCGTTCTGCAAAATAAACCCACTCTTGTGTCTGAGCTGGATGGATACCGGGCTATGGACATCGCACACCAGATTCTCCAGAAAATAAAATACAATTCCATCAACAGCTGAATACATGTTGTACGCGGGAAGAAAAATCCATATCACCTGGTACGTGCTGAACGACTTTATTTCAGCTATCCTTTCCTGGATGATTCTCTATTTCACCCGGCGCCTCCTTTTAGATGAACCCATTTATGTTGATGGGAGACTTTTTCTCAATAACCGCTTCTGGCTTGGCCTCCTGCTCATTCCTGCAGGCTGGATCGTTTTTTATGCCCTTACAGGAACCTATCATTTACTATATAAAAAGTCACGTTTATATGAATTTTCAAGTACAGCTCTGTCCAGCCTGATCGGATGTACTGTGCTGTTTTTTGCTATCGTTATTAATGATCCGCAAACAGATTACCGATATTATTATAAAGCCTATTTCACTTTCCTGTTTATGCATTTTCTGATAACTTGGATCGGGAGGTGGATAATACTTTCATATACAAAAATGCAGATGCGGAAAGGTGAAATCGTATTTAACAGTCTTTTGCTCGGATCAGGGCATATCGGGGTGAAGACTTATGAAGAAACAGTCAATGGATTGAGGGCAAACGGTTACATATATACCGGTTATGTACAACCGAATTCCGGAGATGAAAAAATGAATATCCCCATTCCTTCCATGGGTAATGCAGATACACTCGAAAAAATGGTAGATCAGGAAAATATCCGGCTGGTCGTTATTGCCCTGGAAAGAAATGACAAAGAAGAAGCCGAGCGCATTGTTCAACGCCTGAGCGAAAAAGATGTGGAAATAAAAATTATACCTGATATACTCGACATCCTGTCCGGCTCTGTAAAAACGAATAACCTTTTTGGGGCCCTGCTCACGGATATCCACACCGGACTGATGCCTGAATGGCAAATGCATATTAAAAGACTGGTTGATGTATTGTTTTCTCTTTTCGCCCTGATTTTACTCTCTCCCCTTCTCTTATACGCCGCTATCAGGGTAAAACTAAGTTCCAGAGGACCGGTAATTTATTCACAGGAAAGAACCGGCTATAAAGGAAAGAAATTCATGATCCACAAGTTCCGTTCTATGATCAGGGAAGCCGAACTTGAAGGTCCGAGTCTTTCATCCGAAAAAGATGACCGTATTACGCGTTGGGGAAAAACTATGAGAAAATGGCGAATAGACGAACTCCCTCAATTACTGAATGTGATCAGGGGTGAGATGAGCCTGGTGGGCCCCCGCCCCGAAAGACAGTTTTATATTAACCAAATCCTGGAGATAACACCTTATTTCAAATATCTGCTAAAAGTTAAACCGGGTGTGACTTCCTGGGGAATGGTACAATTCGGATACGCAGAAAACGTTGAAGAAATGGTGGAGAGAATGAAGTACGATCTAATTTATATAGAAAATATTTCCCTCGCCCTCGACTTTAAAATCATGATGCATACTCTATTGACGATTTTTAAAGGCAAAGGGCGGTAAGTTTACAAACCGTGCTTATTTGAAAAAATTTCTTATACTACCTGTTTTATTTTATTTTCTTCAGGCTGGCGCTCAGCCTGACTGGAAACAATCCCTTCGTTACAATCTGGACGTTAAATTCAATCTGCCTGAAAAATCACTCGATGCACAGATGAAATTAGAGTATACCAATCATTCGCCCGATACGCTCTCTTATATCTGGTTTCATATATGGCCAAATGCTTACCGAAACGACAGAACCCTTTACAGTGAACAATTACTTGAAAATGGCGATACCCGTTTTTATTTTTCTTCCAAAGAACAGAAGGGGTATCTCAACAGGCTGGATTTTCGTGTGAACGGCTCTGTGGCTTCCATGCAGGATCATCCAGAATATATTGACGTAGTGAAATTAATCCTCCCCAAACCCCTTTTGCCTGGTGACAGTATTTTAATTTCCACATCCTTCCACCTGCACCTCCCATATAATTTTAATGGCAACGGATACAGTCCCCATCATTTTGAATTAAGAAACTGGTACCCAGAACCCGCTGTTTATGACAGGCATGGCTGGCATCCTATGCCTTTCCTGGTGCAGGGAGGAGCCTATCACGAAGCAGGTGATTTTGTTGTGGAAATCGAAGCACCATCCACTTACCTTGTAGTCACAGGTGCAATTGCGGATACAATTTCCCATGCAGCATCCGATAATCTCTATCGTTTCTCCCTTGAAAATGCAAATGGATTTACATGGATTGCTGATAATCATTACCGGCTGAAAACGGATAGCATGAAAACGACTGATGGCCGGCAGATTGTTATCCGGTTTTTTTACTCAGGTTCAAATTCTGGCATCGTTAGCAAAGTATTTGATAATGCTAAAAAGGAAATAAAGGTTCTTTCAGAATGGTTTAGTCCTTATCCGTCGAAAACCCTGACTATTGTAGAATCAGAACCTATGAAAGATCAGAATTTTACTGGACTGGTTTGCATCGGAACGAATTTAAATGCCTGGGAGCCTGCACTTGGAAATGGTTTGCTGGGACAATGGTTTCAAACCATCCTGATGACAGACCAACGAACCCAGCCCTGGTTTTCAAAGGGGTTCATCAACTATTATAATCAACATCTTTTTAATCTTACTCTCCTTGAAGGTTCTGAAAAGCAACTATACTATAAGAATAATCTTTGGCTCAGAGTGGCAGAAAAAGAAAGAACAACCCAGCCAGTTAAAACAGCATCTCCGGAATTCAGTACTGAGAATGATTCGCTTATTCCATCTAATAAATCCGGGCTGTGGCTTTCAATCGTGAGGGATTCTGTAGGAATGAATCGTTTCGATCAGAGCATGCTGAATTATTTTTCTTACTGGAAATTTAATCATCCCTATCCGGAAGATTTTAAAAAGACAATGGATTCTGTTTCAGGAAAAAATCTCCAGCTCCTGTTTGACAAATTGAATGGTAATGAATCCCTTTTTGATACTTCTCTAAAACGTACTATAAAGCCGGCCTTTATTTTTTCTGCCAGGAACAGCTGGAAATATAATTATGTCGGACTGGCACCAGTACCGGGTTATAATGTTTATGATGGTTTTATGCTTGGCGCCCTGATCCATAACATCAATCTCCCCGAAAATAAATTTGAATTCCTATTATCTCCCATGTATGCTTTCGGATCACAAAAACTTGTCGGTCTCGGTAAGCTTTGTTATTCCTGGTATCCGGGTATAAAATTCAGCCGTATCAGCATCGGAATCAATGGCGCTCATTTCGATACTAATAAAGCCACAGACAGCACAGGCAGGATTCTTTATGAAAATTTCTCGAAACTGGTTCCTTATATCAGGATAGATTTTAAACCCTCCAGCCCGAGAAGCACTGTTAGTAAATGGATGGACTTTAAAACTTACCTGATAAAAGAAATCAACTATGAACAATTCAATGTTTCCTCCCAGGATTCCCTCATTCATCCAAATTCAATAAGCAGTAATTTCAGGTATGTAAATCAATTTAGTTTTAACCTGGCAGATAACCGGAAACTTTATCCCTATGATCTTCGGGTGGAATTCCAGCAATCAGAACTCTTTTATCGTATTAACCTGCAGGCAAATTACTTTATGAATTATCCGGATGGTGGCGGATTGAGAGTTCGCTTTTTTGCATCCAAATTTGGTGTCTGGAATGAAAATAACAGTTCCCAGGTATTAAGATATGAACCCAAATTATTAGGTGTTAACGGTGATGAAGATTATCTATATGAAGATTATTTTATAGGCCGTTCCGCTTCTTATGCTATAGAAAAATCCTCCATTTCCAATGAAGGTTTACCTGCACAACAGATCATGAACCGGGATGGGGGGCTGAAATTGCGCATTGATGATTATGATTATGTTCAGGGCAAATCTGCTGACTGGGTAAGTTCAATGAATTTTAATACCAGTTTACCAGCAAACCTGTTTCCTTTCCCAGTTCCACTCAGAATATTTTTTGACGTTGGTACCTATGCAGAAGCCTGGCAAAATAATCCCCCAACGAATCATTTTCTGTATGTCGGAGGAATTCAGTTAAGTTTATTCCATAACCTGCTGAATATTTACGCACCACTGTTTTACAGCAGTGATTTTAATCAGGCACTGGCAGCAACTAATTTCGGCAGAAGAATTACTTTCAGTATTGATATTCAAAATATCAATTTCAAAAAAATTATACGAAAAGTTGCCGATCATGATTGAATCTGCTCCGGATATAAGGTACTTGCATAGAAATGAGATCGATACCGAAAAATGGGATCGATGTATCATCAATGCTCCCAACGGACTGATTTATGCCCGCTCCTTCTATCTGGATTCAATGGCTGAAAACTGGTCCGCCCTGGTAGAAGGCGATTTTCAGAACGTAATGCCGCTTACCTGGAATAAGAAATACGGATTTTCATATTTATACCAGCCTTTTTTTACAAAGGCACTTGGAGTCTTTGGTCAAAGTTTAGTTCCTTTTGAGATATCATCTTTTTTACTAGCGATTCCAAAAAAATATACGTATTGGGATTTTGATCTGAATGAAAACAATTTTGTATCCATAGAAAATAAAAAATTAAAAATAAACCAATATCCAAGAACCAATCATTTCCTCTCACTCAAGGAAGATTACGGCAGATTGAGGCAACAATATAAACGTTTGGCGAGCCGTATGAAGAAAAAAGCGATCGAAAACCAGCTGCAGATTACGAGAGGTGAGGATCCTTCATTAATTATAAGTTTATACCGGAAGGATTATGCCCGGCGTCATCATTCAATTAAAAATGTTGTTTATGAGAAATTAATGCGTTGTTCAGCTATAGCATTTAAAAACAACCTGGCAGAAACTTACCTGGCAAAGTCTGTTTCCGGAGAAATCATGGCTTATTATATTATACTGCAGGATGAAAAATTTGTTTATTCCCTGCTCGGAGGCAGCACAGAAGAAGGCAAAAAGCTTGGGGCCTTTTATCTGTTGACGGATGCCATCATTCAGGACCATGCCGGTACAAAAAGAATATTCAGATTTGAAGGTTCTGATATTCCCGGCATTTCTTTTTTTGATGCATTATTTGGCTCGGAAAAAATTTCCTATCAGCACCTGGTCATGAATAATCTGCCATTCCCATTCAGGTTATTTAAATAATGGATCATGTTAAAAAAAGAACATTATTGTCTTCTGTTTATCATCCTGGGATCAGTAGGCCTGAATTTTCTGAACTCTCCCCTGACTGAAATATTTTCCGACGATAAGGAAATATTCAAATATGCCGGTCTTGTGATTTATAAAGGCGGAGTACCATACCGTGATTTTTTTGATCATAAGCCTCCTCTTATATACTTTTTTTATTCTCTAAACTGGTATATCAGTCCCTGGTTTACCTGGTTACTGGATACTTTTTTAATTCTTCTTGCGACCCTGCTTTTCTACTGGTTGTGCAGGAAAAATAAACTGTCATGGCCCTGGTTTCTGCCTATAATTTTTAATCTGCTGATCAGGTACAGTCTTGTTTCATTTGGAAACGGCTTGACCAGGGAATACACAACTGCCTTTCTCCTCATCTTTTTTTGTGTGATGCAGGGAAACGCGCGATACAAGTATTTTATATTGGGTCTTCTTACCGGACTTACCTGCTGGATGCAACAGGACGCCCTAATCACACTCGCACCCTTCTTCATCTATTCAGTTTTTTCCAGGGAAGGAGGAGGTTCATCCAGACCAGGCAAAAGGTTTTTGTCCGTTACTGCGGGTTTTTTAACCATTACACTTCCCCTGATTTTTTACTTTGTTTCACACCAGTCGCTGACTTATTTATGGAAAGATGCTTTTTTATTTAACCTGAATGCACCCGGTAAATATGTGAATATTTACGAGAAAATAAAATCGGTCAAACATGCCATTCATGAATCAGAATTTGAAATGGCATTTTATACATCACTCATACTCGGCATAACAGCGTTATTTCTAAAAATCAGGAAACAAGGACTTTTATACGTAGCTCTCTCAGGCATTGTCCTTTCTTTTGCAGGAGAATATATATCAGGGAGGTTATCCTCCGGAAATGCTTTTATTTATTATCTTCTGCCGCTGGCAGCAACTATTCCTATCCTGGTTTATGTTGTTTTCGTGGGATCACCGGTTTCATTTCTTCAGGATAAAACTGCCCAGCTCACTTTGTATCTTATCCTCAGCTCAACAATATTCCTGGGAACAATCAGATATGCATCGGGATTTCGCTTTTCATCTAATAATAAAAACACGTATTCAGAAATTCCTGAAGTTGAATACCTGGATACCCAATCCCTGAATGACTATCAGTTATTTGTTTTCGATGATTCCAACCTCATATATCTTTATAATAAAAATAAAATTTTAGCGCCCTCCACATGGATTTACCATTATTTCTGGAACTGGAGTCCGGACTGGGATAAGGAAAACAGAATCTTACATACGATTATCCAAAATCTGCAAACACATAAAACCCGTTTTATCCTGGATTGTTCTGAAGCAAGGAATGATATGAAAAACAAAACAGCCTATACTGAGTGGCAACAATTTCTTCAGAATAATTATTCAGTGATTATAAAAGATACTTTAAACAGGAAGTTGTGGGGGATCCAATAGTTCTTCAGCAATGGCAAGATCGAGCGGGGTGGTTATTTTAATATTATCTTCCTCTCCCTCCACCAAATGAATGGAATGACCCGCAGCTTCAGCCACCGAGGCATCATCGGTAAATGCTTCCTGGTAAACAACCTGATAGGCGGGCAGAATAATATCACTCAGAAATGTTTGTGGCGTCTGCACCATTTTTACATCTGTTCTTTTGATAGCTCTGTGTCCTGAATCACTCATAATGCGAACACTGTCTTTAGAATCAATGCAGGGAATTGCCGATCCGAATCGCAGGGTTTCTTCATAACAAAGGTGAATTAGTGAAGGACTTAATAAACAGCGAACGCCGTCATGCACAAATATTACAGACTGTTCTTTTATCAGGGAAAGTCCGGTTTGGACAGAATGGAAACGGGTAGTTCCTCCTACAATGGTCTGAATCGGATAAAGCGAGTTGATTTCATCACAAATAGCCCTTCCCGGATCATAATAATCTGGTGGCAGTACAAGGATAATGTTGATGTCTTTGTAGGATTTAAGAAACGCATGCAGTGTATACCAGAGAATGGGTTTGTCATGTATAAGAAGAAACTGTTTGGGCAATTCACTGCCCATACGTGTACCGGAACCGCCCGCAACGATAACAGCATATTTTTTCATAAAGTATTCCGGGGCATTTTTATTTTCCAATTAACAAACGCTGGCATTCCCGCAGAAGCTTTGCCTTATCAATAGCCACCGTGCCTACTGATTCGCATACAATACCGCCTGCAAGGTTTGCAATTTCTGCCATCATCTTCGTGTCGCGGGTTAATGTATAAATAAGTGTCGCTACTGCAATTACAGTATCTCCGGCTCCTGAAACATCGGCTATGTTCCTGATATGTGATGGGACCAACCGCGATTCTTTCCCGTCTTCATAAAAGACTCCTTTCTCAGACAATGTGATAAATGAAATTCTGTGATTCAGTTCATCCAGCAGTTTTTGATGGATATATGTAAGTACACTTTCATTAATTTCATCTATTAGCAAATTTAAAGCATCCCTGGCTTCTTTCAGGTTGGGCTTGAATATATCCACCCCTTTGTATTTAAAAAAATGTTTTCTTTTAGGATCCACTGAAGTGATCACAGAATTTTTTCTGCAGATTTCTATAACTGAATGAATAATTTTTTCAGTAAGCACTCCTTTATTGTAGTCTTCAAATATGATAGCTGCAGGAGACTCTTCCTTAATAAATCTTTCAACCTGCGCGATCAGTTTTTGTTCCAGATCATTTTCCAGCGGCAACAGGGTTTCCGAATCAAGCCGCATCATCTGCTGGTTACGGCTGATGACACGCATTTTGTTTGTGGTAATACGACTGGTTGATTTTAGAAGATATGCTGTTTCAATTTTATTTTCATTGAGCAGGCCGGTAAGTATCTGTCCATCATCATCATCACCGATCACTGAAAAAACAGAAACGGGCGTTCCTAGAGATGCCAGATTCAGTGCCACATTTCCGGCGCCGCCGATTCGATACTCTTTCCTGTTAACCGTTACAACGGGGACCGGAGCTTCGGGTGATATTCTTTCTACATTCCCCCACCAATAAGTATCAAGCATCATATCGCCAATCACACCGATCTTAATAGTTGAAAAGGTTTTAAACAGCTCTTTATAATCAACTGAAGACGACATATTATTGAATCTGGTTTTTCCTGTTTTCTGTATTTGCAATATAGTACAATGGAATTCCCAGCAGTGTGATTATCAGTCCGGGCCATGTAAATTCCGGTTTATAAATAATCAGAAGCACGCAAAAACTTGTTCCCATCAAAATATATAAAGCCGGTAAAAACGGGTATCCAAATGCTTTATAGGGTCTGGGCATGTCGGGTTTCTTTTTCCGAAGGATAAAAATACCCAGAATAGTCAGCACATAAAAAATAACGACCACAAAAGAAATCATATCCAGAAGATCTCCGTATTTGCCACTCAGGCATAAAATGGAGGACACAATGAATTGCGCCCACAGAGCCCATTGCGGAACGTTATTTTTGTTGAGTGTACCTGCCCTTCTGAAAAACAACTTATCCTTTGCCATCGTATAATAAACCCGTGCACCTGCCAGTATCAAACCATTATTGCATCCGAAAGTGGATACCATAATGAGAACTGCAATGATATAGGTTCCTGATTTCCCAAAAATCACCTGAGAAGCGGCTACTGCAATACGGTCTTTTTCTGCGTGTGCAATTTCATTTAAGGGCAAGACGGCAACGTACATCAGGTTGGCACAAACATAAATAATGGTTACAATGAGTGTTCCGAGAAAAAGTGAAAGTCCGATATTTTTCTGGGGATTTTTTATTTCGCCTGCAATGAACGTAACATTGTTCCATGCATCACTGCTGAAAACGGATCCCACCATAGCTGCAGCAATACCTCCAAACAGCGCAGCACCTCCTATTGAATTTATGTTGAAGCCGAAGGAGGGATTACAAATATCCTTCAGACTTGTTTTTGTAGCTTGCCAGGCGGCGGTCCAGTTTGCGTGCCATACTTCAGGATGAAAAGCGATAAAGCCTGCTATGATCAGTCCGAATAAAGCCAGCAGTTTGGTTGAAGTGAAAATATTCTGAATCCATTTACTTCCTTTTAGTCCGCGGGTATTGGTGTACGTTAGAAATCCTATGACACCGATCGAAGCCAGTTGTGCCGCACTGATGGTAAAATAAGCAGGGGAACCACAATTGTTTGTACCTGTCTGAAAACGGAGAATATGATTGTCTTCACTCAAAGCAGGAATCAGGTAGGCCGCGTATTTGGAGAAAGCAACTCCGACGGCAGCAATTGTACCCGTCTGGATAACTGCAAAAAAACTCCAGCCATATAAAAAAGCAGTTAGTGGATTATAGGCTTCTTTCAGGTAAATATACTGACCACCGGCTTTTGGAAACATGCCACTGAGTTCTCCATAACTCACAGCGGCTGTGATGGTCATAAAACCCGTAATCAGCCATACCAGAATCAACCAACCGGCCCCTCCTACATTTCTTACAATATCGGCGCTTACAATAAAAATTCCCGAACCGATCATGGATCCCGCAACTATCATTGTTGCGTCCAACAATCCTAATGTCGGTTTAAAAGAATGGCTTTCTGCGGGCATACGATGATTTGACCCGGAAGATAGTATTACTTTTTCTTATATGCCGCATTCAGGCCGGCTACCAGGTCGTCTGTAATATTAAAAGCTGTGTCCCGTACATAAATAAACGAATTGGTCTCGTAAGAAATTATATAATTAAAACCCTTATCCTTGTTATATTCTTTGAGATAATCCTGAATTTTTTTTCTGATATCAGCCTTCAGATCTTCATTATGTTTAAGCAGGGATTCCTGCAGGGATTGTTTTCTTGCCTGGTAATTTTGTTGCATCTGGGCATATTCCTGCTGGGCTTGTTCGTTTTCAGTTTGCGTCATCGTTTTTGCATTCTTCTGCCACTCAGTTATTTTTTTCTGATACCCCTTTTCCATACTGTTCAGTTCAGCATTCATTTCATTTTCTCTCCCCTTAACCTGTTCGAGTACGTCTTTAAAATACTGATAGTGTGCTTCCAGAGAATCCGTATCGAAATAAGCCATCCTGAAATTATTTCCTGGTGGTTGATTTCCTTTATTACTGGAAACAATAACTGCTGCCGGTTGAGGCTTGTGGTATATAACATAAAATAAAACACCGGTAAGCAGTAAGGCCAGTAATCCCGGTACCATTGCAATATTTCTCATAACAATAAATATGATTTGAAAGGTCTGTATACCAGATATAAAAGTAGGAAGCATTTCTGCTTCCTACTGCTTATTAATTCTTAAATTTTTTGCTTATTCATCCTCGTCAAACTGCATGGCTTCACGGGTGTTCTGGAGCAATTCATATTCCTCCTTACTTCCTACGATCATGTTTTCAAATTCACGTAAGCCGGTACCTGCAGGAATCGGATGTCCTGTGATTACATTTTCCTTCAGGCCCATCATGTCATCAGTCTTACCCTGTATGGCTGCTGAAGAAAGTACTTTGGTTGTTTCCTGGAATGACGCTGCTGAAATCCAGCTTTGTGTTCCGAGTGAAGCCTTTGTAATTCCCAGCAACATGGGCGCTGAAGTAGCCGAATGCGCATCTCTGAATTCAGCCAGTTTTTTATCGTTCCTGCGTAGGATGGAATTTTCCTCACGCACTTCACGTAAACTCACAATCTGCCCGGGTTTGAGCTTGGTTGATTCGCCCGCATCAGTAACCACCTTTTTGTCGAAGATCCAGTCATTTTCATCCAGGAATTCAATCTTGTCAACGGTTTCATCTTCAAGGAAACGCGTATCTCCCGGATCGACAATATTTAATTTACGCATCATTTGCCTTACAATGACTTCAATATGTTTATCATTGATCTTTACACCCTGCAAACGATACACTTCCTGGATTTCATTCACTACATATTCCTGAACCGCAAATGGTCCCTTGATGGAAAGTATGTCGGCAGGTGCAACCTGTCCGTCAGACAGCTGAGCGCCGGCTTTGATAAAGTCGCCATCCTGGGCAAGGATCTGACGGGTAAGCGGAACAAGGTATTTTTTGATAATGCCATCTTTGGCTTCCACAATAATTTCACGGTTACCTCTCTTGATATTACCAAATGTAACGACACCATCAATTTCAGATACTACCGCGGGATTGCCGGGATTTCTTGCTTCAAATAATTCTGTAACACGCGGAAGACCGCCGGTGATATCACGAAGTTTTCCAAGTACGCGAGGAATTTTTACAATAACCTGTCCACCACGTACTTCTTCACCTTCTTCCATAATGATATGGCTTCCGACAGGCAGGTTATAGTTTTTAATTTCTTTACCGCCTTCCACTACAATACCAGGAATTTTTGTTTTATCTTTTGTATCAATTACTACTTTTTCGCGGTGACCCGTTTGTTCATCAGCCTCTTCGCGATAGGTAATACCTTCAATTACATTTTCAAATTTCAGCTTACCACTGATTTCGCTAATGACAACATTGTTGAATGGATCCCATGTACAGATCACATCGCCTTTGGATACTTTCTGTCCGTCTTTTACAGTCAGAGTAGCACCATATGGAACGTTATTGGTAATTAACAGCCGGTCATTCTTCACATCCATAATCCTTACTTCACCGGTACGACCGATAACAACAGGTACTTTTGTACCATCATTATTTTCAGCCAGCACAGTTCTCAAACCATCGAACTGAATCGTACCATCGAATTTAGCCATCAGTGAAGATTCTACCGATGCAGATCCGGCAACACCACCCACATGGAAAGTACGCAGTGTAAGCTGTGTACCCGGCTCACCGATTGACTGGGCAGCGATGATACCAACGGCATCACCTTTCTGTGCGGTATAACCTGTAGCCAGATTCTTACCATAACATTTCACACAAACTCCTCTCTTGCTTTCGCATGTAAGTACTGAACGGATTTCAACTGTTTCAATTCCGGCTTCTTCAATTTTCTTAGCGACTTCTTCAGTGATCTCGATTCCTCCATTTGCAATGATCTTATCAGTTGCAGGATCATAAACATCATGAAGTGAAACACGACCAAGAATACGATCGTACAATGGTTCTACGATATCTTCATTATCCTTCAATGCTGTGGTTGCAATACCTCTCAACGTGCCGCAATCTTCTTCCTTAATTACAACATCCTGTGCAACGTCCACGAGACGTCGTGTCAGGTAGCCGGCATCAGCTGTTTTAAGCGCCGTATCAGCAAGACCCTTACGGGCACCATGTGTTGAGATAAAATAATCAAGTACGTTCAGACCACCCTTAAAATTTGAAAGAATCGGGTTCTCGATGATTTCACTTCCGGTGGATCCTGATTTCCTTGGTTTAGCCATCAGTCCGCGTATTCCAGCCAGCTGTTTAATCTGCTGTTTGGATCCACGAGCACCTGAATCGAGCATCATGTAAACAGAGTTGAATCCCTGTTTGTCGGAACTCAATTCCCTGATCAGGGTTTCTGTGATCCTTGTATCCACGCGAGACCATATATCCACGATCTGATTATATCTTTCATTATTTGTAATCAAACCTGTATTATAATTATCCCACACTTCATCCACTTCTCCTTTCGCATTCACCAGCAATTCTTCCTTGGTATCAGGGATGATGAGGTCATTGATACTGAATGACAATCCGCCGCGGAACGCCATTCGGAATCCAAGTGTTTTAATATCATCAAGGAACTTAGCAGTCTTGGGAACATTAGTCCACTTAATGATATTACCGATGATCTCACGAAGTGATTTCTTGGTAAGCAGCTGGTTTACAAAACCAACTTCTGCCGGTGTATGCTGATTGAAAAGTACGCGACCAACGGTTGTCTCTAATAATTTCTTCTCCAGAACATCATGCTCGTTTCTTACATTCACCTTTACCTTGATGTATGCATGTAAATCAAGCTGTCCTTCGTTATATGCAATGATCACTTCTTCAGGACTGTAAAAAGCTTTCCCTTCGCCTTTCACTTTTTCTGTTGAAGTAGATTTCTTTCCTTTCGTTATATAATATAATCCCAGTACCATGTCCTGCGAAGGCAGGGTGATGGGTGTACCATTTTGGGGATTCAGAATATTATGACTTGACAGCATCAGTAACTGAGCTTCCAGTACCGCAGCACTGCTCAGCGGAACGTGTACTGCCATCTGGTCACCATCGAAGTCTGCGTTAAACGCAGTACAGACAAGCGGGTGCAGCTGAATGGCTTTGCCTTCAATCAGTTTAGGCTGAAATGCCTGAATTGATAACCGGTGAAGTGTTGGAGCACGATTCAGCATTACAGGATGACCTTTCAGTATATTTTCCAGGATATCCCAGACAATGGCTTCTTTACGGTCAACCAGCTTACGTGCTGACTTAACGGTTTTAACAATACCCCTTTCAATCAGTTTACGAATGATAAACGGTTTGAAAAGTTCAGCAGCCATATCCTTTGGCAATCCACATTCATGCAGTTTCAGTTCAGGTCCCACAACGATTACAGAACGACCGGAATAGTCTACACGTTTTCCGAGAAGGTTCTGACGGAACCGACCCTGTTTTCCTTTTAATACATCACTCAGTGATTTCAGTGCCCTTCCACCCTCCGCTTTAACCGCGTTGGATTTACGGCTGTTATCAAAAAGAGAATCGATAGCTTCCTGCAGCATTCGCTTTTCGTTACGCAGGATAACTTCAGGCGCTTTGATTTCAAGCAAACGTTTGAGACGATTATTACGGATGATCACCCGGCGATACAAATCATTTAAGTCTGAAGACGCAAACCGGCCGCCATCCAGAGGCACTAACGGACGCAGTTCAGGTGGTATAACCGGGATATATTGCATAACCATCCACTCAGGACGGTTTGTTATTCTCGTATTTGCATCACGGAAACTTTCAACCACGCTCAGACGCTTTAATGCATCTGCCTTACGTTGCTGCGAAGTTTCATTGGCAGCCGCCGCACGCAGGTCAAAACTCAACTGATCGAGGTCAATGCGCTGTAGCAGATCATGTACAGCTTCAGCACCCATTTTGGCGATGAATTTTGTCGGATCATCATCCGGCAGGTATTGATTGTCTTTCGGAAGTGTTTCGAGTATTTCAAGGTATTCTTCTTCCGTCAGCAGGTCGCCCTGATTCTGGTTTTTATCAGCCCGAATACCAGACTGGATCACGACGTATCTTTCATAATACACAATGCTCTCCAGCTTCTTTGAACTCATACCCAGCAGATACCCGGTTTTGTTCGGAAGACTTTTGAAATACCAGATATGAACAACCGGTACAACCAGTTTAATATGTCCCATACGTTCCCGGCGAACTTTCTTTTCAGTTACTTCCACACCGCAACGGTCACATACGATCCCTTTATAACGGATCCTTTTATATTTTCCACAGGCACATTCGTAATCCTTAACGGGCCCGAATATGCGCTCGCAGAACAAACCATCCCTTTCGGGTTTGTATGTTCTGTAGTTTATGGTTTCAGGCTTTAAAACCTCTCCATAAGATCTTTCCAGAATGGAATCGGGAGAAGCAAGCCCGATGGTAATTTTTGAGAAAGTGGCTTTGGGACGATTTTCTTTTTTAATAGCCATATATTAATATCAGGTTTTTAAAAGATAAGTTACCACCCATGCATTTACAAAGCAGTTTAAAGCAGGATGAATTCACCCCTTTTCGCAACTTACTTTGTTGAAAATCAATAATTTACAGAGAAAATGATTCTGAAAATGCCAGCATAAGGAGGGCAAAGGTACGTGCTTTGTATTAATTTACCAAGATCTGGCATCCATCCCGGTCAGGTAATTTAGACCCCCTGAAAAGGGCTGGTTTTTAGGCTTTTTCCCAGGTCGGCATAGTAAAAAGAGATCGTCAACAGGGAAAATAATAAATATGGTGTCATATATCGTTCTTCATAAAAAGGATATAGAAGAAAACGGACAAGGACCACCATACAAACTGTATAAAAAATGTAATTCACTTCCTGTTTCCAGTTGTATCCCCGACTGAGTCCTGAAAAGATAAATAATACAAAGAGGTACATAAAAAAAGAACCCGGAATAACATAAAAGTAAAGTCCTGCACTTTTTAAATACTGTCCCTGCGGGTTTGGAAAATTGGGATCCTTAAACCAAAAGAATTGATGAGGGGCAGTCAGATTTACAAGCAGTGATACCGCAATGAGCCCAAGCGACAAAATGATATATTTTTTCGTATCCAGTTTATTTGTAAATCCTTCAACCGGCCACTGCCATAGTGC
Source organism: Bacteroidota bacterium (assembly GCA_013287475.1). GTDB lineage: Bacteria > Bacteroidota > Bacteroidia > Chitinophagales > Chitinophagaceae > Puia. Next base: position 73,608 of record JABDDT010000005.1, read on the forward strand.
AAAAAGAAATATTAATTCAGCAACAACATTATCAAGACGGGTACAAATTGCCAACATAAAGAGAGAATACCAAAGGATTTTACTTCTTCCATTGTAAATCAGAAAAACCGCATTCAGTAAAATGAAACAGGATAAGGAATCCGGCGAAGAAAGTCTTGCCAGTAGAAGTGTCGGAAAAATCAACATGCATGTCATCCCTGCCAGAAAAGTTTTTACCGGGCCCAGACGTTTTACAGCAACCTGCCAGATACTAAGACCGATCAGAAAATAACATAACAGAGACGGAGCCAGCGTTGCATGGATATAGGAAAATCCCAATTTGTGAAAAGCTAAAACCAGCAATATATAAAGTGGTTTTATTCTATACCTTTCGAATAACAACGGATCGGCGTTGCTGATCCGGTCTGCATGATCCTGATATTCTGCGGGCGGAAGTTCCTGCCGGAGAACCTCTTTTGTTCTATCTACAACACCCTCCATAGAACCCTGATCTTTCTCTATTGCAAGGGCAATATAAAATGGCATATCTCCATTATGTCCGGGAAATCTTGATAAATAAAATGTTGTCAGGGAAAGCACCAGGATATAAAAGAGCAATGCATTTCTTGAAAACATATTTTAATTTTTTGTCCGCTGCATTCCCTGATCCTTTTTAATCTGCTCGCCATTTCTTTCAAGAAACTTTTCCCTGATTATTTTTTGAACCGGAACATTCCTGATTTTGCTTTCAAGCCAGGAAATAATATCCAGGTAAACAAAAGCACGTGTCTCGAATCGATTTTTTTCATAGGTCTTCAGCCTCGTCAATAATTTAGGGAATTCAGGCTTGAGTTTTGAAGGTTCCAGTTTAAATGATTTTCTCAGAAAACGGAATATTTCCTCCTCCACCTTACTCAGGTTTTCCATTTTTGCCATAAATCTGTAGACCGATTTGATCAGGTATTCCAATAAATTCTCATTCCCTAATTCATAGTGTGCAATCAGATGGAGTAATCTTGAATAACACTGAAGATCAGTTCGAAGGTCCATTTTCCAGTTAATGATCTTATTTAGATATTTAATGGTGTGCTCATAATCACCGCTGCCAAAATAGAGACTGGCAAATTTGTAATAGAAAATAAGTATCCGGTGCCGGTCCAGATAGATTTCATATTCCTTAAGTTTTTCTTCTATATAAGGAACCAGGGTAAGCCCTTCTGTAAAAGTACCGTCAATGAAATGCTGATTGATTTTAGCGATATGCAGGTAAACGAAAGTCTGGATGCGGTTGTTATCATTTTCCTGGACGGCTTCCGAATGAAAAAACTTTTCAAATCGTATGAGGGTTTCCAGAAATTTAGGATAGTTAAGCAAGTCAAAATGTGCACCCAACAGATTATGCATGCCTTTAATATAGTGAGCAGTTTCAATCGGGATCATGGCAGGTTCCTTATCAAATAATTCAACCCAGCGATGGGTGTATCGATAGTAGGACAGAAAATCCTGTCCGATAAAAGCATACCAGCTATAACTCTGAAACAGGTAGAGATTTTCATAGAACCCATTTACTGCAGGCATTTTTGCAGGGAGTCTGGATTCGAAGAATTCCTTCACTGCGATTTCATC
>JABDDT010000006.1 GCA_013287475.1 Bacteroidota bacterium
TGCGTTTCATTGTATTATTTTTATCTCTTAGTCCCTGATTATCAGTGAATTTCCCTTTAATTATACCCGCTTTATGCGGGATAGTTTGTTAAAGGGAGGGCAAAGCTAAATAATTCCTGCCTGACTGCCAACAATAAGGTTGAGCAGGGAATCATATCGAATTCAGAAAAAAGAACTTGAAGCTTCAATACGGGAAAACAGATCTGCACTTATTTTGTTTTTCATTTACACGGGAAGGGAAATTATTTCTTATGCAGAAGTTTCAAACGCAATAAAGCAGGCTTTGGATAAACTGATAAGGGCCATACATGCAGATCATTCTCAAAATACTTAGCTACCCGCTGATCCTTCTGATCCGGATATATCAGCTGGTAATATCTCCCTGGTTGGGACCGAGATGCCGCTTCACTCCAAGCTGTTCTGTTTATGCAATCCAGGCTTTCAAAAAATATGGTTTGTTTAAAGGTGGCTGGATGGCCATCCGCCGGATTTCCAGTTGTCATCCCTGGGGCCGTCATGGGCATGATCCGGTAAACTAAAAGTATAAGAGTATAGGAGTATAAGAGTGAGGTCAAGAAATAAATCCCACTCTTATACTCCTATACTCCTATACTCTTATACTATTTCTTCTCATCCCCTTTCTCATACTTGTACTTACTCATCTCCGTTAGTTTTTGAATGATGGTATTTACTTCGGAGATATTATAGAATTTATATATTTCAGAAACTGTGCCTGCATCAAAGTCATGTGGAATGGAAGTAAAGGGTCCAAAGATTTTTACATTTGTATTGTCTGAGATCTTTTCGATTTTCGCAGGAGTGATGAAATAATTTTTTGCCTGCGCAGTAATATTCATTCCCTTAACAAGTTGGTTAAGACTGTCTAAACGGTGATTTAGCTCTTCCTGTGTAATCCGGGTATTGGCTGTACTGCCAGTATGCTGCAAACTGCCTACAATGGTATCTTTTTTCAGGTTAGCGAGCCAGAACCCGTCTTCTTTGGCTTCCAGCGTAAAATGCCCCTGGGGTCCGGAAATATTCAGAACCACAGGATCCGAACTTGTGAAGTCTAATTCTTTTTCAACCTGCGTGTTTCCTTCCGTAACTGAAATATTTTTTTGGGATTCATCGACCTGAATATTACTGTTGGCGTAAATCAGTATCTTTTTTTGATGGGATTTGCATCCGCTAAGAACCAGAACGATGAAGAGCAGCAGCCAGGATTTTTTTTTCATATGCTTTATTTAAATAAGAAGATCCCGCCTCAGCACAGCCGGGACGGGATCTGAAGTTAATCAAATCGTTCATTTATTTTTACAGGGAAGCTTCGTATCTTTTATTAACTTCTTTCCAGTTTACAATATTCCAGAAAGCCGCCAGATAATCCGCACGACGGTTTTGATATTTCAGATAATAAGCATGTTCCCATACATCAACACCCAATATGGGAGTCCCTTTAACTTCTGCAATATCCATCAAAGGATTATCCTGATTTGGCGTGGAAGAAATTAATAATTTACCATCCTGTTCTACAAGCCATGCCCATCCGCTGCCAAAACGACCCATACCTGCCAGGGCAAATTTTTCTTTAAAAGCATCAAAAGATCCGAAATCTGCATCGATGGATTCTGAAAGTTTTCCACTCGGTTTGCCACCAGCATTGGGCCCGATGATCAACCAGAAAAAACTATGGTTCCAATGTCCACCGCCATTATTACGAATTGCCGGGGGGAGAGTTCCCGCAATACTGACCAGATCTTCCAGCGATTTATTTTCGTTGGGTGTACCTGCTACCGCTTTATTGAGATTATCAACATATGCCTGGTGATGTTTGTCGTGATGTATCTGCATTGTCAATGCGTCTATATGTGGCTCAAGGGCAGCCGGTGCATAGGGAAGTGCAGGTAATGTAAATGCCATGAGTTTTTATTTTTTGATGAAAAGTATAGGATTCTGTTGAAGGATAACAAAATTACTGATCTAAGGTTGATAACTCAAAACAAAAGCTTTTAATAATTTATCTGAAAAGCTGTTTGATAAAATTAGTATTCACGAAACTTCTGATTGTGGAAATTAAGGGACAATTTTTTATTATTTGTTAACTTCTGATTATTAAAATGACAATAAATTATCGCGCCAGACCGGCCTGTTTTCACCTCCTGGCTTTAAAAAATTCTTTCATGAGTGTTGCACATTCATCCGCCAATATTCCTTCTACAACTATGGTTTTCGGATGAAATGGTCTTGGGGCAATACCAATTTCTTCCAGTGAAGGGCAGGGTTCCACATATTTTTTATATCCGTTTTTTACATCAGGTGCGCCATATGCGGCTTTCTGAATTTTACTCCAGTAAAGAGCACCTGTACACATCAGACAAGGTTCGATTGTTATATAAATGGTTGCTTCCGGTAAATATTTTGAACCAAGGAAATTAAAAGCAGAAGTGAGGGCAATGATTTCAGCGTGAGCCGTGGGGTCGTTTAATCGCTCAACCTGATTATGACCCCGGGATATGATTCTTCCATTCATGGTTATGATGGCACCTACCGGAACCTCTCCTTCATCATAAGCTTTTTTTGCTTCCTTCAGCGCCTGCAACATGAAATACTCGTCAGTCATTTTATTTCATTGACAAATTTGGTAGATGGAGAATGGTTTATGGTGGATAAAAAGTTTTAGGCGTTTAGCTTTGGGCTTTTGGCCTTAAGCCTATTTTGTTCCATATAAACTTATCAGTTTCAGCAAAACACCATTTGTCCAGCCGAACCCATCCTGGCCGCCATATTCTCCCCCGCCAGCTTCTTTATTTAAATCTGTAACATTATATTTCTCCATTAGTTTACCGGTTTGCTTATATACATGGATATTTAATTTTATCCATCTTTTTGCCGCCAGGGTCGCAAGGTTTTTTTGTCCGCAACGGTCAAGTCCCCAGATCATCATCCATTCCAAAGGAGCCCATCCATTGGGGGCATCCCATTGTTCACCCGTATTATAAATTGTAGTTACGAACCCTCCGTCTTTAAGGAGTTTAGCCTCCACGACCGCAGCAACTTTACTGCCAAGCAGACTTAAATAATCGGGTTGTTCATTAATAAAACAAAAAGGATAAAGGCCGGCCGGTGTAATATTATTCAGTTTCGATTGTGTTTTGAATTGGTAGTCAGTGAAGAAAGAAATTTTACTATTCCAGAAATATTTATCTATCAACAATCTCCCTTGTTCGGCTTTTTCACGGAAAACTTTGGCCCCCGCCTCATCTCTGTTTATCAGTTTCGCCCTGGCAATGGTCCATTCCATATGGTACATCAGGCTGTTCAGGTCAACAGGTAAAACATCAGTTGTTTGAATGGTGGTGATGGTTTTATGATCGGTAAACCATCTGCTGCTGAAGTCAATTCCGCTTTCAGCGCCCGCCCGCAGATGTTTATACATTTCAATTTTATTTCTTCCGGATTTTTCTGCAGTCATATAATCTTCCCGCCAGCTTTCCTGTCTGGGAACCATACTGTCGTCCCAATAGCGGTTCAGCAGGTCTCCGTTTTTAAGGCGCACGACCCGACGGTATGCATCTCCTGCTTTTAGTTTATCTGCACCTTCCATCCAGAATTCATATTCTTTTTCCATCGCCGGAAGATATTTCTGATAGATGCTATCGCCCTGAATTCCCGCCAGCAGCTCAACCATGCAGGAAAAGAACGGCGGCTGAGACCTGCCCAGATAATAGGTACGGTTTCCGTTCGGAATGTGACCGTATGTTTCAATCAGGAATGCAAAATTGTTTACCATATCCTGAATGGTTTTTATTTCACCACTTTCTTTTAGTCCCAGCATGGTGAAATAAGAATCCCAATAATATACTTCCCTGAATCTTCCACCGGGAACTATATAAGGATTTGGAAGAGGTAGTAAGGAGCTTCCTTCTACTTCTTTATCGGGATTTCTTTTCAAAACAACCCACAGCTTTTTGATATGGGTGACGATATCTTCCGAAGTATCCGATTTATAATTTGCTGCAACAGCCTGCGGGATTTCAAAATTATCCTCCACAAATTTCTTTAAGTTGAAATTGGGACCTTTCTGAATGCCATAATCATACATGATATCTGCCGGTTTTCTTTTCGGTATGCAGTCAACAAAAGTTTTTCCGTCAGGAAACACTTTTTGCATCTGTACATCTGTAAAAAGATCACCATAAATTTTATCCGGAGTTGCTGGTTGCAGATACTGGGCCTTTGCGCAAATACTCAATAGTATAAGCGATAGGAAATAGAAGGGCTTCATCGGGGGTTAATTTGATTTTAAAGATACGGGTTCTAAGCTAAAAGCGTAAGGCGTAAGGCGTAAGGCAAGTGTGAGAGTGTGAGAGTGTGAGAGTGTGGGACAGAATTCACAACCTATAGCCCATAATTCATAATTGAAATGCCTTACGCTTTTAGCCTTAGGCCTTAAGCTTAAAAAGAATCCCCGCGATGAATCGCAGGGATGATATTGCTTATGACTATTGATTACAATTTTTAAAGCTCAAGGCTTAAAGTGTAACGCTGGAGGCTTTTCCTGTTTACTGTCAACTGCCTACTGTCAACTGTTGGCTATTCACAAAACCTTTCCCCGTCTTCCGCAAAGGTTCCAGACAAATCCAGAGCGCTAACAGTGAACCATAACTTCCTCCACGCTCAACCCATTCAAAAATTTCAAAATGAGGATAAAATAATTCCGTACCCATCTTCCAGACAAGAAAAACAAAAATCAGGGGCCTTAACGGTCTTATCAGAACTGCAATGGCAGCCATGATTTCAAATATTCCTGTGAGTATGGAAACATTTACCGGATTTGAAAAACCAAGAGAAGTGTATTGGTTAATTAATCCTGGTTTTTGAATCAGGTTCAGCCAGCCATGACCTGTCAATAAAAGAAATACGATTATCCGAAGCATCGTTTTTACGCCCTCCAGCGATTTTTCATCCACCGGTTCATAAGGATGTACGATTGAAAAAAGCCAGGGGAAGCTCAATTTGATACCGCCGGCGAGTAACAGAAGACAAAGGGGAGCGCCAAAGTTCCCCGCCCTTTCAACGAATTCTGCAAAGGGTTCGCCTGATAGCGGGCGGCAAAGCGCCGTTATTATCCCCCAGAAAATCAGCCAGACTGCAATGGCCCGGATGGGTTTGAATAATATGACAATCCCCAGCATAATATCCACAGATCCCAACACCGGCATTAAATGATATGCCGTTATTTTGTTAATTCCAAAGAGTGCGAAATAGTTGCACCAGATCGGTTTAGTAATAATACCAAATGCGCCATGTCCAATAAAGCACATGGCGGATGAGAACCGCAACGTGTAATGTATTTTTTGATTATTTGTCAACGATGTCATTATTTTCTCCTGAAGTTTTAGAAAGACCCCGCGAAGAATCGAAGGGTCTTAATTGCTTAAACATTTATAATAAAAAAGTTAATTGGCCCCGTCATTCTGCGCGCGCAGAATGGCATAGTTGCCAACATTTTCACCAACTGTTAGTCCTGTTTCACAATCAGTTCTGTAATGAATACCGCCAACCAGACGGCTTAAACCTGCTTCCGTCGCCATGGCGTTATACTTAGCCGCATTGGAGGGTAAGAGGTATCCCAAAATGGTGGCAGCTGCTCCGCTGAAAGTGGAATGCCCGGATACATAAGCAGGGAAATTCGGTATTCCCGTTAATGTTTTAATGGATGGATCCAGCTGCGTCGGTCTCGGATTGAAAAAATGATATTTGATATCCCAGCATACAATGGCAGCATCCATCTCCGTCATATTCAGCAATGCCATATTTCTGGCGAAACGCACTTCGCTGTAATTCTGATTTGCAAAATCTTCCGCCGCAATGGCATTCCAGTGTCCCGGTGGTGTGTATGTGCCAACACCGTCTGCCCAAAATTGAACGATCCGCATATTTTCGCGGGTTGGATTATTTATATAATTTTTTACTTCCGCAACATCTTTATTCATTTCATCTGATCCGACAGCCGGAGGTGGAGCCGGACGCAAACTCACCACGGTGGCAGAGTCGAATAAAAATGGTTTCACTTTATAAAATAACGGAAGCATCGGAGGACGTTTCGGTGTTTCCAGACTATTCCATGGAGTCAGGCCCTGGTTGGTAGTTATAGTAACAAAATTTGACCAGTCCGACGGCGTGCCGACAGCCTTTCCGGCATTGTCTCCTCTTGCTCGGGCGATAAAGAGCTCGGCAACCTGCCTGCCCAGTGCTTCTCCCGCAGTAATATCAGCCCGGGTAGCCGCGCCACTCATGATGGTCGCCTGTTCTGCTTCAACAAGTTTTGCCTGAATATTTGCAATTTCATCGGGAAACAAGAGTTTCATCATTTCTGCTGTTACACCAGCCAGCACTGCAGCTTCCGAAGGATAAGAAGGTAAAGTTGTTTTGTTGATATATAAAGCAGAAACTGTAGAATCTACCACATAAGGCGCTGCACGATTATATAATGTTTTATAATGCCAGCAGGCTACCAGCGCATCATATTGTGCTGCTGAAATATATCCGTAAGCGCGCGCAGCATAAGGCGGATTTGAGAATGGGAAAAGCGGATAAGCCAGTGGATTTGCTGAACTGGGTATCGGATAACTGGTATCGGAAATCGCTTCGGGAGGCAGGTTGTATTTTGCAACAAGACCACGCATGATTTCGTTCCATCTCAGCACGCTGCCCGCAGCCCAGTATTTAATAGTACTTGCCTGTTCGCCTGTTAAAGTTTTTTGCAGCGATTTAATTTCAAACAGATCTGCCAGGTAAAGTGGTGAACTGGTCGCAACAGGTGCGGCAACTGCGAAACTATCCGGCCTGGATAATAATATTGTTCTCCACGTGCCGGCAGTCAGGTCCGTACTCGCCGGATCAAGCGCAGGCAGATTCGCAGTGCGGTTTGTGACTTCTTTCTGACAACCTGTTGTTATGAGCATCAAACCGATCAGCCCCAAAGAATAAAAGAATATATTTTTCATTTCAATAATTTTATCGGCTTATAAACCGAGTATATAAAAAAAGCCACCTGTATAAGTTTGTGCCTGACCGACATTTCTGCCTGCAATCACATAATCCGCACTGGCAACGACTTCCAGATTGGGTATAAAAGGAAGAAAATATTTTACATGTGCACCCAGGGATGTGCTGTTCATCTGGTTGCTTACAAAGGGCATATCATTTTTGCGTATATCAAATCCTCCGAATGTGTACATATTCATAAGCTGAGCCTGTACTGTCAGTCTTGAATTCCGGATTCCGACAAAAAGATTACTGTATAACTGATTAGGCATATCCACTTCATTCGTGTAATTGATCTGAGTAGTATAGTAAGAAGTCCGGTCGATCGTAACATTGCTTCTGAAAACATACGCACTGGAGAGTGTTGCGAAGAAAAGGCCGTTTTGATAATCTGCTGTAAGTCGTCCTGAAAGGTTGGTGCTGCCAAGTCCGATTGACATGGGCAGGAAATCATTTTCGTAATTGGATAGGGGCGTAGTGACTCCCGCAAGACCGATCAGTGATAAATCCCCTTTTCCTATTTTAGTTTTATAAAATTCATATTTAAGATCCACGTCAATATCCTGGAAACCTTTCATGCCATGCAGGGTTCCGGCTGAAGAATTCGTCCAAACATAGGGAACATTTACCAGCAGATTCAGCTTGTCTGTGATGCCATAGGAAGTCATATACATAACAGATTGTGTAGTCACCGTTCCGAGGTTTAGATTAGTTCTTTTCGTTGTCCCCTCCCAGTACTCATTCCAGCTGGAATGCATATAGGTAAGACCATTACACCATTGCTTCTTACTCATCATGATCGCATCATCAACGGTCTGCGCCTTTGCAAGAGTGGCAACCAGGCTGAACGCCATGGCTGTCACCAGATGGAATTTTGTTTTCTTTTTCATTTCGCGTAGTTAAGTTTTGATTTTAATTATAGAACAGGTTAATGGTTAATGGTATAAGACTGATATATGATGAATTTTAGGTTGCATTCAAATAAGACTATTGCGTAAATCACAACAGCGACTAAAGAATAAATAAAAAAAAATGAATGGATAAAAAATAGAATCTTTATCACACGTGTCGCATGATAAACTGTTTTGTAATGAAACTTTAAATTTGGTCTGGAGGCTGACCGGCGCGTGTGAGGTATACAGTTGGTATCAGCAGCTGATAATGATCAGATGCTTTTTGGCTGACTAGGGTCAGGTTCGCAACTATATAAACCGGCATTCCGTTATAGAATCCGGCTTGAAAACTTTTGTAGGAAGTATTATGTTGTTCTGCTTTTTTTGACTGGCCCGGATGTTGTAAATCGTTCACCAGTTTAAAAAAATCATCTCTTGCAGTCTGAATACCGTTTGAAACTTTGTTGGGGATGCAGAGAAGTTCCAGGTTACCGTCAATATACCGGAGCTTAACGTAGTTGTATTGAACTCCTTCAATTTCTATTTTCCCGTCCACCCTTTGAAATTCTTTTGAATTCACATAAGAAGAAAGATGAGAGGCTGGTACTTTAATAGAAATAAGATCGGCGTCTGAATACTTATTCTCATCGAGATCTGCAATCATCGTTTTGTCCGCCCGGTCCTGTAAGATGGCGGTGTATAACTGGTAACCCACCCAGTTAAAAAGGAGTAAACCCAACAGAAGTATGGCAGCAATTCTCTTCACAGTTGTGGGCAAATTACTAATTTTTATTGAACGCTGTAATTTTTCTTGTCCGGACCGATACCCGTGAGGGTCAGTTTTTTCCACCCTGACGGTAAGCTGGAAGGAACCTGCACGATGCCGGTGGATCTGATATCCAACCCGCCAAAACCCATGAGCAGTGCCTGTAAAATCCCTCCGGCACCTGTCGCAAAATACGGATTGGTACCTCCTTTGGTTTCCGCAATCACCCTGAAAGGCGGATTTAGATTTGGAATATAAGCATCCTTGAAAAAATGGAAAGCAGTATCGCCCTGTCCGAGACGTGCATATAATAATGCAAAAACAGCCTGGGTCATGGCCGGTGTGCCCTGGTTTGGAACCCGTGACTGATAATAAACCAGATCCCTCTTTATCTGAACAGGATCTGTTATAAGTTTTAGAGGATAAGCAAGCAGGTTTACATCTGCCTGTTTAATTCCTTCTCCTTTATACTGGGCATGTTCCTTTGTGACACCATTCATTTGAAGGATGGGAATATTATCAGAAACCTGCATCCAGTCCGGATCCGCCTTTATTCCTAAAATGCCGGCAGCTTCTGTGGCATGCTGTAATAAAACTTTCGCGGCTCCATTGGTAAAAGCGTTGTTGTCAATATTCTCGGCCCATTCATCAGCAGCCACCACATTATTAATATCATAATGTCCGGGACCATTTCTTTCCACCCTTGACGTCCAGAAATCAGCTGTCGCAGAAATGATGGGCCATCCCTTTTCCCTTAGCCAGTCCTTATCCTGTGAAACGCAGTAATAATTCCATGCGGCCAGTCCGACGCAGGCCGTAATATGGTGTTCAAAAGGTCCGCTCAGAGCCCAGACCGGTGTTTCTTCCACACCACTCGCTGCACTTTCCCAGGGAAACATAGCGCCTTTAAAACCATGAGCAAAAGCATTTTTCTTGGCGGCATCCAGTCGTTCATACCTGTATTCAATCATGGATTTTGCCATTTCCGGATGCAGTACCAGCAGGGAAGGAAACATCCACAGATCGGCATCCCAGAAAACATGTCCGTTATATCCGAGACCGCTGAGTCCCATAGGAGAAAGACTGAAAGAAGTGCCTTCCCTCGTGAAGGAATACAGATGATAAAGCATACTGTGTATATCCTGTTGCGATTGCTCATCACCGCTTATCTGAATATCAGACTTCCAGATATCACTCCATGCTTTTTCATGAAAAGAAATGAGGCGGTCTGCTCCCTGCAGTTTGGCGAAAATCGTAAGGCGCTCGGCTTCATTCAGGGGATCTTCATCATGGGCAGATGTGATAGAAGAACCTGCAATGGAAAAACGGTAAGTCTCGCCCGCTTTTATTTTGCGTTTGAATTTCAGCAGGTGCATATTATTATCCCACATCTCATGAATAAGGCGGGGTTCCTGTCCGTGCGGTTCAGTAAATAAAAATGTATTGGAAGCGACCATCAGTAATTTTCCTGTCGGACTTCTCGCAGTGGAAGTCAGTAATGAAATCACTACATGGGGCCGGTCAATTTCATTATAATAATTCTGTACGTCGCGCAAGGCATCAGGAGCTTCCAGTACGCTTGCGGGTTCTATCTCAATATCTTTTTTCGCCTGCACAGAAATATCCATCAAAACCGTAAAGGGAAGCTGACGAAGTGCATAATAAGTATACGTGATGGATGCTTTATCCAGGTAATTGAAAGAAGTGGTGAAACTCGCTCGCTGCATATTCAGCGTCTGTTTCATGGATGAAATATTTTTTGAAGAAAGATTCGATCCATCCACACTGAAATGCATATTGAGCAGGTTGAAGCTCTTGAGGAAATTACTCACACGGCCCCGTCCATATAAATCGTATGCTCCTGCGAGTACCACATCCTTTACCTGAAAAGGTAGCGGAGAAGAAACGATACCGATCATTCCATTGGCAACTGTAACACCGAAATAATTGGAAGGGTCGGGAGAAGTTGCACTGATAACCCATGGATCAATTGACGCGGATGTTTGAGCTGAAATTTCCCGGAATAAAATACAGTTAAGCAATATCGTAAGGGTGAGCAATCTTGTCTTCATCGGTCCAAGTTAATTATTTTTCAGAGCCGGTAGATCCGCAATGCATTTTCTCCAAATATTTTGTCCTGATCATCGATTGTATACCTCTCCATATATTTCTCTATAAGACTTTTCCATTGAATATATATACCTGCGATCAGGAGAAAAGGCCAGTCACTTGCATAAAGTAATCTTTCGGATCCAAATGATTCAAATAGAATTTCGAGGAAGGGATAAAAATCAGCCGGCTTCCATGATTTTTGATTGCCTTTCGTAAATAAACCCGACAGCTTGCAGGAAAGATTTTGAAATTTCGCGAGTTCACGGATAGTTGATGCCCAGATCTTGGAAGGTGCGTTTTTCGCATCAGGATTTGCACAATCCCTTAAAATAAATTGCTGGTCAGGCCAGTCATTCATCCATTTTGATAAACGATCCATGTCTGTATCCGTACTGATTGAAATATCCAGGCTGTATTGATTCTCTGCAAGAATTTCCATCAACTGCCGGGATGGATATTTGTCATTACTTAATTCGAGCCGGTAACCACGGATATGATTGTATTGCCGAAATTCCCTGATCTTTTCCACTGACTTCGGATCAAACATATCTGTCCATCCAACTACGGCAGAAATCAGGGGATGTGTAGCAGCGAGTTCGGAGAGAAAGCGTGTTTCGACTTCTGCGTTTTCTGAAACCACTGCGATACAACCGTCTATTTTATTTCTGTTCAGGCTCAGGTCTAAATGTTCAGGCAGATAATCCTGTTGTAATACTTTATTATTCCTGATGAATGAATTCAGCAGGGATTTCCCATATTTCCAGAAATGAACTTCTGAGTCTATATGCATACCGGCATGTCGTTAATTATGAACTGTATGAGAAAGTCTTTCCACTCAGCTAATATAATCCATACAAAATTAAGTCTATGAGCAGCCTATAAAGGCCATTTGCCCCAACTTACTAATTTCTTCAAATCCGAATGGAACATTTATCCCTTTGGCTACCCTGTTTTCGGAAAGGCAACCCGAACCCATCCCGAAGGCAAGCACCCTGTTGATACACTACCGGAACTCAAACAAAATCTGTAAGGATTATTATGGTACCTTAAAGGAGCAAAAATTAACTGCGGGTATTTAAAAATTTCAACCTGCGAATCTTTATCTCCTCAATAAATAACATAAATCAAAATTAGTTTATAACAAATGAATAGGGTATTAACGTTTTCAATTTTGATTTACGTTCTGCTTTTTTCTTGTAAATCAAATACTCCCAGGCTGTCAGATCAGTTAAAGGCAAACTTCCTGTCACATTTAAATAAAAATGATTCTACCATTAAACTGGATTCTTTCAGAGTAATAAGAATTGATTCCATAGATAAAAGACATCAGCTGATCATAGATGATACAATCTATATGAGAGAATTTGCCCGGGTTCAAGGGCAATTGATTAACTCGATCATAGAAAAAAACGCAGACAGCACTGGATTTTATCAGGATGAAGTGAATTACATGGGAACACAAATTGATTCGATGAATAAAGAAATATCAAAAGCGGATACTACACAAAAATTAGGTTTATTAGCAATCTGCAAAATTCAGGTAAGTAAACATAATCGAAGTCAGGAAATGATGCTTCGTTACCTTATGGATCTGAATTTGAATATTTGGAATTCATCAATGATTGATTCTTCCATTGCAAAACTGATAAGAAAATTGAATTAATTCTCATCTGTCCTGATATGTATATCGTTGCCACAGGCAGAAACTAACACTCATTAGTTTTTTAAGCTAAATTTGATGATTAAGACCTGGCTATGAATCATCCCAGACAGCGCTTAAGGATTGTAACGGCGACTTCACTTTTCGACGGACATGATGCTGCAATCAATATCATGCGGCGGATTTTGCAGGCAAAGGGTGTTGAAGTCATTCACCTGGGACATAACCGCAGCGTTCATGAAATTGCAGAAGCCGCTATCGAAGAAGATGTGCAGGCAGTTGCGATCACTTCTTACCAGGGCGGACATATCGAATTCTTCAAATATCTCAGGGACTTACTGGATGAAAGTGGTTGTGGACATATCAGAATATTTGGAGGTGGGGGAGGAACCATTCTTCCCAAAGAAATAAATTGGTTGCAGGAACATGGGATCAGCAGGATTTATTCTCCGGACGATGGCCGTGCTTTGGGTTTGGAAGGAATGATCGACGAAGTGATTCGCGAAACAGAAAAAACAATTCAATCAGGAGACAGCATATTCTGGTCCGCTGAAAAAAACTGGAACGGTCAACTTCCCCTCGGAGAATACAAGGAAATCCGACGCATCGCAAGAGCGATCACGCATGCTGAGAATGGCTTAATGCTCAACGCTCAACGCCTAACGCCTAACGCCAAAGAATTAACAGTCAACGGTCAACGGTCAACGGTCATCGGGTTAACCGGTACAGGCGGCGCCGGAAAAAGCAGCGTTACGGATGAAATCGTCAGAAGATTTTTATATGGCTTTCCCGAAAAAACGATTGCAGTTATTTCTGTTGATCCTTCAAAGAAAAAAACAGGTGGCGCTTTATTAGGTGACCGCATCCGGATGAATAGTATTCATTCCCCCAGAGCGTATATGCGGTCTCTCGCCACGCGCGAAACGGATGTAGCGTTGAGTGCTTACGTGCAGGAGTCACTCGATATTTGTCGAAGTGAAGAATTCGATCTGATCCTCCTGGAATCTGCTGGCACGGGACAAAGCGACTCCTCTATTCTGAATTTCTGTGATATTTCGGTGTATGTGATGACACCGGAATACGGTGCCGCCAGTCAGCTCGAGAAAATAAATATGCTGGATTATGCAGATGTTGTTGTCATTAATAAATCTGACAAGCCCGGCGCCGCAGATGCGTTAATCGAAGTGCGCAAACAATACAAGCGCAATCACGCGAAATGGAATGCAAATGATTCAGAGATTCCTGTTGTTGCCACAACAGCATCTTTATTTAACGATGCAGGCATGCAGGATTTATTCATGAGACTGATTACATTGGCGGATCAACATTCCGGAAAGAATTTTTTATCTACACTTCTTCAGCCGGAAATAAAAGGACATTGGGAAAAATCAATCATTCCTGCAGCCCGTGTCAGATACCTGGGAGAAATTCACGAAAGCATTGCTGAGTATAATAAACTGGTGGAAGATCAGTCAGCCATCGCTTCTGTCTTATACAAATTGTCGGGTGCTTTGCAAGAAATGGAAAAGGGTAATGAAAATCAGGCCATCCTGCAGGAACTGGAAAAAAGAATTGAGTACCACCAAAACCTTCTTACACCAGTCAGTCGCAAGCTCATCAAAAACTGGCCGGATAAAATAAAATCCTACGAAGCTGATGAATATATATATCATGTAAGAAATCAGGAAATCAGGCAGTCACTCTATACAACCAGTTTATCAGGAACACGCATCCCCAAACTGCTTCTTCCTAAATTCAAAGACTGGGGGGACATACTGCGCTGGCAGGCACAGGAAAATGTGCCAGGTTCATTTCCTTTTACAGCCGGTTCATTTCCACTGAAACGTGAATCAGAAGATCCGACAAGGATGTTTGCCGGAGAAGGTTCTCCGGAAAGAACGAATAATAGATTTCATTATCTGTCGTCTTCACAGAATTTCATCAGACTGAGTACGGCATTTGATTCTGTTACTTTATATGGTGAGGATCCCGATCCGCGACCGGATATTTATGGAAAAGTTGGAAACAGCGGCGTAAGTGTGTGTACAGTAGATGATGCAAAAAAATTGTACAGTGGATTTGATCTCTGCGATTCAAGAACATCGGTGAGCATGACCATCAACGGGCCGGCCCCGATGATCCTTGCATTCTTTTTACATGCGGCCATTGACCAGGAATGTGAAAAATATATTACATCAAAGGGAATCTGGAATGAAGTGAATCAGAAGCTGCTTCAAAAATTTGGAGACGAACAAACCCCGCGATATCATGATGCTGAATCCTCAGGCTTGCCGGAAGGACACAATGGTCTTGGATTGAAACTGCTTGGCATCAGTGGGGAAGAAGTTTTGCCTCCTGAAATTTACAGGGAGCTGAAAGCAAAAGTGCTGCACCAGGTACGCGGGACAGTACAGGCAGATATTCTGAAAGAAGATCAGGCACAGAACACCTGTATTTTTTCTACTGAATTCGCGCTGAAACTCATGGGCGATGTGCAGGAATATTTTCTGGAGAATGAAGTAAGAAATTTTTACAGTGTTTCCATATCAGGCTACCATATTGCTGAAGCAGGCGCCAATCCTATTACCCAGCTTGCATTTACACTGGCTAATGGATTTACTTATGTGGAATATTATTTGAGCCGCGGCATGCAGATAGATCAGTTTGCTCCCAATCTCTCCTTCTTTTTCAGTAATGGGATGGATCCTGAATACAGTGTGATCGGAAGGGTGGCCCGGCGCGTATGGTCCAAAGCAATGAAATATAAATACAAAGCGAACAAACGCAGCCAGATATTAAAATATCATATTCAAACCAGCGGACGCAGCCTCCATGCGCAGGAAATTGATTTCAATGATATAAGAACCACGCTTCAGGCTCTCTATGCGATTTATGACAATTGCAATTCACTGCATACAAATGCGTATGATGAAGCCATCACTACACCGACGGAAGAAAGTGTGCGGCGGGCAATGGCTATCCAACTAATCATCAACAGGGAACTGGGTACTGCAAAAACGGAAAATTTTATCCAGGGATCTTTTCTGATTGAAGAATTAACAGACCTGGTGGAAGAAGCGGTGATGAAAGAATTCGACCGTCTCACAGAAAGAGGAGGTGTACTTGGAGCAATGGAAAGAATGTACCAGCGGAATAAAATTCAGGAAGAGAGCATGGTCTATGAAAGCCGGAAACATAGTGGAGAGCTGCCTATAATCGGTGTGAATACTTTCCTGAAAAACGGAGGATCTAAAACCATTATTCCTAATGAAATCATCCGCAGCACACCGGAAGAAAAAGAATCGCAGATCAATAACCTCAACCAATTTAAAAAAATAAATAAAGACAAGTCCGCGACTGCTCTGCAAAACTTAAAGAATGCAGCGGTTCAAAATGAAAATCTTTTTACCTGTCTCATGGAAACCGTGAAATACTGCAGTCTCGGTGAAATTACCCATGCGCTGTATGAAGTGGGAGGACAATACCGTCGCAATATGTAGATTTCAAAACTATAAGTCAGAACCTTATTTTCATAATCATCCGCCAACCGCCAACCGTCAACCGCCAACCATCGACCATCAACTCCCATTATTCGTCAGATCCCTGGTGCTCCTGATCAGGCCGATACCTGCAAAAAAGAAAAGTAATCCAAGTATACCATAAACAGTGACTGACTTGGCACTATGGTTTGTTGAGGTATTTCCCTGAACAAAATTATATGCTGCTAAAATGAGGCCCGCGATACCCAATATGGTCAATATGACCCCGAATAATCGTTTTTCCATTGTGATTGTTATAAACTCTAAAGAGATTGTTATGAACTGAATATTCCTATCCCTCATTTTCTGGTATACATTATAAGTCTCCTGGTATAGTGCAAAGAGCATGCCTCGCACGCCTAACGCGTAACGCTTAACACCTAACGCAAATCAGTCAACAGATTTTTAGCCAGGGGAAAGGCGCAGGGAAGTTGTTTTTCTAACCTGCCGATATGCTTTCGAGCCAGTTTTTCATCTCTTTTTCATTCGTGTAAAGTTTCAGAGCCGACTTTTCAAACAACTTATCGTCCCTGCCTTCCATGAATATAAGATCCGCGTCCATGATCTCCGGATAGAATTCTTTTATCTTCTCCTTTAGTTCCTGACGGGATCCTTCAAAATTTATTAATTTTCCATGTTCGTTTATTGAACTATGGTTTGGCAGATCCTGTACGTTTCTGAGGTTCGTCAGATCCTGTGTATTCCGGATCAAACCGATTCCGGAAAAAAAGAAAACTATTCCCTGGAAACCATAGACAGCCACCATCATGACGCTGTGGTTGGCTGCTGTACTGCCCTGCATTAATTTGTAAGAAGCCAAAAGGAGACCCGTGATACCTAATATGGTTATTATGATTCCGAATAGTCTCTTTTCAATTGAGATTGTGAATGTTATAAACTGAATATTTTTATCTACCATGGTATTATTAATTGAAAGCTTTTTTTGATATGATGCAAAGAATATGCCTCGTAGAATGCTTAACGCAGAACGTTTAACGCTTAACGCTTAACGCACAACGGTCAGCGGCCAACGGCTAACCAGATCTTCCCCTTAAATTTGTAGCATGCCAAAAAGAATTCTCCTCGTCTTTTATATTATCATTCTCGGTTGCAGCCACAATCCATATAAGGAATCCAATAAGATGTATAAGCACCAGGTAAAAGATCTTGGTAAACAGATTCAGCAGCCCCCGGCTGATTATTTTCCTTTACAGGATTCTCCATTTATCGGCACAGTCAATTTTGATTTACGCAAACCAAATTTTGTAATTATTCATCATACGGCCCAGAACGGCTGTCCTGAAACCCTGCATACATTTACAGTTAAAAAGTTACAGGTGAGTGCTCATTATGTAATTTGTAAAGATGGAACGGTTCATCATATGCTGAATGATTACCTCCGTGCCTGGCAGGCGGGATTAAGTAAATGGGGGAATAATTCCGATATCAATTCGTCCAGCATAGGAATTGAACTGGACAATAACGGATATGAAACATTTACAGATCCCCAGATAAACAGCCTGCTCATCCTGCTTGATTCACTGAAAACAAAATATAAAATTCCGCAGGAGAATTTTATTGGTCATGGTGATATTGCACCCGGCAGAAAAGTGGATCCCAACTGGCGATTTCCCT
The DNA here is from genome assembly GCA_013287475.1 of Bacteroidota bacterium. GTDB lineage: Bacteria > Bacteroidota > Bacteroidia > Chitinophagales > Chitinophagaceae > Puia. Next base: position 17,656 of record JABDDT010000006.1, read on the forward strand.
GGAAACTCCTGGCGGATCACGGTTTTGGCGACTGGTACAGCGACACGACAGGCATGATCGTACCTGCAGGCTTTAATGACTATCTGGCTTTACGCATAATAGGATATAATTTAAAAGACAGTATGGCTGCAGTAACATCTTTCCGCCGGCACTGGTTGCAGGATTCATCTTATCGGGCTTTCGACAGTGCATCAGAAAAAATTCTGTATAACCTTTCTCTGAAATACCAATGAAAAAAACCACCCTGAGGTGGTTCTTTTTTACGATAAGAGTACTATATATATTGAATGGGTAGAATTATAAAACATAGGAATTCGCAAAATTACTTTCAGCGAATTCTTCAATGATCCTTTTGTTAAAAGCCTCCAGGTCTTTTGGACTTCTGCTGGTAGTTATCTTGTCGTCTGTTACAACCTCAACATCTAACCAATGTGCACCCGCATTTTCCAGATCGGACCTGATAGAAGGGAATGATGTTATATTCTTTCCTCTTATCAATCCGGTTTCAATTAACAACTGGGGTCCGTGACAAATAGCTGCAACAGGTTTTTGTTCTTCCAGAAATTGTTGAGCAAAATCCACACAATCAGGATTTACACGCATCCGATCTGGATTAATAACACCTCCTGGAATCAGAAGCGCATCATAATCGTCCACATTTGCTTCATCGAGCGGAACATCCACTTTTAGATCAATCGACCAGTGATCACGATCCCAGGCACGCACTTTCTGTTTTTGAGGAGAAACAATTTGTACGACTGCTCCGGCTTCTTTTAAAGCTTTCATTGGGCTGGTTAATTCAATTTCTTCAAAGCCATTCTCAGTAAGAATAGCAACTTTTTTACCGCTTAACTTTCCCATACCTTATTTTTTAGAAATTTAAATATTCTACCAATCAATAGATTCAAAAACAATACCAGTATATGGTCTCCGATGGGTTCATTAAAAAACTAATCCGTAATTTTAACCCTACTTTATGACCATTGAGCAGAAGAGATTAATAATAAATTCTTTTAAAAAAATACCACTTGAGCAGTGGGGCCCTTATCTGAGCGAACGGCAATGGGGAACTGTGAGAGAAGATTATGGTCCCTATGGGGACGCATGGAATTATTTTCCATACGATCATGCTCATTGCCGTCAATACGAATGGGGAGAAGACGGACTCGCGGGTATTTCGGATTTTTTCCAAAACCTCTGTTTTGCCATTGCCCTTTGGAATGGTAAGGACAACACCCTCAAAGAAAGATTATTCGGATTGGGGAACAATCAGGGCAATCATGGTGAGGACGTGAAGGAATTATATTATCACCTTGATAATGTTCCAACACATTATTATATGGAGTACCTGTATAAGTATCCGCAGCAGGCTTTTCCATATCAGCAACTCCTTCAGGAAAACCGTCTTCGCACAAAACTGGAACCCGAATATGAAATCCTGGATACAGGTGTTTTCGATGACGATGAATATTTCGATGTGCTGGTAACTTATGCCAAGCAGAATTCCTATGATATTTTTATTAAGATCGATATAACAAATCGATATCATAAAGCGGCAGACATAACCGTATTGCCGACTTTATGGTTCTATAACAAATGGAATGATGATCCTGAAACAAAGCCTGAAATCAGCCTGAGAAATAAGAACTCTGTAAAAGCTTCGCATCACCGTCTCGGTGACTATTATCTATATTTTCAAACTCCGAAGGATAAATGGTTTACTGAAAATGAAACCAACAGGGAAAAAGTTTTGGGACAGCCCAATAAAACACCCTGGGTGAAAGATGCATTTCATAATGCGCTGATCAAAGGTGAAAACCTGGATGCGCTGCGTAAAAGAAAAAACGGAACCAAGTTTTCTCCGGTTTATAAGATAAGGCTGGATGGGGGAAAAACAGAAAGTATATATCTGCGCCTGTCCAATAAATCGATCGCAAATCCATTTACAGTCGGGTTTAAAAAAGTATTCGAAGTGCGAAAAGAAGAAGCGAATGCTTTTTACAAGGCAATCCTTCATCCCGACACAGATCCTGAATTCATGTTGTTGCAGCGCCAGGCATTATCCGGCTTATTGTGGAGTAAACAATATTATCATTTTGACGTGGAAAAATGGCTTACTACAAGCGATGGCATTACACCGGTGAATGATGGAAAAAAGTTTGGCAGGAACCATGATTGGAAACATTTGAAAAACCAGGACATCATTGCCATGCCTGATAAGTGGGAATATCCCTGGTATGCCGCATGGGATATGGCTTTTCAATGTATTCCTATGAGTATGGTGGATCCTGGTTTTGCAAAAAACCAGCTCCTGCTCATCATGCGGGAATGGTATATGAAACCCGACGGACAATTACCTGCATACGAATGGAATTTCAGCGATGTGAATCCTCCGGTGCAGGCCTGGGCGGCATTATCTGTCTACCGGATTGAAGGAGAAAAAACAGGTCATTACGATATCGATTTCCTGAAAAGAATTTTTCAGAAACTACTGATCAATTTTACCTGGTGGATCAACCGGAAGGACACCAACGGAAACAATATGTTCGAAGGCGGATTCCTTGGCCTGGATAACATCGGGGTATTTAACAGGAGTATTGAACTTCCGGGTCAGATGCAGCTTGAACAGGCAGACGGAACCAGCTGGATGGGGATGTATGCGCTGAATATGATGGATATGGCATTGGAAATTGCCATGAAGGATGTCACATTTGAAGATACAGCCACGAAATTCTTTGAACAGTTTGTATTGATCGCAGAAGCGTTGAATGAACACGGTATGTGGAATGAAGAGGACCGGTTTTTTTATGATACACTCGCCATCGCGGGATCCCCTCCCCTGCAACTTCGTATTCATTCTATTGTAGGTATAACTACCCTTTTCGCCGTTTCAATTATTGAAAAGAAAAAGCTGGATAAACTTTCAGATTTTCAAAAACGGATCAGCTGGTTTGAAAACTACCGGCTTAAGAATAATAAATTCTGGCCCAATGAAGAAAAAACGGATGGTGATACCATCCTGCTTTCACTCGTTCCCCGCGATCGCCTTGTAAGCCTGTTGGAACGATTGCTGAATGAAGACGAATTCCTGTCACCAGGAGGTATTCGGGCGCTTTCAAAATACCACAAAAAAAATCCTTACTCTGTACGGATCGATAATATCGATTATAATATCCAGTACGATCCGGGCGATTCAACTTCTAACCTTTTTGGCGGAAATTCTAATTGGCGCGGACCCGTTTGGATGCCAATCAACTACCTCATCATTCAGTCCATTCGTAAATATGGGATTTTTTATGGTAATGCTTTAAAAGTTGAATGTCCTGTTGGATCAGGAGTTTATATGAATCTGGAAGAAGTGGCAGATTTTCTTACCCAACGCGTGATCAGCCTTTTCCAGCCGGATGAAACAGGCAGCATTCCGCAGTATGGAAAGTATAACTGGTTTTATCAGCAGCCCGGTAACGAACATTTAAATCTTTTCTACGAATATTTTCACGGTGATACAGGAATGGGACTTGGTGCCTGTCACCAGACAGGTTGGACGGCCCTTCTGGCTGAGCTGATCACTGCCCACCAGGAAAGCGCTATGAAGCGTAAACCGGCGACGACGCCGGAGATTACTGTTGTTGAATAGCTTTTTGTAGTTTCATGATTACATATGGATCATATCAACGAATCAATCAGTAAGCTGTTTGCCGGTTTTAGTAAAGAACCCATTCTTTCCATCAACAAAATCCCCCAATCCGGCAGTATTCGTATTTATTACCGGATCCTTACTGTTTCAAAATCTTTTATAGCAACATATGGTATTAATATAAAAGAGAATTTAAGTTTCATTAGGTTTAGCCGTCATTTTAAAAAGAAGGAATGCCCCGTACCGGAGATCTATGCCGTTAATACCGAAGGCACCATTTATATTCAGGAAGATTTTGGTGATATTTCTTTATTGAACAGGCTTGAGCAATCCGGTCCTTCAAACGAGGTATATGAATTATTCAAACAAAGTCTGAAAGAACTGGCTCATTTGCAGATCAGGGGCGATGAAGGAATGGATTATGAAAACTGGAGTCTGACTTCAGCCGAGTTTGGGGAAAAAGCAATCATGAGCGACCTGCTTTATTTTAAATATTATTTTCTCGACACACTTCAGCTTCCTTACGATAAGGAAAAACTGATAGCTGATTTTGAAACATTCTCTTCCCTGCTCGGCGACACAAAGTATAAATATTTTATGTTCCGTGATTTTCAAAGCCGCAATATCCTGATCGAAAATGATAAAGTACATTTCATCGATTACCAGGGTGGTATGAAGGGAGCCATGCAATACGATGTGGCATCCATGTTATGGCAGGCTAAGGCAGAGTTGAGTGAAGCGTGGAAACTGGAACTTTTGGAATATTATATGGATTGTGTGGAAGCTGAACTGGGAACACTGTTTAACAAAAAAGAATTTGTACAGCAATACCATGGATATGTTCTCATTCGTCTTATGCAGGTTCTTGGTGCATATGGATTTCGGGGATTGTTTGAAAGAAAGGCGCATTTTCTGGTGAGTATTCCGCTCGGATTAAAAAATCTTCGTTCCTTCCTGCATCAATATCCTATGGGTGGAACGATTCCTGAATTTGAAAGAATTCTAAACCTGATCGTGGAGGATCATATTATTGAAAGGTTTATACCTCCCCGCGCGAATGCAGACACGCCGCTGATCGTTCATATCAACAGCTTCTCCTATAAAAAATCTATTCCGGCAGACGAGAGTAAGAATGGCGGAGGATTTGTTTTTGATTGTCGTGCTATTTTAAATCCCGGTCGCATAGAAGCATTTAAATCCAAAACGGGAAGAGATAAGGAAGTAAAAGATTTCCTGGAGCAACAAACTAAAATGCCTGAATACCTCAACAGTGTTTTTGACCTGGTGGATATTTCTGTTGAAGATTATATAAACCGCGGATTTAAAAGTCTGATGGTGAATTTTGGCTGCACCGGCGGACAGCATCGCAGTGTTTATGCCGCCGATTCGTTATCGCGTCATCTGAAAAATAAATTCGGTGTCAGCGTCGAGGTTCATCATATTGAACAGGAGGCAAAGGACTGGAAGAACTAGTATCTTTATCTTTTTCTCATGAACGATCTTTCCAGAAAGAAAAGGCATTTACCATTCGAGAAATTTTATGCAATTTTCCTGATCAGTTCAATATTCGTTCCTATCTCTTACTTATTTAGTGTGAGCTTTATTGTTGAACCCGGATTATCCGGCCTGGTGGGGGTCTTTATCTATATTTATTATTTCATAAGTGGTTTTTTTTATTGGTTTTCTCCAAAGGAAAAATCCTGTATCCGGATGGTGGAAATTTCATTGCTTACACAATGCATTCAGATTTATGTTCTGGGTTTTGCATTTATAAATTACTATTATGCGTATATAGGGGTCGGTTTTTCAGATACACCGGATTGGATATTTAAGATTCGTGCGAGTTTTTTTAGTGCCCGATTAACGGACTATTACATTGCATCCAATGAAATCTCAGTATATGTCAATCTGATAACGATTGGGCTTTACATTTACTTTGTCAGGAAAATAAAACAAAAACCAATTGAAGAAAGTTTTTTTACTGATTTACTTTTGGTTGAAGGTAAAAATTAAATAAACAATTTCTCCGCAACAGCAATCGCTTCCAGCCTACCCACATCCACCAGCTTTGAACCTGAATGATCGAAGCCCAGGATCGTATGGGCTGCGGCGAGTTCCAGGTAAACATTCACGATCGAAAATTTCCCCTGCTGGTGAATGAGGGGAAATATTTCGGGTGAGATAATATGAATACCGCTGAATGCTTTTTCTGTAAGCAAAGAACCCTGAATTGAAATTATTTCTTCATCCGACTTTTTATTTCGCCAGCCACAAAGCTGATCGTTTTGATCGAAGAGAAAATAACGGGAGGAATTTCTATCCGTTACTGCGAGGGTTACCAGCGGTTTATATTTTTCATGGAATGAAATCATTATTTTCAGATCGAGGTCTGTAAGAATATCGGCATTCATCAGAATAAAAGATCCTTCATCAAAATAGCCTGCGGCTTTCTTAAGACCTCCTCCTGTTTCAAGCACTTCGTTCGATTCATCACTGATCGAAATATTGCTGCCCCATCCGTCATTTACGATGATGGCATGTCTTATCTGATCCGCGAAATGGTGCACATTAACCAATACATCTTTGATTCCAAATGATTGCAGATAAAGCAGATTTCTTTCCAGGAGTGTCTTGCCATTTACAAGTGCGAGCGCCTTAGGATGCTTATCCGTCCATGGTTTAAAACGGGTACCCAGTCCCGCGGCGAGTATCATAGCCTTCATCAGAGTACAATATTTTGTACCAGACTGCTCTTATAGGGATAGTCGGTATTGAAGTGAAGTCCCCGGCTTTCTTTTCTGAACTGTGCACCTTTTACGACCAGGTAACCCGTTGTTATCAGATTTCTTACTTCACAAAGCTGGGGAGAGACTAAAGTGGTTTCATAAAGCGCTTCAATTTCTTCATGCAGAAGATCCAGTCTTTTCGAAGCACGGATGAGACGAATATTGGTTCGCACGATACCTACATAATCACTCATCAGTAACTGAAGTTCTTTAATACTCTGGGTGATTAATATCATTTCGCCGGGAGCGGTGGTTCCTTCTGCATTCCAGTCAGGAATATCATCGCGGAAATCCAGTGTCTCAATTCTTTCAACACTATCCAGGTAACAACGGTGTGCAAATACCATCGCTTCCAGAAGGGAATTACTGGCCAGCCTGTTTGCACCATGTAGTCCGGTGGATGCGCATTCACCGCAGGCATAGAGATTCCGGATAGAAGTATGTCCCCATTCATCCGTTTTAATTCCACCGCAGCTATAATGCGCAGCAGGAGCAACAGGAATCATTTGCGCTGCCACATCAATACCTGCTGATAAACATTTTTCATAAATATTGGGAAAATGTTCCACGAATTTCGTCATATCCATATGGCGGCAATCCAGGTACACATGCTCCGTTCCGCCTTTTTTCATTTCACTGTCGATGGCCCTTGCAACAATATCACGTGGAGCAAGATCTTTTCTTTCATCATACCGCCCCATAAACGCTTCTCCGTTTTTATTTCGGAGAATGGCTCCGTCTCCCCTTACTGCTTCTGTAATGAGAAAAGAAGGGCTCACACCCTGCTGATAAAGTGCAGTAGGATGAAACTGGATAAATTCCATATTTTCAATTCTCCCCTTGGCACGATAAACCATTCCTATTCCATCACCCGTTGCAATTACCGGATTGGTTGTTGTGCGATAAACCTGACCATTGCCACCGGTAGCAAATACGGTGATGCGGGATAAAATCTTTATGATCCTGTTTTCTTTCATGTCCAGGGCATAAATGCCATAGCATTCTATATTGGGTGTGGATTTGGTAACGAGATAACCCAGGTGATGCTGGGTGATGATATCTACAACGAAACAATGTTTGATGATCTCGATATTTTTCTGTGAGGCGACTGTTTGTAATAATGCGCGCTCCATTTCTTTTCCTGTAACGTCTTTATGATGAAGGATGCGGAATTCAGAGTGGCCGCCTTCCCTGCCTTTTTTAAAAGCTCCTTCCTCATCCTTGTCGAATTCTGCACCCCATTCAATCATTTCCTGAATACGCTGTGGACCTTCTTTCACAACAATCTCCACAATTTTCGGGTTGCATAGTCCGTCACCCGCAATCAGGGTGTCTTCAATATGTTTATCGTAACTGTCATTTTCAAAATCTGTTACTCCGGCAATGCCACCCTGCGCATATTTGGTATTGGTCTCATCAGCAATCGTTTTTGTGATTACAAGAACATGCTGATCAGGGCAGGCTTTGGAAACTTTCAATGCGTATGTAAGGCCGGCAATGCCTGATCCGACAACAAGGAAATCCGTTTTTCTTAGCATGATTCTTTCCTAATAAACGATGGTGTATTCGAATTTTTCGGGGTGGTCGAATACTTCAATCAGGTTGTATTGAATAATGACTTTTTTCCTGTCGGGGAAAATTTTAGCCAGACTATTATCTATTTTCTTAAGAGGCCGTGGAATAGCAATGGTAAGGGTATAAGGTATTGAAATACCCATACTGCCCGCATCTTTCATTTGTGCAAGCTGAGGAGACTGTTGCAGGGCTTTCCACTTTTCAGGATTCAGTTTCCGGGAAATAAGACCATCATGACATACAAAATCATAAATAGCATTAAACTGGTTCATATCCGGCATTCCATTTTCATTTCCGGAAGAAGTAGTGTCGGGTTTTCCTGCCATGCCCTTAAATAATTGGTTAAATCCGAGTGACTGATTGTTCATGGAATTATACAATTTCTGTAAATCCCCGAGACTTTTAAACGGAATAACGATATCGCTTTTAAATTCCTTCTTCTCCAGATTAAGCAGAAGATGTACGGTGCCGTTTTTGATCAGGGCTTTGTTTTCTGCTGAAATATTTTGAACGGTATCCAGCATTGTTCTCATCATAACCGTTGTATCAATATTTTTATCAGGCATTTGCTTATCCATTTCCTCTTTACCAAGATAGCTCTGCATTGCCTGAAGAAGCTGGCTCATATCTGTATGGACTGAGTATACACCTGATCCATCTGCATGTACGTCAACATCTTCATTGATTTCAAAACAGCCTGCCAGAAAAAACATGCAGGCAGCAGTGAGAAAGTATTTCAGTCGTTTCATTATTGATATTATGAAGCAAGGTACAAGTTTAACGGAATTCCAGTTGATATAACACTGTAAAACTTTGAGAATCGCCAGGCTCTAATAATAATAGTCCAATCCCGTTATTAAAAGAATCGGGCGCTGAACTCAGGTTTTCTATTGCGATGGTGTTCCTGTTGTCTGGTGTATAGATCTGGAGATAAGGATAGCTCATATCGGGGAAAAAACTCAGGCGAAGACCATTTGCAGGATTTTCCAATGTTGCAGCAGGAAAATCCGGATCAGGCTCCAGCAAAAAGCAATGATCAAATTTCTCATTTCCTATAAGCCTTGGTGAATAAAATGTATCCGTCTCAATTATTTCTCCGGTGGGAATCAGGTTTTCATTAAATGCGAGGTTCTTAATGGAGTGGAAGGATAATAACCAGTCATTAACTTTTCCTTCCAGGCTAAAATAGGGGTGCCATCCATCGGCCATGGGTATGCGCCCGGAAGAAAGATTTTTCACCGTTGTTTGCAGATATAACCTCCCGGCTTTTTTTAATGTATATTTTACTTGTATTAAATATTCAAAAGGATAGGCATGGTTCTCTTTTTTATAATGATATTCAAGTAATATAAATGCCTGATCCTCCAGAACTTTTTTCTCCAGGATGGTAAAGGGCTTGTCAGAAAGAATGCCGTGTATTGAAGAACCGTCATTAAATTTGTCCGGAAATTCAAAAGAGCTGCCTTCAAATTTATATTTGCCTTCTGAAATCCGGCATACAAATGGGGAAAGCTTGGCGCTTTTATATGAGGATGTAAGATTTTTTTTCAGGTCAGCAAGATTATTGTAATTATCTATAACCTGGATTCTGCGATTTCCTAAAGGAATGGAGAATTCATGTAAAAGGGCGCCTGCCTGGGGCAGGATTCTTACCTGGATTCCGGTTGTAAAATCGGTAATCTGTAAAAGGTCCAGGTCTTCATCCCTTTCGCGCGTTATAGTAAAGGACATTTGTAATGTGTTTAATTTCGAAGATGATAATGGATATCGAAAGGCAATTTCAACAATATTTCGGAAAAGATTGCCTGATTGCTTCCGCACCAGGCAGGGTGAACCTCATCGGTGAACATACAGATTATAATCAGGGTTTTGTGCTGCCGGGCGCTATAGACAGGCATATATATATAGCCATGGCACCAAACCAGTATAAAAAGCTGAACCTGGTTGCTCCGGGATTCGGGGAGAGCTTTTCTTTTGAGCTGGATCATATGCGTCCTGTAAAGGGTTGGCCTACCTATTTATTGGGAATGATCTATATGATCATGCCTGAAAAACACCTGCCGGAAGGGATGGATATTTTAATCTCCGGCAATGTGCCAATTGGTGCTGGTATGAGTTCTTCTGCGGCACTCTGTTCCGCATTCGGTTTAGCACTCAATGAATTTTTTCAATTGGGCTTATCCGGAATGCAAATCGCACTGTTGGCGCAGAAGACAGAACACCGTTTTGCCGGTCTTCAATGTGGTATCATGGATCCCTTTGCGAGCCTGCATGGGAAGGCCGGTCACCTGATGAAACTGGATTGCCGAAGTCTGGAATACGAATATATTCCATTTGACTTTCCTGATATCCGGATCATCCTGGTGAATTCAATGGTCAGCCACTCACTCGCATCTTCCGAATATAATCTTCGACGTCAGCAATGCGAAGAAGGTGTTGCGGTTCTTAAAAAATATGAGCCTGCCATGCATTCTTTACGTGACCTGCAGCCACGACTTCTTGAAGAACACAAAGCTGAGCTGGATGAAACCGTATATAAAAGATGCCATTTTATTGTGGAAGAAAATCAGCGTCTGCTCGATGGTTGTGAAGATCTCAAAAATAATGATCTCGATGCGTTTGGAAAATTAATGTATGCTTCACACGCAGGACTGAGCAAAGAATATGAAGTGAGTTGCATAGAATCTGACTTCCTCGTAAATGAAATAAATAAATTAAATGGAGTAAAAGGAGCGAGACAAATGGGCGGTGGATTTGGCGGATGCATAATTACCCTGGTAGATCATCATGCTGAAGAAAGTTTTATCCTGGATATCCAGAAAAAATATGAATTGCAATTTGGAAAAATTCCGGATTGTTATGTGATGAATATTAATGAGGGGGCATACATCCTTAAGCCTTTGGCTTAAGGATAATGTGGTGAATGTGAAATTGTAGAAAATGAAAAATGGGGAAATTAAATTATTAATTATAATGTAGAAGATGTTCACACTCTCACACTCTCACACTCTCACACCCTCACACTTTCTTCCGCCTCCACCCAAACATTATTTTCTTTCAACAATTGGATTAGTTCGTAAACGGCCGTCTCGCTGTTCACGCCTCGTTTCATTACTTCCTTTCCTTTGTATAACGTGATTTTTCCCGGACCACTTCCCACATAGCCAAAATCAGCGTCTGCCATTTCTCCTGGACCGTTCACGATACAACCCATGATCGCAATCTTCAACCCCTTAAGGTGACTCGTTAAAGACCGGATCTTCGCTGTTGTTTCCTGGAGATCAAACAGGGTTCTGCCACAGGAAGGGCATGAAATATATTCTGTTTTCGAAATCCTTGTTCTTGCAGCCTGGAGAATGGAGAATGACGTATTGTTCAAAAACTGATGATTGTTTTTTGCATTCAGATAAGTTCTTCCGCTTACTTGGACATTCTTGATTTTTTTTGGGTCATTGATCAGCCAGATCCCGTCGCTCATGCCATCAACCAGCAAGGCGCCGGCTTCCACGGCAAAATGAATAAGCTGCCTGTCGATGGTGCTTTCTGAACATTCTATTGCGAGGATAACCGGGATATCCAGATTCCGGTTCATAAGTTCCATTATAAAACGCCTGGTATCCAATACCGGGTTTTCATTATCAGAATAAAGGGCAAGAATCAGTCCCGGAACTTTTTCCAGCAGTCTGAATAAATCAGGATGGATTGCCTGATTCGAATTCAAACTTAAAAAATTCATTGTTGGTGACCAGGCTGAAGTTTCTCTTAACTGATCCTGAGTGAATAAGGGGAAATATTTTTCTTCTCCGGCACTGGTTGTCTTTTCAATCAGTTTGTTCCAGGCTTCATAATCACAAATTATTTTACAGGTTCCCGGCAGGTTAAAATCAGGTATTTTATTCCCTGAATAAATATAGTCTGCAGCAGCATCTCTGATGTTCCATTTATCCGTAATCAGATCGTACTCGTATCCAATGCGCTCAAGAGATTCCGGAGTAATGGATGCTTCATGCATAAAATCAGCCACTACCACTGGCGCATGTGTTCCGCCAATATTATAAACAGTGCGGGTTTTTCTTCTTGTATATTCAAATGGTGAATAAGGTATTTTTTCAATGGGTACTATGTCTGACCCCTTTTGTCTTGAAGTATAACGTGCAACAATATCCTGGCAAACGGGAATTTCAAATTCGGGATCTTCGGTCAGGGATACCCGTATGGTATCACCGATACCATCTTCCAGCAGTGTGCCGATTCCAATAGCTGATTTGATTCTGCCATCTTCTCCATCGCCGGCTTCTGTTACGCCGATATGTAAAGGATAGATCAGGTTAAATTCATCCTGCATAGTCTTTACGAGGAGTCGGTACGCTTCTACCATCACCAGCGGATTACTCGATTTCATACTCAGCACAATCTGATGATAGTTTTCACTTCTCGCGATGCGGAGAAATTCCATGGCACTTTCCACCATACCCGTTGGACTATCGCCATACCGGCTCATTATCCGATCACTTAATGATCCGTGATTTGTGCCAATTCGCATAGCTGTACCATATTCCTTACAAATCCTGATGAGTGGAATAAACCGGTCGTGGATTCTTTCAATTTCTTCCATATAATCTGAGTCACTGTATTCAATGAACTCAAACTTTTTTTTGTCGGCGTAGTTACCCGGATTTATCCTGACTTTTTCAACGATGCGTGCAGCAATTTCGGCAGCATTGGGAGTAAAATGAATATCCGCCACCAGGGGAGTCTTATATCCTCTTTTCCTGATTTCGTTTTTAATATTTAAAAGGTTTTCTGCTTCCGATTTACTGGGTGCTGTAATCCGGATTAGTTCAGCACCAGCCTCAATGCAGCGGATTGATTGTTCTACAGTCTTAACCGTATCCATAGTATCGAATGTTGTCATGGTCTGCACACGTATGAGCGCATCGCCACCCAAAATAAGATCCCCCACTGTAACAGGAACTGTTTTCAGCCTTTTATATTCAGTGAGAGAATGAGTGTATAATTGCATTGAAATGGTTGATGAATAATATGTAAAATTACAAAAAGCATCTCACTCCCATACTCCCATACTCCCATACTCCCATACTTGTTATTTTACCAGTCTTTTTCAGGCTGGCTCAGAGTATGTGTTTTATTCTGGTTCATTTTGTCCTGAACATCTTTTTCTCTTTGTTCCAGGGATTTTAGATATTGCTCAACCTGTTGTTTAGATAATTTGCTTTGCTGAGGTTTGGGATTATTGTCGGGTTTATTCTGATCATTTTTTTGTTTATCGTCCGATTTCTTCTTGTCTGATTTGTCTTTTTTATTCTGTTGTTCCTGCTGTTCCTGTTTCTTTTTTTCAAGAAGGGCTTTTACCAGATTTTCCCTGGCATCACTATCGGCAGAGTTCAATCGGAGAGCATTTTTCCAGGCATCAATACTCTCATCAATTTTTTTCTGACGGATCATGGCAACGCCTTTATTATAATAGGCGTTTTGCCTTGTGTTCTCGTCTGCTTTGGATTGCAGTACATCATCATATGAACCCGCGGCTTTATCATAATCGTTCTTCCTGTATAATGCATCTCCCAGGTTGAAAGAAGCGTCGGGATTTCCGGGTGATTTTTTTAATGCTTTTTCATAATTTGTTTGCGACTGGTCGTATTCCTGTTTATTATAAAAGCGGTTCCCCCGTCGGATCAGCGCGTCTGTCGTCTGTGCTCTTACATAAGAACAACTGAACAGGGTGAAAAGCACTAATATGGATAATCTGTTTTTAAGCAATTTTTCTTTTTCTTTCAGGGATAAATAATTCCAGTATCAGCAGGACTCCCGCGAAACCGATGAACCATGGGAAATAGTTTTTGAAATTGACGAATTCCGAATCTGCCAAGGCCCTTTTTTCAATACTGTCCAGCCGCTGGGATAGTGTGATGGTAGCATCTTCAAGGTTTTCCAGATGAATATATATTCCATTGGTTGCATCCGAAATACCCGTCAATTCCTGTTCATTGAGTTTTGAAATGACAATATTTCCCTGATTATCTTTTTTTGGTTGCTTTGTTTCGGGATCGATAATTATGGATCCTTCCGGTGAACCAATGCCCACTGTATTTACCATAACGCCGTCATCGGCCATTTGTTTTGCAACTTTCAGTGCGTCCGGATCATGATCTTCCCCGTCAGAGATCAATACCACGGCTTTATATTTATGTTCGTTCTGGTTGAAAGAATTGTTGGCCATCGTGAGAGCTTCAGCAAAAACAGTTCCCTGGGTTGGAACAGCATCCGGACCTGCTTCAGAAATATAAAGCTTAGCCGCTCCGTGATCGGTTGTGAGGGGCATTTGCATATAAGCTCTGCCTGCGAATAAAATCATCCCGATACGGTCATTCTGCAAATGATCAATGAGCCGGTATAAAAGCTGTTTGGCTTTATCAAGACGGCTGGGTTTCACATCCTGCGCCAGCATACTTTTGCTAACATCCAGCACGATCATTACATCCACACCCTGACGTGATATATTTTCTTCACTGCCTCTTGCACGCAGATTAGCCAATCCGGCAACCAGGAAAAATACCGCGACACAAATCAAAATAAATTTCAAAAGGTATTTGCGGGATGAAAATGATTTTACAAGGAGGGCCACCAGTGCCGGATCACCAATCCTCTTACCAAGTTTTTTCTTCCAGCCGAGTAACTGGTAATAAAGAAAAATTAGTAGCGGTATCAGGATCAGTCCTATAAAATATTCCGGGTGCTGGAAATGCAAGACTAATTATTAATTATAAATTATTAATTATTAATTCTAACTCATCATACTCTTATACTCTTATACTCCTATACTCTTATACTCTCACACTCTCACACTCTCACACTCTCACACTCTGATAGTTCTTTGCAAGATAATAAACACACACCGCCCGATTCATTTCTTTCCGTTAAAAAATCCCAAATGAGCCAGGATGTCTTTTAACATTTTAATCCTTACCTCAATTACTCTTTTTGGCACAGTTGACTCAATATTGAGCACAAAAAAATAGGGATGTTTATTTTCTTCGATCCAGCCTACAACCCATCCCAGCTCACGGCCCTCTCCCGGGAAACCCCAGCCTGTTTTATAATATAGTTTATAGTTAGAATTCTGTTCCCGTAACATAACAGATTGCACTATATCCTGCGTACGTTTAAAGAAAGGAAGCTGATCGAAGTATAATTTTTTAACCAGCCCCAGTTCTTCGTCCGGTTTTATTTTCAAATGGTTATTTAGCCAGAAGGAATCAATGGGACCGCTTATATCCTTGTTTCCGTAACCGAGACTATCGATCCATAATTTCATGGTATCACGGCCAATACGCCGGGCCACTTCCTGGTAATAAGGAACGGCTGAAACGGCAAATGCTTCTTTCATTGTGAGATCCTTATTCCAGTCATTATTCCATCGCTTTACACCATCCCATTTGATCACCATGTTTTCATCCCTGATAACACCCGTTTGGATTCCGATCAGAGAATTTACAATTTTGAAAGTGGAAGCGGGAGTAAAGGAACTATCACGGTAACGGGGAAGGTTATATATGATGAAATTATTTTCTCCATTACTAAATAAGGCGAAACATCCCTGAACACCGGCAGAATCAAAATATGTCTTCAGGCTGTCATCCACCTTAACATTATTGGCAGAACAACCTGATAAAACAATATAAAGAAAGGCAGGAATCAGGCAACGGTACATAGAAAATTTTTGTAAAAATAAGCAGCTGTAAACTAAACGGATATGGTTATATTTAAATGGCAGAATTATCATGCTCAATAAGACCGATATTGAAAAGTATTTTATTGCTGAAAAACAGGAGAGCCTGGTTTTCCTGGTTATCGGAATAGCCGCCATCACGCTGGCGCTGATTTTTTATTTTATTGCAAAAACGCATGTTTTCAGGGGTGCAGCCATTCCGTTGTTGGTTCTTGGTCTTGTTCAGTCTGTCGCCGGCTATGCAGTATACATAAAAAGCGACGATCAGCGCATCAACCAGGTATATGCGTATGATATGAATCCCGACCAGTTGAAAACTGTTGAACTCACACGGATGCGAAAGGTCCAGACAAATTTTTTGATCTATAGAGGCATCGAAGTCGGATTGATCCTGGTTGGATTTATCCTGTTTATACTTTTTCGAAATCCGGAAGGAAAAAATTTCTGGATGGGCCTTGGGATCACCCTTACTTTGATGGCAGCCGAACTTTTCATAGCAGATTTTATAGCCGCAAAACGAGCATCAAAATATACGGAGCAATTAGAAGAATTCAATAAGCTGAAGGCGTAAAGCGTAAGGCATAAGGCGTAAGGCGTAAAGCGTAAAGCGTAAGGCGTAAAGCGTAAGGCGTAAAGCGTAAGGCATAAGGCGTAAGGCCAAACGTTTAGGTATATGGTTAATGGTTTATAGTTAATGGAATTTCAGATACAACATAAACCATCCATCATACACCTCGTTAAGCATTACGCCTTACGCTTTACGCTTTACGCCTTACGCTTTACGCTTTACGCCTTATGCTTTACGCCTTATGCCTTACGCCTTATGCCTTACGCCTTACGCTTTAAGCCTTACGCCTTACGCTTTAAGCCTTATGCCTTACGCTTTAAGCCTTACGCCTTACGCTTTAAGCCTTATGCCTTACGCTTTACGCCTTACGCTTTAAGCGTAAGAAAGCCTTAAGCATTCAGCCTTCAGCCTTAAGCTTTCCAGGATATTTTCAATCTCTTCAAGATTGCCTTTCTGAACCAATTGATTACGGACTTCTTTAATATGGGGAATACCTTTCAGATAATTACTATAATGTCTTCGCATTTCAAGAATACCAAGTACAGGCCCCTTCCACTCTATTGACCTGTACAGATGTTGTCTGATAACATCAATTCTTTCTTCAAGAGAAGGCGCTTCCAAATAATTTCCTGTTCTCAGGAAATGTTTGATCTCCCGGAAAATCCAGGGATAGCCAATAGCCGCCCTGCCAATCATTATTCCGTCAACGCCATAACGGCTTTTATATTCAAGTGCTTTTTCAGGACTGTCAACATCGCCATTACCAAAAATGGGAATATTAATTCGCGGATTATTTTTGACTCTCGCAATCAGTGTCCAGTCTGCATCGCCCTTATATAGTTGTGATCTTGTTCTGCCATGAATGGTGAGGGCTCCTATACCTTCATCCTGCAGGCGTTCCGCAACTTCTTCAATATTTTTTGAATCATCATCCCAGCCAAGCCTGGTCTTTACGGTTACAGGAAGGCGTGTGGATTTGATAACAGCCCTGGTGAGCCGCACCATAGCCGGAACATCTTTTAACACAGCAGCGCCAGCTCCTTTACAGACAACTTTTTTAACGGGGCATCCGAAATTAATATCAACCAGGTCAGGATTTGTTGCGTCAATGATTCGGGCACTGAGTGACATCGCTTCTTCATCACCACCAAAAATCTGGATGCCAAAGGGTCGCTCATATTCAAAAAAATCCAGCTTTTGTCTGCTCTTGATAGCATCCCTTATCAAACCTTCTGAAGAAATAAATTCACTATACATCAGATCGGCTCCGTATTTCTTGCACACATAACGGAATGGGGGATCACTCACGTCTTCCATGGGCGCCAGTAGCAGGGGGAAATCCGGCAGTGTGATATGTTCTCCAATCTGAATCGACATCTGTATACTGGGAATATTCGATCCAGCGTCTGGCTGGATTGAAATTGAAGACTGGTTGCTTAATTTCGCAGATCTTCTTTCTGCAAATATACTCATTAAACCTTGCAGATGGAAGACCACCGCATGCACACTTATCTTCGGAATAAGCCCGTTTGGGTTCAGCTTATCACATTCGGAGTACTGACAGTCGGAATTTTATTACTTGTAGGAAGCCTGGGACTAAGCCTCGTAGCACGTTTCAATCATCTGAGTGTCGCTCAGATTGCTGCTATGGGTCCTGCAGATTATGCCCGTCCTGAGTTATCCGGCGTATTGAAAGGTGAATTGATAATTCAATTCCTTATTTTTTTTCTGCCGTCCATGTTATTTGCCTACCTGGCTGATCCGCGGCCCTTATCTTATATTGGATTAAAATCGCCCCAGAAAAAGTCTTTTCTGCCCATTTCGATTATTACTATTGTCGTGGCTTTTTTTACCGTATCATTTCTGGGAACTTTGGATGAAGCCATCGTGCGTCTCTTACCTAAAGCAACACAGAAGTGGATCGAGAGCGGGGAAGATAATGTTAATGGTATGCTGGATAATATTTTAACGATGAAGAGTCCGGCTGATATGATCATGCCGGTTTTTCTTGTTGGAATACTTGCGGCCGTGGGTGAAGAAGTTTTTTTCAGGGGCATCCTGCAAAAATTCTTTATACAGATGTTCAAATCTGCATGGCCCGGAATAATTTTCACAGGATTTCTTTTTTCTGCCATTCATATGCAGTTTATGGGATTCCTGCCACGCATGGCGCTTGGCATCGTCCTGGGTTCATTGTATTGGTTTAGTGGCAGCCTCTACCTTTCCATACTGGGTCATTTCATTTTCAATTTCATCACACTTTTACTTTTGTATTTCAAGGTTGCTGACCTTGATTCTAAAAACAGTTCCAGCGCAGTATTCATCTTCCTGGGCATATTATCACTGGCAATTGTCGTTTATCTGTTAAATCTGCTCAGAAAAAAATCAACAACTACTTATGCCGCCGAATTTCCACGACTGAGTGAAAACTCATTTTTTGATGATCCGGATCATCCGGTATAATTTCCATTTACGTACCTTCACTTTATGGCTCTTCAGGCGGTCACTTTCAGAATAAGGGCACTGACCTCATTGGTATTTGTTGCAGTCATGCTAATCGGATTGCTTTGGAATACCCTTAGCTTTTTTATACTTTTTTCCATTATACATTTCGGCTGCTGGTACGAATACCAAAAACTTGTTTCTAAAATTGATCCCGTTTATGCAGAAATCAGTTCCTTTCAAAAATATGGGGTCATGATTGCTGGCTGGTGTATCATGATGTTTTGCAGTCGCCCTGGTTATAATGGTGATATAGGAAGTAACGGACTTCACAATGTGGGTTTATACGGGGGATTATTGTTTCTTTTCATTTTGCCGGTTGCAGAAATTTTATATACCCATAAAACCTATCTCCGGAATATGGGTTATTCGGTTCTGGGTCTTGTTTATATATCACTCAGTCTGGGTCTTCTTCTTAACCTCCGCACTTTTTATACCGGTAAAGCTTTGGAAGATGTAAATAAATTACTGGTACTTGCGATCATTTTAAGTTTATGGGTGAATGATACCATGGCATATCTTATTGGATCAATCATCGGTAAAACTCCCCTGTCATCTATTTCTCCTAAAAAAACATGGGAGGGAACGATCGGTGGATTTATTTTCGCTGTAATAACCATGGGTGCCGTCGGTTACTATTTAAGCAGTGGATTTGAGTTGCAGGCAGTATCCCAATGGATGATTGTGGCGGCTATTGCATCGATAGCAGGTACTGTAGGAGACCTGCTGCAAAGCAAATTAAAAAGACTCGCAGATGTAAAAGACAGCGGTCATATAATGCCTGGTCATGGTGGTTTTCTCGACCGGTTCGATTCACTTCTTTTCGCTACTCCATTCATTTGGTTTTACATTGTTATGTTTGCATAAAGTTTTCCTGTTATGCTTACCCCTGGCAAAACAGATATTTAAATCTGACTTGTCTTTGACAGGCGTTTAATGAATTATTTTCAATGACTATTCATAAAGAAGGATATAAAACGATTGCTATTTGCGCTATTTTTTTTGCAGCCATTAACCTGATTTCATTTTATTTCGTAAGTATTCATTTGTCCTGGCTGAGCTGGCTGATTTTTTTTATAAGCCTTGCTTTCCTGTTATTCATTATTTCATTTTTCCGCGTTCCTGTTCGGGTTCCAACCATCAATGAAAAATATGTTGTTTGTCCGGCGGACGGTAAGGTAGTCGTAATAGAAGAGATCACGGATGTGGAATATTTTCACGACCGCCGCCTGCAGGTTTCGATATTTATGAGTCCGGCAAATGTACATCGCAATGTGAATCCGATAGGTGGGGAAGTAGTTTACAGCCAATACCATAAGGGGAAATACCTGGTAGCCTGGAATCCGAAATCTTCGACAGAAAATGAAAGGCATAGTGTTGTAATAAAAAATAATAAAGGGAGTCTGCTCGTTAAACAAATCGCCGGTGCTGTGGCAAAACGCATTATCAATTATCTTTCGCCCGGACAAAAAGTGGAACAATGCGGAGAAATGGGATTTATCAAATTCGGATCCCGCGTGGATGTATTGCTTCCTCCGGGTACAGCTTTAAAAGTGGGGCTCAATCAAATGGTAAAAGGCGGGGTGACTGTTTTGGCGGAATGGTAACACATTCAATTGTTAATTGTAAATTGTTAATTGTTAATGGGAATTCCCAATACCAATTTTTATAAATCATTTTTTTTGCAACTCCTCAGCATTAACAATTAACAATTGACAATTAACAATTCTTAAAAGATTGCCATCAACTCCTTTAGCGAATAAACAGTAAAAGTAGCCTCTACCGGCTCTGCTGATCCTATATGGTTTACATAAACCTGATCAATACCCGCTTCCCGGGCTCCGAGTATATCCACTTCAGGTGTATCACCTATCATGATGCTTTCAATTTTTTTTGCACCAGTCTTTATCAGAGCATATTCAAAGATTCCGGCATGGGGTTTCAGGCTATTGGATCCTTCAGAAGTGATCACTTCTTTAAAAAAATTATCAATGCCCGCAGATTTGAGTTTATGATGTTGCGTTTTCTCAAAACCATTTGTGATCAGGTGAAGTTTGTATTTTTTTTTAGTCAAATATTCCAGCACTTCCATTGTATCAGGGAATAGTGCTTTTTTAGTTGGCAGGATATTTAGAAATTCAACACCCATCTTTCGCGCCAGCGACTCGTCGCCATTTTTAAATTCCAGCAGTGCCATTGACATTCTTTTCCAGCGTAATTCATCCACTTTCATTTGTCCCTTCCTGTAACGATCCCATAGCCGTTCATTATGGACCAGGTATATTTTGTGGAAATGGTCAAAATCATTTACTCCTGCATCAGCCAGGGACAGCAAATGGTACAGGTCATGCAGTGCCTCCCGGCTATTGGTTTCGAAATCCCAGAGCGTATGATCGAGATCGAAGAAAAGATGATTGTACTGCATAATGCAATTTAAAGCGTAAAGCCTAAAGCGTAAAGCGTAAGGCATAAGGCTTAACGCGTAACGCTTCTAGTTCACGGTATTAGGTTTATGTTATTTGGTGTATGGATTTTTTATTTGAATACAATTAATTCCCTCAAAACATAGACCATCTACCATAAACTATTTCCCATCCACGTAAAAGCTTTTCGCTTTAGGCCTTATGCCTTACGCTTTAAGCCTTACGCTTTAAGCTTTAGGCGTAAATTGCATTATGAAAATAGTAATCACAGGTGCTTCCCGCGGGCTTGGCTTCAGTATGGCTGAAGCTTTTGCGGCAGAAGGACACGATCTCTATCTCACGTCGTTCAATGAGGTGAAACTTTACAATGCGCTTGAATCGCTGATGGGCCGTTTCCCTGACCAGATAATAAAAGCTAAACCATTTGACCTGGGTTTTAAACAAGGCGCAATGGATTTTGGAAACTGGGTTTTAGGATTGGGTGTGGTGCCCGATATTCTGATAAACAATGCAGGCACATTTCAACCTGGTCGCGTAATGGATGAGCCGGATGGACAACTGGAAAATATGTTGCAGGTTAATTTATTAAGTGCCTATTATCTTACCCGGGTTCTCCTGCCTGCTATGATGACCCGAAAGAAGGGACATATATTTAATATCAGTTCAGTTGCTGCTCTTCAGGCCTATCCAAACGGAGGATCATATAGCATCAGCAAATTTGCTCTTGCGGGATTTTCAAAAAATTTGCGTGAAGAACTGAAATCTTATTCAATCAAAGTCACCTGCATTTATCCTGGTGCAGTTTATACCGATTCCTGGGCAGACAGTGGCGTAAAACCCGACCGCATAATGAAACCTTCAGATATAGCAGGTACGATTGTTCAGATATCGAAACTTTCTCCCCAGGCTCTTGTTGAGGAACTTGTTATTCGACCTTTGGCGGGTGATCTATAACGTATGACCGTTGACCGTTGACCGTTGACCGTTGACCGTTGACCGTTGACCGTTGACCGTTGATTATTTTTGCAGCATCTAAATTAAGAAAGCTTTAGGCATTAAGCTTTGAGCTTTAAGCCTTACCAGTTTTTATATTTGCAATCCGGATAAGAAATTTATTTAAAATCAATCATCATCGGATCATTTTTACATCTCAGAATTCTTATTTCATGCTGGCTTTGCCTGCTGCTGAGTCCGGCCATGGCTCAATTGCACTTCACTGCACAGGCAAGTACAAAAGAGATGGGCAAATCCGATTATGTACAAGTCCAGTTTATTATTGAGAATGCAAAGGAGATCGGGAATGTTCAGACCCCGGATCTGTCAGATTTCACCATTATAGAAGGCCCGAATCAATCCACGGGAATGAGTATTACGAATGGAAATATGTCTCAATACAAGGGTATCATTTTTCTTTTGCAACCAAAGAGAACCGGCACCCTCACCATAAAACCTGCAACCGCTACGGTAGACGGACAGCTAATGCATTCCAATGCAATTCAGATCACGGTGCATAATCAGGCGGGACAGGGAAATTCAAAACCACCCGGTCTCAATCCCCTCACCGATCCTTCCTGGCCAACAGCCGAGCCCCCGGTCGATATGGATGAAGTGGTTCGGCCCGGAGAAAATGTGGAAGATAAAATCCGCAGGAATTTTTTTGTTAAAGTTGAATTAAGTAAAACAGATTGTTACCTGGGAGAACCCATCGTTGCGACATATAAACTTTATGCGCGACTGCGTTCCGATTCCCGTGTTACCCGTCATCCTTCGCTGAATGGATTTAGTGTCTACGATATGGTAGATCCTTCAGATGACAGGGTATCAGTAGAAAAAATAAATGGAAAGAATTTTTCCGTACATATTATCCGTAAAACCCAGCTGATCCCCCTGCAGCCCGGTGATGTAACACTGGATCCTATGGAAATAGATAATAATATTTATTTTATCAGGGCCTCCGATGGGTCTGATAAAAAACCCAGTCAGGGTATGGGAGGTTTACTGGACAGACTTTTTGAACCGGAAATAAACGGTACACCGTTTTCGCAACATATTGTATTGGATACGAAACCTGTTACCATACATGTCAAACCTCTGCCGGATACAGGTAAACCATCCGATTTTAACGGAGCCGTTGGTAAATATTCTATTCAGGCTTCCCTGGATACAAAAGAAGTTGATACCGGCGATGCAGCTAATCTTTCTGTAATTGTAAAAGGGTCGGGCAATCTCCCGGTGATCAATGCCCCTGTAGTTGAATGGCCTCAGGGTATGGAATCTTATGATGTGAACAGTAAGGAAAATATTGATAAAACAATTGCGCCACTCAGCGGGGTCAAGACATACACCTATAGTTTTGTTGCAGCGAAAGCCGATAAATATATCATTCCTCCTGTTAAGCTAAGTTATTTTGATCCTTCTTCCCGGATGTATAAAACTGTTGAGACTGAACCAATAAGTATAGTTGTAAAAAATTCGAAGAAAAAGAAACATATGGATATCGCTGCGGTTCCGGTAAATGGAACCACTATGGATTGGACAAAATATGCATGGGGAGGAGGTGCATTACTCCTGATTTCGGGGACAATAATTTATATACGCAGACAAATAAAAAAGAACGCTTTATTAAAAGCAGAGATTGCGAGACAGGCTGCCGCTCTGGAAAAAGCGAAAATGGTTTCGGCAGTTGCTGATCCCCTCAGGGTTTCCAGAGATCTTATGACTTCGGGTGATTTTACAAATTTTTATACTTCAATTAACCGGACGATCTGGAAGGCTGTTTCAGATAAACTGCAATTGCACCCAAGTGAACTCAATAAATTGAATATAGCCAGTGGTCTCCGTGTCAGGGGTTGGAGCGATGAAGAAATCATTCAGCTGAACAGTGTTCTGAATGAATGTGAAATGAAATTATATACCCCGGAGTTTAGTACAACGGATATGCAACGTATTCTGAATTCTGCGGAAGAAATCTTTTCAAAGCTGGGACAGGTTTGACACGTATAAGAGTATAAGAGTATAAGAGTATAAGAGTATAAGAGCGTGATGATTTGATTTGCAAATTAAAAATGATAAACAATATTCAAGGAAGGAAGTTATCCCACTCTTATACTCTTATACTCTTATACTTGTATCACTCAGTATACTTGTATCCCACGCCTCTTACAGAATGAAAATGTCTGGGATTGCGGCTGTCGTCTTCAAAATATTTTCGGAAGTTCAGGATGAGATTATCAATGGTCCGGGTATTTGGATATACCTGATAACCCCAAACGGACTGTAGGATTTTTTCCCTTTTTACTACTTCATTTTTATTCTCTATCAGAAGTTTAAGCAGCATGGTTTCTTTTTTACTCAGCCGGAATCTTTGATTTTTTTTGTTGAACGCTTCCTGCGCCTTGAAATCAATCAGGTTGGTTCCAAAAATGTATTTATCGGCTATCGTATTACGTTCCTGAAGCCTTTCGTTTTTTTCTATCAGTTTCTGCACCCGGAGCAGAAGTTCTTCCAGGTTGAAAGGTTTATTGAGATAGTCGTCAGCTCCTTTTTTTAATCCCAGCACCCGGTCAGCACTGCTGATACGTGCACTGAGGATAAGAATGGGAACGGGATTTTGTTGCACCCGTATAGTTTCTGCCACATTGATTCCATCGATACCGGGCAGCATTACGTCCAGGATAACCAGGTCGAAATATTCATTGTTAATAGCTTTCAAAGCTTCATTTCCGTCATAGGCAGAAGTAACCTGGTAATTCTCCAGTTCAAGATTAAGGCGAAGAGCATCATGCAGGTTCTCTTCGTCTTCAACGAGCAGGATGGATTTGCGGGCAGGTTCCGTCATACTTATAATAAATTGAAACGAACTGTAAAATTAGTTCCCTTCGGTTGATTGTCCGATATCAGGAGATGCATTTTATGATCCTTCGCTATTTTCCTGCATAAATAAAGACCGAGACCTGTTCCCTGGGTTGTGCGGGTATCTTCATTTCCTACACGGTAAAATTTTTGAAATATACGTTTATGTTCTTTTTTCGGGATCCCCACTCCTTCATCCTTTATTTGAAGGATACCATGATCACCATTTTTATTTAAACTGACAGAAATGGGAGTTGTCGGAGCTGAATACTTAACTGCATTTTCAATCAGGTTATTAACCAGTATCTGAATAAGGAGAGGATCACCGGAAATAAATAAACCAGGCTCCAATTCGTTTTTCCATGGCCTGCCGTGGAAGCGATTTATAAAATCCTGACATGAATCCTCAACAATCAGGGAGAAATTGAGTTCTTCCTTGTTGAAGAGATAAGAGCCACCTTCGAGTTGGGCCGATACCAGGATATTTCCTGTCAGTGTATTTAGTCTGTTGATTTCCTGCAGGGAGGATTTCAGGATTTTTTCTTTTTTTGATTCATCAAGCTGATATTTCATCAGGGTTTCTATATTCAGCTTCGCGATAGAAATAGGAGTTTTCAATTCATGTGTAATGGCCATCATGAAATTCTGCTGCTGCCTTTGTATCCGGATCTGCCGCATTACGGCACTTCGCAAAAAAACGGCGCCGGCTAGTATGACTAATATAAATGTCAGACCCTCACTCTTATAAGCAGTTGATAACCGTTTATGATAGCTATTAATTTGATTGGCTTTTTCTGTATAATGCGGATCATACTGATTCAGGAGCTGCAATCTGTAAGATGCCATTTGATTATTCTGCTGGTTGAGGGCGATATACCACCAGATCAGGGCAGCAAGTACATAAATCAGCAGAAGCCAGCAGATGACTATTGCCCGATTGGGCCATTTGTTTATGTAACGGTTGATTGCCATTAGCTAAACAAGTATGGGAGTATGGGAGTATGGGAGTATGGGAGTATGGGGGTGAAATGATTCATTCAAAATTGATAAGGATAAATAAATAAAAGAATGTAATTTTTTGAGTTTAATAGTAGTTCATAAGTTTTTTAATTCCCATACTCCCATACTCCCATACTCCCATACTTCTACTGTTCTCTCTCTACGCGTAACCCTGCACTCAACACATTCTTCAATGGATCCTCCCGCATGAGTTGTTCAAGAGTAATATGGTAAGTACCCGTTTTCCTGAACCTGGTTTTTGGCTGAATAAGAAGGCGTGTATCATAAATATCATCCATAGCGGTTCCGATCCATCCCTTACCATTCGTTGCCAGTTCAAGATCATAATCACCAGTTTTTCCCTGAACGGATCCTGGTTCTTTAACAGTTACGCGCACATACATGTTATTAAAATGATAGGCATCAGTATGTCGTACTACGAGGTAAATATTATATAGAGAAACCGTATCATTTATTTCAAATGAAATATCGGGCTTTACGGAAGACGACCATTCATGATCATTGAACTCCAGGTTTTTTTCGAAAACGCCTGTAGTCCAGTTACAGGCAGTGATAAAGCTGAATGCCGACAGAAACAATATGGATCTTGTCACTTCCTGAATTTTTGCGAATTTAAACAGTAAAGGGATGAACCTTAAAAAGTTCTTGTACATGAATTAGAAATTGGTCGATGGCGTTAAGCATTTAGCGTTTGGCTTTAAGCGTTAAGCGTTTCGCGTTAAGCGTTTGGCGTTAAGCGTTCCGCGTTAAGCGTTAAGCGTTTGGCGTTAAGCTTTAGGCTTTATAACACATTCAGGATTTGTTCTTTGGCTTTTTCCAGTTCATCTTTCATTAATACAACACATTTCTGGATTTTGACGTCATAAGCTTTGGATCCCGTGGTATTGACTTCTCTCCCAACTTCCTGCAGAATAAAGGATAATTTTTTTCCTTTGCTGTCTTCCGGCTCTGCCAGTACTTCTTTAAAATAAGCGCAATGATTTTTCAGTCTCACCATTTCCTCACTGATATCTATTTTTTCCAGATAATAAATCATTTCCTGTTCCAGACGGTTGGAATCATAGTTTTCTTTGCCAATATGTTCGTTCAATAATTTTTCAAGTCCCTCACGTATTTTCTGTTGACGCAAAGGTTGAAGTTTCAGGATCTCTTCCTGCTGAATGCTGATATTATTTATGCGCAGTATAAGTTCTTCTTCCAGTACGCGGCCTTCATTGAGGCGGTGCTGATTCAGATCCTCTATTGCCATTTCTATTACTTTACTGAATTGCTGCCATTCTTCTTTGGTCAGGGTATCGCCGGTTGGTGTGATCACTTCGGGCAATTTCAACAGGGTACTCAAAATATTGGAAGGATCCTGGTTAAGTTGACGCGACAGATCTGCCAGGGTTTCATAATAAGCTTTCGCAAGGTCAGTATTTATACTTACCGGTTTTGCATTACCTGTTTGTTTCAGGCTGACTGTACAATCCAGGGATCCGCGGCCTAATTTATCTGAAAGTAATTTGCGGATATCAAATTCATAAGGCTTGAGGAAGCCGGGAAGTTTTAATTGAAGTTCGAATTGTTTTCCATTGAGCGATTTTACATCTACCAGAAAGGTTTTGTCACCCACCGTTTGTTCTGCCCTTCCAAAACCCGTCATCGATTTAACCATGTTATCCTGTTTATGCCTGAAAGGTAATAAATTAAATGTGCGTAAGCAGTCCGAGCTTACCGTATACATCGTTTTGATTCATGTCGATCATATCACCAGGTAACATAGAGTCAAGTGTTAAGCCAGCGAGCCTGTAACGAATGAGACGAAGAGTTGGAAAACCTGTAGCTGCTGTCATCTTGCGAACCTGGCGGTTTTTTCCTTCAGTTATTATCAGTTTAATCCAGCTTGTAGGAATATGCTGACGAAATCGGATGGGTGGAATTCTTTCCGGTATTATTACATGTTCAGGAAGTCGGGAGGCTTTTGCTATTGCGGTGCGAAAGGGTTTTCCGTCTATGTTAATAGTAATTCCGGAAGAAAGTAACTGCAGTGCTTCATTAGTGATCAGGCCTTCCACCTGTACCCTGTATTCGCGTTCATGTGCAAAACTGGGATGAAGTAAGCGGTGATTAAGGGATTTGTCGTTTGTTAACAATAGCAATCCTTCGCTATCATAATCCAGGCGCCCAACCGGGTAAACATCCGTAGGAACTTCAAAAAAATCCTTCAGGCAGGCCTTCTTATTTTCCGGTGTAAATTGCGAAAGGACCTGAAATGGTTTGTATATGATATAATATTTATTCAATTGTATTCAATGAAACACTGATGAATAAAGGGTTTGAAAAAGATTCTGTAAAATAAAAAGCCCCGCTGGCGGCGAGACTTTTACTATTTGGATGGGTTAGTAAGTACAGGGATATAAATATCCCTACACAATATTAGAAAAAATTTTTGTCTATACCGAAAAATTTTCCAATATTTTTTATGCACAATTTTTTTTAGGGTGTGGAAAAGCACTTTAATGTAGGTTTGAGCAAAATTTGCCCAATGAAGTTTCCTTCACCTTTATCGTTATCATGGCTTTCAGAATTTCTGGATGCAAAGCTTGTTGGAAATACCGGAGCCTCGGCAACCGGCATCAACGAAATACATAAAGTAGAAAAAGGAGATCTGGTTTTCGTTGATCATCCGAAGTATTATCAAAAGTGTTTACAATCCGATGCTTCTTTTATCATCATCAATCAGTTAGTGGAATGTCCTCCGCATAAAGCATTACTGATCGTTGATCAGCCATTTGAAGCATATCAGAAAATAGTCCGGCATTTCCGTCCATTCGAAGGTGCAGTTCAGTCAATAAGCCCCAATGCACAAATCGGAAAGACATCCTATCTCTATCCGGGTGTGTTCATCGGCAATCATGTACAGATCGGGGAGCGATGTATGATTCATCCGCATGTGACTATCATGGATCATTGTGTGATTGGCAACGATGTAGTGATCCAGGCAGGTACGGTAATTGGATCGGATGCTTTTTATTATAATACGAACAAGAATCGGGAATCGTGGTATAAAAGAATGCTGAGTTGCGGTCGTGTTATTATTGAAGATGATGTGGAGATTGGTGCCGGTTGTACAATTGACCGGGGAGTGAGCGGAGATACTATCATTGGCAGGGGATCCCGCCTGGATAATATGATTCATATCGGTCACGATACCGTGTTGGGTAAAAATTGTTTATTGGCAGCACAGGTAGCCATTGCCGGCGCCGTCAATATCGGAAACGGAGTAATTCTCTGGGGACAGGTTGGCGTGAGTAAAACACTTACCATCGGTGATAATGTAACTGTGCTTGCGCAAAGCGGAGTAGGCGTAACCATTGAACCAGGGAAAGTATTTTTTGGATCGCCTGCAGAAGATGCATCCATCAAAAAGCGCGAACTGGTATGGATAAAACGCATTCCTGAGCTCTGGCAAAAAGTTAAAGACCGAAGTGAAAATTCAGGCCTTTAACGCTTAACGATTAACGCGCAACGCGGAACGCAATTTTTAATTATAATTACCTAATTTAACTTAAAACTTTCAAATTAGAAGTATTGGCGTTAAGCGTTCCGCGTTAAGCGTTCCGCGTTATTCCGGATTATAATCATACGGCACCAGTTCAGCAACTTTCTTCCATGCCCAATAACCCATATTGGTGATTTCAGATTGTTCAAAAAAGTATCCGTTCTCATCGATAGAAAAGCCCGAAGGAATATCAAGTGCCGATACCTGTACTTTTGCACTGAGTGGAAAATGATTTTGCATCAGATAATTTTTATCCGGGACCTGTCCCGTATATGTCACTCTTATTCTGCCATTGATATTAATATCCACTGTTCCGCTATCCAATGAATAAATCGCGGGATCGTATGGATTTTCTAATATGGTCCCTTTATCCGATTCGGGTGCATTCAATGTTTCCACCTGGAAACCTTCATCCATCAGGGTACTATCGTACCAGCTCCTCATAAAATGTAGCCGTGATCCGATATAAGTCCTGTATCTGTTCTTTCCCCAGGTCTCCACTTGTTCAGCAGTACCGGGTAGATTTTCAAAAAGCGGATAACCTGTGTAACTGCTGATATGGGTACTGTAATCATTCACGAATGAATCCAGCTGATAACGGATTTTATATCCCAGCGCAAGGTTGGTGATGATGATTTCTGATTTTGCTTTTACTTTTAATTTGTTGCGTTTTTTATAAAAATAAAAGTTGATCGAGTCCTTGTTTTCTATCGTGCATTGAGCCGCATTTGCTGTTGTGCCGATAAAATTGTCCAGGAAAAACTGTCCATATTTATTCCATCCGTCAGCAACAAGGGCGGAGCCGGTAACAGCCACTTCTCCAAGATTCTTACTTTCTTCTTTCATTTGAACGAGCAGTGAATCTTTATCCTTTGTTGAATTGCTGACACGCAGAACCTGTGTTTCGTATCCGGTATATGAGATAACCAGATCATAACCACCGTTCGCAAGACGCATCGAAAATAACCCTTCATTATTGGAAATAGTTCCTGTGGTTGTATTCTGGCAAAATACCGAAGCATTTGCGAGAACAGAACCTGTTTTTTCATCCACCACTTTTCCGTGTATATAAAATATTTTATCCTGACTTTTAGCAGCCAGCGAAATCAGACTCAAAACGAATGACAGGCAGATGATTTTCATTTTTTTAGGCTTAAAGCGTAAGGCGCAAGGCTTAAGGCGTAAAGCATAAGGCGTAAGGCGTAAAGCATAAGGCGTAAAGCTTAAGGCATAGGGCTTTTAGTTAGGAAATGGTATTTTAATCTGGCATACATTATAATAACGGATCTGGACAATTGCAAGTATGTATTTTAATCATCATGATAATAAATTATGCCTTACGCTTTACGCCTTACGCCTTACGCGTTTGCGTTACGCGTTCGGCGTTAAGCTTTAGGCTCAAAGAGGTTGCGGATTCTTAACATATTTTAAACAGGCCTCAAAGATGGAATCTTCCAGCGATCGGAAATGGAAAGAAGGCAGCGCCCTGAGCATTTTATGATTGTCATATGAACTTTTGGTGACAGCGATCGCAACGGATTCCTTCGTTATCAACGACTTTTTCCTGCTGAAGAGTGACTTTATTTTTTCTTTTCGCCAGGCCAATCCTGCTAAAAAAGGTCCGGCATTTCTGGTAGGATGTTTTTTTCCGAAGCCGGCCGCCATCCAGTTGAAAATTTCACGGTAACTCCTGTTTTCAGCAGATATGATAAAACGTTCATTCCTGATTCCGCTATTCATCAGGGAAATGATAGCACGGGCCGAATCTTCCACATCAGCAAATCCGTTCGTTCCTCCCATATACCACGGAAATTCCCGGTAAGCAGTTTTAAAAAGACCGCAACTGGTTTCACTCCAGTCTCCATAACCGAGCAACGTGGAAGGATTTAAAATAAGAGGCGTGAGACCTTCGCCCATACCACGCCATACTTCCATTTCACCAAAATATTTACTGATCCCATAATTCGACTGGCCGTCATTTCCTGCCCATTTTTTTTCTTCATCTATAGGTTTTGAGTTTTCATTTCTTCCCAGCGCACTCACAGAACTGACGTGAACGAAATCAGAAATACCCGATTCGATGGCTGCATTTACGAGGTTAGCCGTTCCTTCAATATTTACCTGAAATAATTTTTTTTTGTCTGAAGGATTAAAAGAAACAAATCCGGCTGCATGAATTATCTGGCTGCATCCACTGAGGTTTTCCATCAGACCACTAATATCGAGGAGGTCACCTTCCACCCAGGAAATTTTGTCAAGTAGTGCGGGATGTAGATAAAATGGAAACGAAAGATTTCTTCGTAAAGCACGAACGGGTCTCCCCTGCAATACAAGTTCCTGCAGAATATAAGATCCGAGAAAACCAGTACCGCCGGTTACGAAAATCATTCGGATTTGGATTTAGCATATTGAAAAAATCCATTGCCTGTCTTTTTGCCAAGCTTGCCCTGTTTCACCAGCATCTCCTGAAAAGCAGAAGGTTTAAGTCTTGGAGGCCTGCCCAATGAATCGTAAAGTGAACAGCTTACAGTATAATTGATATCATTTCCGATCAGGTCCATCAGATGAAAGGGTCCCATATTAAATCCCGCTGACTCCATGATTTTGTCTATTGTGGAAATGTCCGCTATTTTATCTTCAGCCAAACGTAATGCTTCAAGGTAGAATGGTCGGGCAACATGGTTTACAATGAATCCAGGTTTGTCCTGACATACCACCGGTGTTTTTTCTATTTGTTTTACGAAAGATATTAAGCGCAGTACAATTTCATCGGAATTATATTTTGTTCTGATGATCTCTACCAGTTTCATCCGGTTAGCCGGATTGAAAAAATGCATCCCGATAACCCTGCCAGGAAAATTTGTTTGTTGTGCGATCTCTGTAACCGATAGGGATGATGTATTGGTGGCGAAAATAGTTTCCTGGTTGTTGATTCCTGCCAGCTCAAGGAATAGCGCAGATTTCGCCTCTGTTTTTTCAAGTATAGCTTCGATGATGAGAGGAGCCCGGCAATCAGAAATCGATGTGCTGAATGAAATCCGACGAAATATATTTTCTTTATCTTCTATGCTCATTCTTTTTTTTTCGACTCCCTGTTCCATTTCTTTTTCTATAAGAGCTGCTGCCTGGGAAACTGTTTCAGGGCGGAGATCATATAAGATCACAGGGATACCATGACTGGCAACTGCCAGGGTAATACCCCTGCCCATGGTTCCTGCACCACAGATGCATATAGATGTCTCCATGATATAAAGATACGTTTCGGTAATTGTTAATTGTCAATGGTTAATTGTTAACGCTCCGGGATACTTGAAAGATAAATATCGATAGCCATGTATTTTAATATTTGCAGTTAACAATTAACCATTGACAATTAACAATTATTTTTGCGTATGGAAAAAAGAATCATCACTACTCCCGATGCACCCGAGCCTATAGGACCTTATAACCAGGCTGTACTGGCAGGAAATCTGCTGTTCATTTCAGGACAGGTTGCTATCAATCCGAAAAATGGAACTGTTGAAGCCACGGATATTTTTGAAGAAACCCATCAGGTGATGCATAATCTGCGCGCTGTATTACATGCAGCCGGGGCAGATTTTAAAAATGTGGTAAAGACGACCATCTTTCTTACAGATATGGCTCTGTTTACTTCAGTAAATGAAGTGTATGGAAAATATTTCAATGGAGAATTTCCTGCCCGCGAAACGGTTGCTGTTCGCGGATTACCAAAAAATGTGAATGTTGAGATTTCTATGATTGCTGTGCAATCATAGAAAGTATAAGAGTATAGGAGTATAAGAGTATAGGAGTGTTGATTTGGAAATTTCCAATATTAGTCATTTCACTCTTATACTCTTATACTCCTATACTCTTATACTATTTCAAGTTTTCCCGCACTTTAACAAATGCTGAAATACATGCATCCAGATGTTTCTGTGAATGCGCTGCACTGAGTTGTACCCTTATTCGTGCAAGCCCTTTGGGAACTACGGGAAAGAAAAATCCGATCACATAAATCCCTTCTTCCAATAATTTAGCAGCAAATTCCTGTGCCACTACCGCATCATAAAGCATGATCGGTACAATCGGATGATCGCCCGGCTTAATTTCAAAGCCCGCTTCCTTCATGTTCGTTCTGAAATATTTTGTATTCTCCTCCAGTTTATCCCGCAAACCGGTATCCTTTTTTAACATGTCAAGTATTACCAGCGATGCACCGACAATGGAAGGAGCCAGGCTGTTTGAAAATAAATAAGGCCGGCTTCTCTGGCGAAGCATTTCAATGATCTCTTTTCTTCCGCTGGTAAAACCGCCGTTGGCTCCTCCAAGCGCTTTGCCGAGTGTTCCTGTAATAATATCCACCTTACCCATTACATTCCTATACTCATGCGTTCCACGGCCTGTTTTACCGAGGAATCCGGAGGAATGCGATTCATCACTCATAACTATGGCGCCATATTGATCAGCCAGCGCACAAATCCTGTCGAGCTGGGCAATTGTTCCATCCATACTGAATGATCCGTCAGTAACTATGATGCGGTCACGGCAATCGGCGGACTGTTTTAATTGTGATTCAAGGTCGGCCATATCATTATGTTTATAGCGGAGGCGGCGCGCCTTGCATAATCTGACGCCGTCAATGATGGACGCGTGATTGAGTTCATCAGATATAATGGCATCCGTTTCACCAAAAAGGGGCTCAAATACGCCTCCATTGGCATCAAAAGCAGCTACATATAATATGGTATCTTCTGTTCCAAGGAATTCAGAAAGCTTTTCTTCCAGTTCCTTATGAATATCCTGGGTTCCGCAGATAAAACGTACACTGCTCAGGCCATACCCGCGCTCATCCAGTACTTTATGGGCTGCCTGAATTACCTCCGGATGGGAAGAAAGGCCCAGATAGTTATTTGCACAGAAATTCAGCACTTTACGTCCATTGACAATGATTTCCGCACCCTGCTCACTGCTGATAACGCGTTCTTTTTTGAACAATCCGGCAGTCCTTATTTCATCCAGCTGGTCCGACACGCGTTTCACAAAAAACTCATTCATATGAAGATTTTTTACAGGATAAAGATAAGCTTTGTAACTTTTTAGAGTGACAACCGTATTACAATGGACGAAAACAACCGGTAAGGGCTTATGACGGAGGAGGACTACAATAACTGTGTGAAGTTGTATTCAGACGGACTATACCGGTTCATGCTGAAATCTACCAGGCAGGTGGAAGATGCGCGTGATCTGGTCCAGTCTTCTTTTGAAAAATTATGGCAACACCGCAGCGAAATAAATGCTTTGAAAAGTAAATCATACCTGTTTACGATTGGTTACCATAAGATGATTGATTTAAACAGGAAGAACAGCAGGATCGATTTCCTCGAGTCATTGCCGGAACGCCCGGAAACTTCTTCAAAGACTTCTCCCAGACTGAAAGAGATTTTGGAAAAAGCTTTGAACAGGCTTAACGAAAGACAACGCTCACTGGTTCTCCTCAAAGATTATGAAGGATATTCTTATGAAGAAATTGCGGATATAACTGGTTTAAATATTACACAGGTAAAAGTTACCCTGCACAGGTCGAGGTTAATTTTAAAAGATTGGCTCGTAAGTGTTGAAAATGTACTTTAAAGATTAAGATATGGATATCAACCGGAATAATTATGAAACTTCTTTTCTGCTCTACCTGGACCGGGAACTCAGTCCTGTAGAAATGCTGAAGGTGGAAAAGTTTCTGACCGAAAATCCGGACCTGCAAAAAGAATTTGTTTTGCTGCAGCAAACTATTTTTTTACCAGAGCAAATAGAATATGATCAGAAAGAACAGCTCTTTCATAAAGAAGAAAAACGCAGAATCATTCCATTGTACTGGCTACGGATTGCGGCTTCTGTAATTATTTTACTGGCTGCAGGCTGGATTATATTAACAAAGGTTTCAAATAATCATCAGAGAGAAATGGCAGTGAATAATCGGAACCCATTAAAAATTTCTCCTGCGCCTGAAAAACTGGTTCCGGTAAAAAAGGAATTAAAAAATAATACGCAGACAGATCGTTTCGTGAAAAAGGATATTATAGAAAACAATGAACAGTCAAATCAATCCAGGGAAAAGGAGATCACAAAAAAAGCTGCACAATTTAATCAGGGAAATGTAAAAGGATTACCGCAGAAAAATAATTCCATTCCTGTTCCGGAAGAATCTTTTGTGGCCTCTCAAAAATCAAATGCGGCATTGGAAATTCAGCCGGACCGACTTCATGCGGGTACCGATCCAAAACAGATTACTGCCTTGCAAGGGACCCGGACTGCAGCCATGGTGTTGATTACTGCCGGAGCAAAGGATCAGATCAAAGTTGAAAATACTGATTTGAAAGAACAGAATTTTCAAACAGACAATGCAATCAGTGTCGTTGCACTGGATGATCAGAATAAATCAATCTCGGGTTTCATTAATAAATTGACCAAACGCAATCCGGACGATGATAAAACAAACAATGCAAGAAAAGTTCGTGTAAGCGTTTTTCAAATCAGTTACTAATAAATAATCATTCAAAATGAAGAAAGTTTTTACTATCCTGGCATTCGTATGTATTGGGATGAAGGGATTCAGCCAGAAGGATTCTATCCGTCTGAAAAGCAGCAGCGATACGACCACCACACGTGCAGGCAAAGATTCAGATTCCTGTTGTGATTCGCATGACTGGCACGATATGCATGGCTGGCATCACATGCCCTGGCCCATGCCGCCACATCATTGGGATAATCATGCGAAGCCTTCCAACCTCAGCACTAACTGGCTGATTGTGGATCTGGGATTCGCAAATTATACTGACAAAACAAATTATTCTGGAATGACAGCCCAGGCTTTCGCGCCCGGCAGTAAGGCATATTGGTTTAGTCTGAAAAATAACAAATCAGTCGATGTGAATATCTGGTTATTTATGCAACGGCTTAATCTGATTAAACATGTTGTGAATCTGAAATATGGTTTGGGTATTGAATTAAATAACTACCGGTACGAAACAAATATTAAATACCTCACCAATCCGACAGAAGTGATTATGGATACGGTATCATATAGTAAGAATAAACTGGCGACGGATTATGTTACAGTTCCATTCATGATCAATTTTAATTTTACGCCAAATCTTAAAGAAGGTTTTGGTATTTCTGTCGGAATGAGTGCTGGTTATCTCTATTCTTCCCGTCAAAAACTTATCAGTGGTGAGTTTGGCAAACATAAAACATTTAACGACTTTGATTTGAATCCCTGGAAACTTTCCTGGATCGCAGAAGTCCAGCTCGGACCTGTAAAACTCTATGGTTCGCTGGCTACAAAAACTATATTTAATAGTCAGGGTTTGGACCAGGTTCCGTATACTTTTGGGATCAGACTCAGCAATTAACGCTTAACGCTTAACGCTTAACGCTTAACGCGGAACGCTTAACGCGGAACGCGGAACGCGGAACGCGGAACGCGTAACGCTTAAAGCGGAAGGCTTAATGCATTCGACAAATAAGAACGGAAAATTATGAGATAAAATCAGAGCACTTAGGTGCTCTTTTTTTTGTAATAATAAACAATAAAATAAAAAAAAGTCCCGCGTTAAGCGTTTCGCTTTGGGCGTTCCGCGTTAAGCGTTAAGCGTTACGCGTTGAGTGTTAAGCCTTAAGCTTTATTCCCTTCATTGGAATAAAATCAGATTTGGAATGATATCATAAAATTATGAACATACAAAATATATGAGCACCTGCCAGCGTTGAAAATTAAACTCCGTGCTATGAATTTTCAAAAAATGCTGTTGGCAGGTATGACTGCCATGAGTTTGCTGGGATTTCGTGGAACAGATAACAGAACTTCAAGCAAACGTTTTTTTCACAGACAGCTCAATGGACAGGTTTATGTTGTCGTTGTTAAATCGAATTATGAGTTAAAAGTTTATGATGATGATGGCTGGTACGCCACTTACCCTGCCGTATTCGGCAGTAAATCCCTCGATGATAAAATGATGGAAGGAGATCGCAAAACGCCGGAAGGAACTTTTCATATTGCTTCCAAAAGGCCCCATGAAAAATGGGATAAAATGATGCTGATAGATTTTCCGACCAAATCAGATATTGATAAATTTAATGAAAGAAAATCCAGGGGACTCATTCCAAAGTCTGCAAAAATCGGAGGCGGTATTGCCATCCATGGCACCTGGCCGCACGATGATATGGCGGTTGATTTATTCCAAAACTGGACCAATGGATGTATCTCATTGAAAAATGAAGATGTTGATGAACTCTACGATCTTCTTCCGGTGGGAGCTACGGTGCAGATTGAGAAAGAGGAAAAAGCGCAACAATAATTGTTAATTGTCAATTGTTAATTGTAAATGGAATTTCAATATATCGTTTACAATAAACAATTATCCATTAACAATTAAAGTCGTCCTGCTTTTATCTCCTCCACCACAGTCGGATCAACCAGCGTGCTTATATCGCCTAGATTTTCCATTTCGCCCTCAGCAATTTTACGAAGTATGCGTCGCATTATTTTTCCGCTACGCGTTTTTGGTAGTCCGGAAACGAATTGGATTTTGTCTGGTTTGGCAATGGCGCCAATTACCTGATTAACCATTTTTGATACGCCCGTTTTATCATCTCCTGAAACATGATGCTGGCGGTTAAGTGTTACAAAAGCATAAATGCCCTGGCCCTTGATATCATGAGGGAATCCCACAACGGCACTTTCTACAACATCAGGATACATATTAATGGCATTTTCAACTTCAGCTGTCCCGATCCTGTGACCGCTCACATTTAACACGTCATCTACACGGCCTGTAATTCGATAATTCCCTTCGGCATCCCGAAGTGCGCCATCTCCTGTGAAATATAAATCGGGATAGGTTGCAAAATAATTCAAACGACATCTTTCATGATCCCCATATGTAGTTCGGATAATCGAAGGCCACGGAAAGCGGATACAGAGATTGCCCGACACTGTATCGCCCTTCGCATCCCTGCGGAATACTCCGTCTTTTCCTGCATCTGAACCAGGAACCGGATGGCCTTTTTCATCAACCAGCAATGGAATAATACCCGGTAGAGGAAGGGTAGCATAGGAAGGTTTGCCATGACTGATCCCGGCAAGGTTTGATATCATGATACCACCGGTTTCTGTTTGCCACCAGGTATCCACAATGGGACAACGATGACGGCCGATATTTTCATCATACCAATGCCAGGCTTCTTCATTGATCGGTTCTCCGACAGTTCCTAATACGCGCAGAGATTGCAGACTTTTATTTTTTAATGGCTCAGTCCCAAATCCCATCAGGCTTCGAATGGCCGTTGGTGCTGTATAAAATATATTCACCTTGTATTTGTCCACGATATCCCAGAACCTTCCTGCATCAGGAAAACTGGGAATTCCTTCAAACATGATGGTTGTTGCTCCTGCACAGAGAGGTCCGTATATGGTATAACTATGTCCTGTGATCCAGCCCACATCGGCAGTACAGAAATAAATATCTCCGGGTTTATATTGAAATACGTTTACAAAACTATAGGTGGTGTAAATCATATAGCCGGCACAGCTGTGTACAACACCTTTTGGTTTTCCTGTCGAACCGGAAGTGTAAAGTATGAAGAGCATATCTTCCGCATCCATGGTTTCAGCGGGCATTTCGTCCTGTGTAATTTTAGCCAGTTCATCATGCCACCACACATCTCTTCCGGAAATCATGCTCACCTCATTGCCCAGATGTTTGCAAACGATTACTTTTTGAATATATGATGTCTTCTGAAGGGCCTCATCGATTACAGATTTCAACCGGATATCTTTCGGACCCCTGTTGCCTCCATCTGCTGTAATAACAATATTACATTTAGCATCTTCAATCCGATCGGCAATACTTTGTGCAGAAAAACCACCAAAAACAACCGAATGAATGGCGCCCATTCTTGCACATGCCAGTACGGCAATAGCGAGTTCAGGAATCATCGGCATGTAGATACAAACGCGATCACCTTTTCTGACTCCGTTATTTTTTAACACCTGCACAAAACGGCAAACAGAAATATAGAGTTCCCGGTAACTGAGAATCCTGTTTTTTTGAGAAGGGTCATTGGGTTCCCAGATAATGGCCGGCTGATCGGCCTTGTCTGCAAGATGGCGGTCAAGACAGTTCTCCGTAATATTTAATTTTGCGCCTTCAAACCAACGTACGCGCGGTTCTTTGAAGTTCCATTCCAGCACTTTGTCCCATTTCTTTTTCCATGTAAAATTTTCAGCTACTCCGCCCCAGAATTTTTCAGGTTGTTCTATGCTGATTTTGTACTGTTCCAGATATTCTTCGAAGCTTTTGATCTGATAAGGGAAACTCATATAGTTGCAATCGTTTGAACCCTAAATTTAGTGAGTATTTTTTTCATACCTTATGCCCTCATAACGATTGCTGAATGAAAATTAACTCCTTCCTACTCCGTTGTACGCTGATTGCCGCATTGGGCGGTTTTTTATTTGGTTTCGAGACTGCTGTTATTTCCGGTGCGGAAAAAACCATACAGCAGCTTTGGTCGCTCAGTGATTTTTTATTGGGATTCACGGTAGCTGCCAGTTTAATCGGAACTGTGATCGGATCAATGATTGCTGGCAGGCCGGCACAGCGTTATGGTCGTAAAAAAGTTCTGATGGCCATTGCCCTGATGTACCTGGTTTCCGCAATCGGTTGTTCCCTCACTCCTACATGGATATTGTTTATTATTTTCCGTATGGTGGGCGGAATTGCCGTAGGTGCTTCTTCTGTTGTAGGACCTATGTATATCTCAGAGATCTCACCTGCTGCTGTACGGGGACGACTCACCGGTATGTTTCAATTGAATATTGTAATCGGAATTTTAGTGGCTTTTCTTACCAACTTCGCCTTCCTGCATATCGGAGCAGGTTCCTGGCGATGGATGGTGGGCATCATGGTGATACCGGCAGGACTCTTTGCACTTTTATTACGGATCATTCCTGAGAGTCCGCGATGGCTGATATTAAATGACAGGGATGAAGAAGCAGCACGCATTTTTGTACGTACGGGTGAGCCCGACGGTAAGGCTGTTATCAATGAAGAACATGCATTGCTTTCAGGAGAAGAGAAGCTCATACATCATGCTCCTGAAGAAAAATTATTCAGTGGAAAATACCGCAAGCCCATTCTTTATGCTGTTCTTCTCGCCATGTTTAACCAGCTTTCAGGAATTAATGCAATTTTATATTACGCACCGCGCATTTTTGAAATGGCGGGCTTTAGCAAGCAGGCTTCTTTTCTGCAACCGGTTTATATTGGCGGCGCCAATTTGATATTTACACTTCTCGGTATGTCTATCATCGATAAAGTCGGAAGAAAAACATTATTGATTACAGGTGCGATTGGAACGATGATATTTTTACTCCTCACGGCTTTTACTTTTAATACCGGCACCTCCGGTCATTTTGTAATTGTATACCTGGTCGGCTTTATTGCATTTTTTGGTTTATCGCAGGGAGCAGTCATCTGGGTTTTTATATCTGAAATTTTCCCGAATTCTGTTCGGTCACAAGGAAGCTCTCTGGGTAGTTTCACACACTGGATTATGGCTGCAATTATTGCGTGGACCTTCCCGATTATCGTGAATGCAAGTCCCAACGGAGGATTTTACTCATTTATTTTCTTCAGCTGTATGGTATTTGTATCCCTGATTTTTATTTGGAGAGTCATGCCTGAAACCAAAGGACGAACTCTCGAACAAATTCAGAAAGATCTTGGTATAGTCTGAAAGTGTGGTAGTGTGGTAGTGTGGTAGTACTAATCACTTCACTACCACTCTTCCATACTACCACACTACCACACTTTCTTCGTAAATTCGCAGGCCTTAGGCTTTACGCCTTATGCTTTAAGCTTTAATAATGTCCATAGAAGTAAAGGATCTCACAAGAATTTATGGTGAACAAAAGGCAATCGACCAGATTTCATTTTCGGTAAACCGCGGTGAAATTGTAGGTTTCCTCGGACCGAATGGTGCCGGCAAATCCACCACAATGAAAATTCTTACGGGATGCCTGAAACCCAGCGGGGGACATGCATTTCTGAATGGGATTGATGTAAATGCATTTCCTGTTCAGACAAAAAAATTAACCGGCTACCTTCCTGAATCCAACCCGCTTTACGGAGATATGTATATCCGCGAATACCTGTCTTTCATTGCCGACATTCACCATTTGCCTGCAAAGAAGGAAAAAATTAATGCAACTATCGACCAGGTGGGACTGCGTCCGGAAGCAGGCAAAAAAATTTCGCAGCTTTCAAAAGGATATAAACAACGCGTGGGACTCGCTGCTGCCCTCATTCACTCGCCCGAAGTGCTGATCCTGGATGAGCCCACTACTGGTCTCGATCCAAATCAGATCGTGGAGATTCGCGACGTGATCAAAAACTATGGTAAAAACCGAACAGTTCTTTTTTCCACTCATATCCTCCAGGAAGTGGAAGCCATCTGTGATCGCGTGATCATCATTCATCAGGGGAAAATTATTGCGGATAATAACCTGGGAGAGCTCCGTCAGGAACAAACAGGTAAATTTATTAAAGTCGTTTTGAAGGAAAGCGTAACGGCTGAAGACTGGCAGGTGCTTGGTCAGCTCAGGGGTATTCGCAAAACAAGTGATTTTGAATGGGAGCTCGAAGCCGGAGATCCTGAGTTATTAAAAAAACAATTGCTCTCTCTCTCTTTGCAAAATAATTGGAACATTGTTTCTTTGCAGTCGGAAAACAGGAGCCTGGAAGATATTTTCAGAGGACTTACAAAAACCATCATTCATGAGTAGTATTAAAAAGATTTTTGCGAGACAAATTTTAGACAGCAGGGGAAATCCCACTGTTGAAGTAGATATACATACAGAAGCGGGATTCATGGGAAGGGCAGCTGTTCCCAGTGGCGCGAGTACTGGCATCCACGAAGCGGTTGAACTGCGTGACGGCGACAAAAAAATATACCAGGGAAAAGGTGTTTTGAAAGCAGTTGAAAATGTAAATACTGTCATCTCTGCAAAGCTCAAAGGCTTTGAAGTATCTGATCAGGTAGGCCTGGATACTGCTGTCATTGCAGCAGATGGAACACCGAATAAATCAAAACTCGGCGCTAATGGTATGCTGGCTGTAAGTCTGGCCGCTGCTAAAGCAGCTGCGAAGGAAGCAGGACTTCCTCTTTACCGTTATATAGGAGGAACCAATGCAGTTACACTTCCCATTCCCATGATGAATATCCTGAATGGTGGTGCGCATGCCGATAATAAAATTGATTTCCAGGAATTCATGGTGATGCCCATCGGTGCTTCTTCGTTCAGTGAAGGTCTTCGCTGGGGTGTAGATATTTTTCATACGCTTAAGAGTGTGCTGAAGAAAAAAGGATTCAGTACCAATGTGGGAGATGAAGGCGGGTTTGCGCCGAATATCCAGAGTAATGAAGAAGCTATAGAAACCGTACTGGAAGCTATTTCAGCTGCAGGATATAAAACGGGCACTCAAATCGCCATCGCGATGGATGCAGCCAACAGTGAACTCTGGGATGCGAAAAAGAAAAAATATGTTTTTCATAAGAGCAGCGGAAAAGAAATGAGCAGTGATGAGCTTGTAAAATTCTGGGCATCCTGGGTGAAAAAATATCCGATCATTTCCATTGAAGATGGTATGGCAGAAGATGATTGGACCGGATGGAATAACCTGACCAAAGTTCTGGGATCCAAAGTGCAACTGGTCGGTGACGACCTGTTTGTGACGAATGTAGAAAGACTGAAAAGAGGAATTGATGATCATACGGCCAATGCACTGCTCGTAAAAGTGAACCAGATCGGAACATTAACAGAAACCATCAATGCTGTAACTATGGCCCAGCATCATGGATATAATACCATTATGAGTCATCGCAGTGGTGAAACAGAAGATACAACCATTGCGGATCTCGCCGTGGCATTGAATTGCGGACAAATCAAGACCGGGTCTGCCAGCCGCACAGACCGGATCGCCAAATACAACCAGCTTCTCCGTATAGAAGAAAAACTGGGGAAAAACGCATTTTATCCAAAGGGAAAAATTACATTTGGAAAATAAACCGAAGGTTTATTTTCCAAAGTATAAGAGTATAAGA
The DNA here is from genome assembly GCA_013287475.1 of Bacteroidota bacterium. Taxonomy (GTDB): domain Bacteria; phylum Bacteroidota; class Bacteroidia; order Chitinophagales; family Chitinophagaceae; genus Puia. The sequence goes on from JABDDT010000006.1 coordinate 61,476, forward strand.
AGTATAAGAAGTATAAGAAGTATAAGAGTATAAGAGTATAAGAGTATAAGAATGTGGGTTGCATTTACAGACTGTCAACTGTCAACTGCCTACTGTAAACTAATAATATAAGTGAAACAGTACTTAAACAAAATCCCTTCCTGGTTAAAAAACAAATATGTGCTTACGGCACTTTGTTTTACCGTCTGGGTATTATTTATTGATGATCGTGACTTTATTACAACTCATTTCCGGCATGTAAAAGAATTACATAAGCTGGAAGCAAGGAAATTGTATTTCGAAGAACAGATAAAAACAGTCAGCAGGGAACTGGATCAGCTAAAATCCAACCCGGCAACACTGGAGAAATATGCCCGCGAGAAATACCTGATGAAACGTGATAATGAGGATTTGTTCGTTGTTAAATAGCTTAGGGCGTAAAGCATAAAGCGTAAGGCATAACGCGTAAGGCATAACGCCGAACGCTAAACGCTGAACGCGGAACGCTAAACGCGGAACGCTAAACGCGGAACGCTTAACGCCTAACGCGGAACGCGGAACGCCTAACGCAGAACGCTGAACGCCTAACGCAGAAGGCTAAGCGCTTTTCGCAAATAACGAACACCGTCAACCGCCAACGGCCAACCGCTAACCATAATTGATCGCCCCCCAACAAAAGACTAAACCGACTTAAAAGCTTTTTGCCCGAGAATTAAGCTTATAAGGGCTTGAAACCCAGGTAATAAGGGCATAAGATTTTATTTGCATGACGCTGTTCCTGCATTGATAGGGGCGTTCCGCGTTCGGCATAGGCTTTAGGCTTTGGGCTTTAAGCTTTAGGCTTTGGGCTTTAAGCTTTAGGCTTTAGGCTTTAAGCTTTAGGCTTTAGGCTTTAGGCTTTGGGCTTTGGGCTTTAAGCTTTGGGCTTTAAGCTTTCAACAATGATAAAAACTTTTGATAATTAACGCAATAACGCAAATGGTATGACGTTTTTACTATCGGACGGTTCTTTTTTACTGCTTTCTGATTATTGGACATTCAAATGGTTTCGCCTATGACACTCTTTACACCGGAGGATCTTTTACGGTATTTGTATAAAGAGTCTTCCCCCGAGTTAACAGCTGCAATTCAGGTTGCATTAGCTGAAAACTGGACACTTCGGGAACAAATGGAAGAATTACAAACATCTGTTAATCAATTAGATATTGAAAGACAAGTGGTTTCCCCACGCAGGGAAGTTGTATTGCGTGTGCTTCAATATGCGCGCGATACTGCCATAGAAACTACCTCCCTGGGCTAATATTACTCCCGCCATATTTTAGCTTAATTTCGGAACATTTTCATCAAATGACCCGGAAAGAGCGATTCGATTTTGTCATAAAATGGTTCAGTGAACATGCCCCGGAGCCTGAAACAGAGCTCGTTTTTGATAACCCCTACCAATTACTGGTCTCTGTAATTCTATCTGCCCAGTGCACCGACAAGAGAGTTAACCTTACCACGCCTGCGTTTTTTGCTCATTTTCCCTGTCCAGGCTCTCTGGCAAAAGCCCATTTTGATGAGGTATTTCCCTTCATCAGAAGCATTTCTTATCCCAACAACAAAACAAAGCACCTGATCGGCATGGCAAACATGCTGGTAAAGGATTTTAAGGGCGAAGTGCCGCTGACAGTTGAAGAGTTGATGAAGCTCCCTGGGGTCGGGAGAAAAACGGCGAACGTAATAACATCCGTAATAGACCAGCAACCCAATATGGCGGTCGATACACATGTATTTCGTGTTGCAGCCCGTATCGGATTAACCATAGGCGCAAAAACTCCACTCGCCGCAGAAAAACAATTGATACAATTTATTCCCAGAGAACTCATACATAAAGCACATCACTGGCTGATACTGCATGGCCGTTATATTTGCGTGGCACGCAAACCAAAATGCGAAGAGTGCGGCGTGCGTCCGGTTTGTAAATACTTTAAAAAGCTTAACGCGTAACGCTTAACGCTTAACGCTTAACGCGGAACGCTTAACGCCATTAGTTGCATTCATAATAATTAAGCACAAATCAATTCTGATTGGTTAAAAAATCGAAATTGTACTTACTTAAATCTTTTAATTTAAAAAACTTTATACATTATGCCTTACGCCAAACGCTTTACGCTTTACGCGTTACGCGTTAAGCGTTAAGCGTTAAGCGTTCCGCGTAAAATGGATTACAGAACACAATACCGGAGTTTCATCAACAGCTATTACCTCAGTGAAGGTATTCGTATCACTGCGGGGCTTACACTGCCCACGATTATCGCCACTTATCTGCACCATGAGAACATCGGAATCACCATGTCTATTGGTGCTGTCTGCGTTACCATTGTCGACAGTGTCGGACCTGTTTTGCATCGGAAAAATGCGATGCTGGTTTGCAATGCCGTAATTTTTATTGCTTCTTTACTCACAGGATTTGCCGTAGGATCAGCACTGGCAACAGGATTTCTCATCGCTGTATTTTGCTTTATATTTTCAATGATCGGCGTATATGGTACAAGAGCAGGATCCATCGGACTGGCAGGATTATTTGTAATGGTGCTGAACCTCACACAACGTTCAGGAACGGAAGCCATCGTTTTAAATGCAGTCTATATTCTTTGCGGGGGCGTCTGGTATATGCTTCTGAGCCTGTCGTTGTATAGTTTTCGACCTTATAAAGTTACACAACAGGCATTGGGCGACCTTATGCAAACCATCGGAGAATATATTTTATATCGTACAGCATTTTATGGAAAAAATCCTGATTATGACAACATATATTCAAACCTCCTGGACAAGCAGGCAGAGATAAATGAGAAACAAAATCTTGTAAGGGAACTTCTTTATAAAAGCAGGGATATCGTGAAGGAGTCAACCAACACCGGTCGCGTTACCCTATTAATATTTATAGAAATCAATGATTTTTTTGAACGGGTGATGTCCCTTCAATTACATCATAAACTTTTCCATCAGTATTTCGGCAACACAGATATTCTCGAATCGTTTAAAAACTTTCTTTCATTGATTGCTGAGGAACTTAACGAAACGGGTATTGCACTTAAAAGTGGGAGGCCTTATGGGATGAACGACAGGCTTCAACAGTCATTCCAAAAACTGAAACAGAATTTTGAAGAATTCAGGTTGAAGGAAATTTCACCGGACAATATGGAAGGTATTATCGGATTAGATGCACTGATCAATGCCTGCGAAGATTTTGTTTCACGAATTCATACCATTCAGCAGTATACGGCATACGACCTGAAAGACGTCAAACACGATGTGCGTGTACAGAACTATGATCAGTTTGTTACACACCAGGATATCGATGCTAAAGTTTTCCTTGATAATTTCAACTGGAAATCAAATACATTTCGACATGCACTGCGCGTATCCTTTGCAACAACAACCGGATTTATAATTTCAACATTTCTGCCATTCGGCCACGGATACTGGATACTGCTCACGATTATCGTCATTCTGAAACCGGCTTATAGTATAACTAAAAAAAGAAACAGGGACAGGTTGATTGGAACCCTTGCCGGAGCAGGAATCGGTGTGATCATATTAATGCTGGTTAAAGACAGGCAGCTGATGATTGTTTGTATGATCGTCCTCATGGTGCTGTCATACAGTTTTATGAGGACCAGGTATCTAATATTTGTAACCCTTATGACCCCCTATATACTGATCCTGCTTTATTTATTAAATCCGAATAATTTCAGGAATCTCATAGTTGACCGGATTATTGATACTGCAATCGGTTCTGCCATTGCATTAATGGCGAATATTTTGTTTTCGCCGGAATGGGCCTATCAGCAGTTTGGAGAATATCTGCAGAAAATGCTGGAGGCAAATAAAAATTATTTCAGCGATGTAAGTTCATTTTTCACAGGGCATGCTGTTCCTTTGAATACTTATAAGTTGTCAAGGAAAGAAGCTTATGTAGCCCTGGCGAATATTTCGGATGCATTAAACAGGATGACTGCGGAACCGAAGAGCAAACAGAAAAATGCAGCGGAATACCACGAACTCGTAGTCTTGAATTATATGATGTCTTCACATACAGCAACACTGGCCGCTATTGTACTCGTTAAATCACCACCCGCACCGGATGCCGAATATAAACCGGTCGTTCACGCAGTAATTGCAAATCTGGATAAGACAATAGAAGGATTAAAAATAATTGCCTCACAGACTGAAGTAGAAAAAACCACCCCGTCAGCTCTTCCAGTATCAAACCTTGAAAATTCAGTATCATATGAATCTGGGTCACATATTATTTTGGATCGATTGAACGAAAGGATTAATAAAATGGTTCAAATCCGGAGGAATGAACTCGAGAGAGGAATTACAGAGGTTAATACTAAAACGAACCTCGCCGTAGTCAAGTCAATTAACGACCAATTCAATTTCATCTGGAAAATATCTGAGGACCTCCTGAAAATAATAGTAAAAAGGAAAATTATTTGCGTACTTTATTTCATGGTATTTTATTTTTGACTATGGATATAATCCAATCTATTCATGACTGGGGGATTGATTTTTTCGGTTTGAAAGAAGCAATCCGGATCATTCAGTCTGGCGATTACAAATCTTTACAAACATTAAACGGAATATTATCCGTTATCGGCCCAATATTGCCCATCTTCCTTGTCGTTGAATTTCTGGTAGCAAGTCTTTACAGGAAACTTAAAATAATAGATTATAAAATTCCTTTCTTTTCTTATGTTCTCAATGCATTTATCGGAAGATTTATTTCGATAGCAGCTGTTGCCTACATAATTGGCATCTTTTCTTCCCATGCAATTTTTAAAACCAGTTTTACCTGGTACTGGTTTATATATGGGTATATTATTTGGGAATTCGGACATTTCATTTATCATTTCCTTGCTCATAAAGTCAGACTACTATGGTGTTTGCATAGTACGCACCATGCTCCGGAGAATATGAACCTGGCTGTTTCATATGCACATTTTTTTCTGGAAGCTCCTTACGCAGATGTAATCAGGACAAGCACCTGTATTTTACTTGGAGTGAATCCGCCCTTGCTATTTCTGATCATGTTTATTGATGGATTCTGGGGAGGATTTATTCATATCGGCGAAACCCTGGGAAAGAAAGCACGTTGTGGACCCTTGTTTAATTTTATTCTTACGCCTTCGCACCATCGCGTACACCATGGAAGAAATCCATTATATATGGACACTAATTTTTGTAATCTTTTAAATATATGGGACCGCGTATTTAGAACCTACCAGCCCGAAAATGACAGCGTACCAGTTGACTACGGCATTACGAGACCTATGAAGAAAAACAGTTTTATGGATGCTTATTTTGGAGAAATCGTATATCTCGCCAGGGATGTTGCCAGGGCACCTGGTATAAAGAATAAATTTTTATACCTGATCATGCCGCCGGGCTGGAGCCATACTGGGCCTCAAAAGACTGCCAGTTCAATCAGGCAGGAAGCGCTTAAGGCCGAAAGATTAAAGCCTAAAACTAGTATAAGAGTATAGGAGTATAAGAGTATAGGAGTGAATTCTGTCATCTGTCAACCGCCAACTGTCAACCGTCAACCGCCAACCGTCAACCGCCAACCGTCAACCAACCATCTCCCTCATCTTCTGTATCAGTTCATGCCGCGTGAAAGGGATGCCCATGATTTTATTATATCCGATGGCATCTACAAAATACTGATCACGGATGATTTTAATAAGCTGTCCGTTATTGAGTTCAGGGATCAGCACCTGTTTGAAATTCTTCAATATCTGACCTAAGTTTTTCGGGAAAGGTCTTATATAACGGAGATGTGCATGCGAAATGGAAAGTCCTTCTTTCTGTAATTCGGAAACTGCTGTTTTGATGGAACCAAAAGTTGAACCCCATCCGAGTACAAGTAAGTCACCTTTCTCAGGACCACTGTCCAGTTTCTGTAAGGGTATATAATCAGCAATCTTGTCAACTTTTTCCTGGCGAAGCTTAACCATCAACTCATGGTTCTCCGGATCATAACTTACATTACCTGTGATATTTTCTTTTTCGAGACCGCCAATCCTGTGTTCCAGTCCGGGTGTGCCGGGAATCGCCCAGGGTCTGGCACCTTTCTCATCTCTCAGATAGGGTTCTAGTTTTTCTTCATCCTGCCTCAATGCTGTTTTAAATTTCACTTCAATCGGAGGAAGTTGTTCAGCATTAGGAAATTTCCATGGCTCTGCTCCGTTCGCGATATATCCGTCACTCAGCAGAATAACCGGTGTCATATGTTGAATGGCGATACGGACCGCTTCATACGCCACTTCAAAACAATCGCTGGGCATGGAAGCAGAGATTACCGGCATCGGACTCTCACCATTTCTTCCATAATAAGCCTGTAATAAATCGCTTTGTTCCGTTTTAGTAGGAAGACCGGTAGAAGGACCGCCTCTTTGAATATCACAGATCAGCAGGGGAATTTCCAGCATCATAGCCAGGCCCATGGCCTCAGCTTTCAATGCCATACCCGGACCTGAAGTAGTTGTTACACCAATGCATCCGCCGTAGCTTGCACCAATCGCAGATGTAATAGCAGCGATTTCATCTTCCGCCTGGAATGTTCGTACGCCAAATGCTTTATGACGGCTGAGTTCATGCAAAATATCTGAAGCAGGTGTTATAGGATAGGATCCCAGATAAAGAGGCAGACCACTTTTTTCAGAAGCTGCAATCAGTCCATAACTCAGGGCCTGGTTTCCCATAATTGACCGGTAGGTACCTGGTTCCAGTTTTGCTTTTGCAACGGTATATGTAGTAGTAAATGCTTCTGTTGTATCGCCATAATTATATCCCGCACGAAGAGCCCGGATATTACTTTCGAGGATATCAGGTTTCTTTCCGAATTTTTCTGTGAGAAACTGAATGGTACTGTCCAGGCTTCTGTTATACATCCAATATAAAAAGCCCAATACAAACATATTTTTAGCGCGGTCCCTTTCTTTTGCACCCATCGGGATCTCTTTCAGCGCTTCACGGGTCAGTTTGGTAACGTCGACTCTGATCAGATCATAATTGAGTAAGCTGCTGTCATCCAGCGGATTGACACCGTCAGGGTAATTCGCCAGGCGAAGATTTTTTGAATCGAAACCTTCTAAATTGGCGATTATGCGACCACCTTTCTTCAGGCTTTTCAGATTGGTTTTCAGCGCTGCAGCATTCATAGCCACCAATACGTCGCATTCATCACCCGGAGTAAATATATGATCACTGGAAAAATGAAGCTGGTAACCGCTCACCCCGGGCAGAGTTCCCTGGGGCGCCCTGATTTCAGCAGGAAAATCAGGAAAAGTGGCAAGGTCAATTCCCAAAAGGGCCGTATTGTTGGTAAACTGGCTGCCTGTGAGCTGCATGCCGTCCCCCGAATCACCCGCAAATTTGATTACAACATTTTTTAAAATCGTGTCTTTCGGCCTAGTTGACATAGTCAGCAAATATAATATATTAGGCTTAAGGCGCAAGGCTTTTCAAGCCTAAAGCCTAAAGCTTAAAGCCTAAAACTAATACAGTAAATTCAGTTCATTATGATACGTCAGGCATGGAAAGAAGAATTTATAAAATCTTTAAGTTTAAAAAAGCTTTCGGCTTAAAAAGGCTTTAGGCTTTTGGCTTTGGGCTTGAAAGAAGCTTTAGGCTTTAGGCTTTAAGCTTTAGGCTTTCGGCTTAAAAAGGCTTTAGGCAGTCTTCGTTCATTCTGAACGAAGACTTGTAACCGGGTTTACAACAGCCGCACGGATAGCACGATAACTTACTGTAGCCAATGCGATGATGATTGAAATCAGCCCACCTGTAACAAAAATCCACCAGCCGATATTGATACGAAACGCATAATCCCGCAGCCAGCTGTTCATGAAATACCAGGCAAGAGGCGCGGCAACCAGGAAGGCGATCGTAATCAGGATGATGAATTCCTTTGAGAATAAATAAACGATACTTCCGATGGATGCACCCAGCACCTTACGAATACCAACTTCCTTGATCCGTTGAACGGCCATATAAGAAGCCAGTCCATACAAACCGAGACATCCCAGGAAAATCGCAATGGCTGCAAATATTTTATAAAGCGTTGCCAGTTGACTTTCCTGTTTATAAAAATTAGCCACGGCTTCATCCATGAATTGATATTCGAATACATAATCAGGGAAAGTCTTATTCCATAAATTTTCAATGCTTTTAATGGCCTCAAAACTTTCATCGGAGCTCAGTTTTACTCCAACATGCCGATAGTATCGTTTTTTTGGAGCAAATAAAACACGTGAATACTTGTCTTTAAAGCCGGTTGAATTGAAATTTTTCACCACACCAACAATCGGACCCACCACGTCGTGAATATCTATTTGTGTATTTAACACAGCTTCGGGGTGCTTTCCGCCCAGTTCCTGTAACATTCTTTCATTGACTAACACTTCGTGTGCCGTATCAGAGCTGAAATTTCGCCCCGCTACAAGCGTTAGCCCGTAAGTCTGTAAGTATGCGGGGTCGACAAATTTCATAATGGAATATTGCTCATTATATTTTAGATCATGATCATATTTAAAATCATACCAGTTGTTATTATCTGTTGCCGGTGGTGTTGAATTGAAACTTACATTTTTTACACCTGGAATCCTGTGCAGGCTGGCATTTAAATAATCTATTTTGGCATTCGATGCACTGTCACCCGGAAATGTAATATCCACGATATTATCCTTGTCGAATCCCATCGATTGCTTGTCGAAATAATTCATTTGCAGAAGCATGATGATCGTACATATAATAAGTCCCTGGGCAATGATAAATTGAAAAACGACCAGGCTGCGTCGCAAGGAAATCCCCTTATTACTTTTTATAGCCAGCCTGCTTTTTAATGCCTCAATTGGATTGAATCCGGAGAGCAAAACAGATGGATAAAATCCTGCCAGAATAGTTACGACAACTATTAGTCCAACAAAAAAAAGAATCATATCTCCGCTATACATAACACTCAAAGAAAGGGGCATTTCAAGAATCCGGCCAACAGGCGGGATTGCAAAGGACGCTATGACCAAAGCCAGCAATACTGAAATCAATACCAGTAAAAATGTTTCTGCCAGAAATTGCAACCGGAGTTGCCATTTTCCCGAACCCAATACTTTTCGAACGCCCACTTCCTTCGCACGGTTGACTGCCTGTGCAGTGGCGAGATTAATAAAATTAACACAGGCGATGATGAGAATAAATGCGGCGATCATCCATAAAATTCTCAGGGTTGATTTTGCAATCGTTCTTCCAAGGAAATTCCCGGTATGACTGTGCGCATCATAATAGTGAATTTCGCTCAGCGGCTGCACAACGATTTCATCCTTGTCATCTGCTGGTCTGTATTTTTTAAATTCTTCTCTGATCCTTGGATCAAAAGTAGCGGCGGTTGTTCCGGGAGGAAGCATCAAATACATATCATGATTATCTGAGGAACTTCCCCAGTCTGTATTTTTATCCAAACCGAGCACAGCATATGGCAGTACAATCTTAAACTGGAAATCTGTATTGGGAGGAACATTTTCCAATATTCCTGTTACTTTTACCAGGAGATAATTATCCAGCTTGAGGGTTTTGCCCAATGCATTTCTCCAGTCTCCAAAATATTTTTCGGCGATTTCTTTTGTAAGAACTGCAGAGTTCTTATCTGATAATGAACTGGTAGCATTGCCCGCCAGCCATTTGAAATCAAACATGTCAAAGAATTCCGGTTCTACAGCAAACATCCCTTTTTTCTCCTTGAATCTTTTAACCACTTTGCCATGTTCATCCATCACTAAAATCTGATCATTACCAAATGAATTGATACCCGAAGATTTTTTGACTTCGGGAAGATCTTTTTTAATAATACTGGGTAATGGATACGGAGCTCCGGCTCCATAAAATATACCAAGATCTCCCGGGTGATGATATTCCATCAACACCCTGAAGAGTTGATTCTTATTCTTATGAAAATCATCAAAGCTCGTCTCAAAGCGAATGATCACGGCAATCAGTATACATACCGCGATGCCCGCGGCCAATCCCGCGATATTAAAAGCACTGTAGTTCTTATACCTGAGTAAATTCCTGAAAGCTGATTTGATTTGATTGAACAACATGGCTTTTTATTTAAATCTCCGAAATAATCGTTGGCTGTTGGCGGTTGGCGGTTGGCGGTTGACGGTTGACGGTTGTTTTCCTCACACTCTCACACTCTCACACTCTCACACTTGCTTTAGGCTTTAAGCTTTAGGCTTTAGGCAGTCTTCGTTCATTCAGAACGAAGACTAGTGACCGGATTCGCAACAGCAGCTTTCACGGATTTGAAACTTATGGTGATCAGTGTTATTAATATAATGGATCCGGCAGATATAATAAATATATCCGCACCGATCTGAACACGGTATGCAAAACTTCCGAGCCAGTCATTCATTATCCACCATACCAATGGGAATGCAATTAGAACCGCAACCAGAACAAGTTTTAAAAAATCTTTTGATAACATAACCAATACACTGCTGATCGAAGCCCCAACAACTTTTCTGATGCCGATTTCTTTTTGTCTTCTCTGAGCAGTAAATGCAGCGAGACCGAATAAACCGAGACAGGAAATGAGAATCGCAAGTCCTGCAAAATATTTTGATAAAACAGCTACCCGGTTTTCAGATACATACAGGATCTGATATTCTTCATCAAGAAATTTATAATCAAAAGGCAGCCCTTTATAATATGAAGCATATGTATTCCTGACCTGTTCTATTGTTTGCTTCTCCGTACCTGCTTTTATTTTTACAATCACATTTGGCATTACAGGAAACATCTGAAAAAATGCGGGTTTTAAGGGCTGGTATAAGGATTCGAAATTAAAATCGGTGGCTACCCCTACAATCGTTTTCTCCTGATTCCAGAATTTAATTTTTTTCCCCACAGGATCCTTTAGCCCCATAGCTGAAATGGCCGATTCATTGAATATGATTTCATTCCGCGCATTTAAATTGTCGGAAAAATTTCTGCCCTTTTTTATTTTAATACCAACAGTTTGCAAAAAGCCGTTCCCCATTTCAAGGTTCGCAAAATCAATGTCTTTGGAAGGATCTTTTCCGGGCCATTGAAATCCACCAATACCGCCATGATCCCCGGTCAGGTTGTGATAATGACTTCCCGCATTGATTACTCCCGGAATATTTTTCATGTCGTTTACAAAACTGACAGCGGACCCCAACGAAGCGGAATCATTTTCAAGCGGAATCGTGAAATCAATAATATTGTCCCTGTTATAGCCGAGGTTTTTTGTCTGAATATAATTTACCTGCCTGTAAACAATCAATACAGCCGCGATCGCAATCACAGATAATGTAAACTGGAATATAACCAGTCCCTTTCGCATCCATAATTCTCCGATGGAAGTTTTGACACTGCCTTTTAGAATTAGCGCAGGTTTAAATCCGGAGATGTATAACGCAGGATAACTTCCGGCAATGATCCCGGTTACAAGTGCTATACTTAAAACTGTAAATATTACCCTGCCGCTGAATTCAAATACCAGGTTCTTGCCGGTTATTGAATTGAATTGCGGAAGTAAAAGATAAATCAATATGACGGCGAGAATGACCGATAAAAAACTCATGAACACTGATTCACCCAGATACTGAAGAATGAGTGTTGCCCTTCCTGCGCCCACTACTTTTTTTATCCCTACTTCTTTTATTCTTCTTGATGCATTGGCCGTGGACAGGTTCATGAAATTTATGCATGCTATGGCCAAAATAAATAAGGCGATCGCCGAGAATAATTTTACATAAGCTATTCTTCCTCCCGCCTGTACACCATCTTTATACTGACCGTAGAGATACCTGTCGGAAAATTTCCTGACGAATAAAGTCTTTTTCGAATCCTTCTCCTTCGAATGCATAAAATCTTTGATCCTTGCATTGAACAGGCTGATATTTGTTCCCTTCTTTAATATGAGAAAAGTACTGGGATCACTATTGCCCCAATCCTTCATACCCGGTCTCCGTTCAATGAACTGATCGAAATTGAATAACAGGTCGAATTTATCTGAAACATTTTCGGAGTTCTTCTCAAAAATTCCTGTGATCAGATAAGGACCGTTAAATTCGCTTTGGCTCCATTCAACAGATTTCCCGATCACATTTTGTGTAGTATGGAATAATTTCATCGCGAGTTCATCAGAGATAACAATGGACTGTTTGTCCGATATAAGCCGATGGTAATCGCCCTGAATAAAATGACAATCGAACATGTTGAAATAGTCTTTGCTTACAAACTGACCTCCGGCTTTAATGCGCGTTTCTCCCACGGAAATAATTCCCGGACTTGAAAACCAGGAAGCTGGAATCACCGTTGTCGCATATTCAACTTCCGGCATTTCTGATTTAAGTGCATTGGCCAGTAGCCCTGCTGTATAATCCATCGTTGTGATGCCATTCTCCTCTTTCATGTTTTGCATCACCTGGTACAGGTTACTGTCTTTCTTGTTTGACTTATCCATGTTCAATTCGTCGCTAACCCATAGCCAGATAAACAGCGCACAGGCGAGACCAACAGACAAACCAAAAAGATTCAGAAAAGTGAACTGACGGTCTCTTAGCAGATTGCGCCAGGCGATTTTGAGATAGTTTTTGAGCATTTTAATATTAGTTGACAGTAGGCAGTTGACAGTTTACTGTCTATTAATAGTATAAGCACTAAGAAAATGCCAATAAGATAGGTTATTGTAAATCAAAATTTTATATGATGGTCGAAGAATGCAACTGTCCGTTTATGAACGACCGTTGCCCATTATTAATCAGCTGTTCCCGCACGTGCGGGATTAACTGCATGCTGTCAACCGAATTCTGTCAACTGTCCACAGTATACTGTCAACTGCCTACCGTCAACCATTACTGCAATGCCAAATAAATGTCCTGCATAATATTCCCTCGAACATTCAATGTGGAAAGTTTTGAGCTTTCCTGGGGATTAACACGGTTGGAGAGAAAGATTAAAACGAGCTGCTGAGCGGGATCTGCCCAGATGCATGTCCCGGTAAAACCCGTATGACCGAATGTCAATGGAGAAGCGGCGGCACAGGGATAAGGCTCTTTCCTGGTAGCATTATCCTTTTCGGGTTTATCGAAGCCAAGCCCGCGCCGGCTGATATCACTATGATAGGCTGTGAAGTAATCAATGGTTTCTTTTTTAATATACTGGTGTCCGCCAATTGTTCCGCCATTCATCAGCATCTGCATGA
>JABDDT010000007.1 GCA_013287475.1 Bacteroidota bacterium
CGTGATTACGGGAGAGAAGATAACAGCGACGCTGATATCGCAGCCCGCATGCACGAGTGGAGGATAAAATACACCGCCATCGGAACGGGCGTGGATTATGCGATCTACATGGTACAAAATTATCCACCCTACAAAGGCTTTGGGAAATAATAATTCCTTTTTTCCATGTAGAATATACATTGTTTCTCTTGGTCTGTTCATTGACTCGGGCTCCGGCTGCAGGTAATTTTGTTTGAATTCCATTATTTCGTAAGAATTATTAAAAATGAAAAAATGAAAAAAATCTTTTTGTCCTTTTTGAGTATATCAACTCTGATGCTCACTATCGGTAAGGTATATGCGCAAAAACCATCTTCAGAATTACTCACTCCCACCAACCACGCACTTGTATTCATTGATCTGGAAAGCCAGATGGGGTTTGCAACCAAGAACATTGGCATGGATGAACTGAGGAATAACGTGGGAATAGTTGCTGGTGCCTCAAAAATATTCAATGTCCCTACTGTTGTTACTACCGCAAGTGAAAAATCTTTCAGCGGTCCTGTTTTCATTGAATTATCTGAATTCTATCCGGAAGCCAGTTACATCGACAGAACAACAATGAATACTTGGGAAGATGTAAACGTATATAAAGCTATTACAGGGATGAACAAAAAGAAAATTGTATTTGCTGGTTTGTGGACCAGTGTATGCATTGTGGAACCGGCTTTATCGGCTAAGGCAGATGGTTATGATGTATACGTGATCACTGATGCGGCGGGAGATATGAGCAGGGAGGCGCATGAGATGGCGATCAACCGTATGATGCAGGCAGGTGTCAAGACCATGACCTCTATTCAATATTTGCTGGAACTGCAGCGCGACTGGGCAAGAAGTGAAACCTACAAAGCTGTTACCGACCTGATCAAAAAATACGGAGGCACGTATGGAATCGGTGTTCAATACGCCCATGAAATGCTCAAACATTAAAAAATAATCGGAGTGAACATATATTTATTAACAAGTAAAATCGAAATGAAATGAAAGAGAACAATGAAGATTTGCAAAAAGACGTTCAGGATGCCATAAAATGGGAACCAATGCTGAACGCAGCGGAAATTGGTGTGACCGCCCAGGATGGTGTGATCACGCTGACCGGAACGGTGGACAGTTATGCCAAGAAACTGGAGGCAGAAGACGCGGCTAAAAATGTAAGGGGTGTAAAAGCTGTCATCGTAAAACTGGATGTTAAGTTGAAAACGGACGGGGCGAAAAAAGATGACAGCGAGATTGCAGAGGAAATAATAAAAGCCGCTAAATGGAACCGGGATATTCCAAAAGATAAAATAAAAGCAAAAGTCGAAAATGGATGGGTTACCCTCGATGGTGAAGTGGAATATAATTATCAGCGGGAGGCCGTAGAAGATCTGGTCAAAAATCATTCGGGGATCACGGGTGTTACAAACAATATCACGATTTCAGAAACAGATGATCAGGTGGAAGAAAAGGCAGTCAAAAAGGCGCTCAGACGCAACTGGTTTATAGATGATTCGAATATTATAGTTTTGGTTTCTGATCATGATGTAACACTATCAGGCAGTGTTGAATCTTGGTATGACCGCAGGAGAGCTGAACGGATTGCTTGGAATGCTCCGGGTGTCTGGCGTGTGTTCAATGAGTTGGTAATTGATTATGATTATGAATTGGCGGATTAAGCTATAATGGCTGAAGAAAAAATGAATAAATTTTGGAAGGAGATAGGCCCCGGGATTATTACCGGGGCCAGTGATGATGACCCATCGGGAATTGTCACGTACTCCCAGGCCGGCGCATCGTACGGGTTGAAAACTTTATGGACGGCTTTATTTACATTTCCCATGATGGCAGCGATCCAGGAAATGTGCGCGAGAATTGGCCTGGTCACTTCCCAGGGACTGGCCGCTACAATAAAGTCCAATTATCCACGCTCTGTTCTGTATCTGATGCTGCTGACCACTTCACCGGCCATCATATTGAATATCGGGGCGGATATTGCCGGCATGGGCGCCGTTACGAATTTATTATTTCCGGCGGTATCTGCTAACTATTTCAGCGTATTTTTTACCTTGTTGATTTTGGCGATCGTTATTTATTTACCGTACCAGAAAATCGTTTCCGTTTTAAAATACTTATGCCTGGTTTTACTGGTCTATATCATTATTCCTTTTTTTTCCACCCAGGACTGGCGTCAGATATTAAAAGCAACATTCATTCCTACGATGCAATTTGATAAGGGGTTTATCAGCATTATCGTGGCTATCTTGGGGACTACGATTTCACCTTATATGTTTTTTTGGCAGGCTTCCATTGAAGTGGAAGAAGAACATCAAAAGGGAAAGGATTATGTGATCGATAAGGGTATCATGAAGGAGATGAAAAAAAGTATCAGTTTCGGGATGTTATTTTCCAATATTGTCATGTTCTTCATCATACTCACTACGGCGACTGAACTGTATAGTCATGGCATTAAAAATATCGATACGGTTGAACAGGCCGCCCTTGCGTTGAAACCACTCGCCGGGAATACGGCTTATCTGTTATTTGCCATAGGGATCATAGGCACCGGATTACTTTCGATACCGGTGCTGAGTGGCGCGAGGGCCTATGTTTTTGCAGAATCGTTTGGCTGGAAAGCAGGATTAGACAATAAATTCCGGGATGCCAGATCGTTTTATATTATTATTACCGGATCATTAATCCTGGGTCTTGCTCTGAATTATCTGGGCATTTCCCCGGTGAAGGCAATGATATACTCAGCCGTTCTGTACGGATTGACTGCGCCTGTCCTGATCGGAATCATTTTGCATATCTGTAATAATAAAAAAATTATGGGGAACTACACCAATACCACCGGTGCAAATATAATAGGCGCTGCGACATTTTTGTTTATGGCGATGGCAGCCGGTGCAATGATCTATTTTCAGTTACATTAAATGAAATATCATGGGTAAATTTTGGTTAAAAGATCCGCAGGAACATGATTTTCCCAATGCTGGCGGTTATCTGGACCTGCTTTTCAATGAAACGGAAGTATCGGACTACATTGAGAAATTGAAAGCCGCAAAAACAATTTTAAAAAAGGCGAAGGATATATTAAGGGCGAGCCAGCTGCCCTTATTGAACAAGGATAATATTCATGTTCAGGAAAATTTGCGAAAGGTTAAGAAGGGTGGTAAGATGTCACCTGTTTTACTCGTGAGACAGAATTCCAAATTAATTATCGCCGATGGGTATCACCGGGTATGTGCCATTTATTATTTATCGGAGGATGATAATATTCCATGCAGGTTGGTCTGATAATCCTATTTGCGCCAGTTGAGGCTGAAGAAGTTCACATTTCGCTTACTTTGTCTATCATATTGAGTTGGATTCATTCCCGCTCTTTAAATCGATCTATTTACAAATGTATCCAGGCATAGGAAAATCTGCCGTTTTAGAGTGACTTTCCTGGAATATTTTGCACGACAAGTTGTTTTAAGGGTTTCTTTCTAAGCAGTTTTTACCCCACCACAAAAGCATTTATGCAATGCAATTTCATTGGCAGATGTGAAAAAATAAATTTTTCATAAATCGAACAGAAAGAGATGCTAAAAGTTTTAAATCATCTAAAAAATGGTTCGAGATCAGCCCGAGCGGGGTCACTTAATGAAACATCCTAATTTAGGATGTTTCGTTGTTTAATGAAATCTACGCACCAGTGGAGGTAATAGTTGGCAATATTGCAGTAAGGTTTAAACTTTGACAAGTATTAACAAGATCTGTTCATTTAATCTTAAGAAAACTTGCATTTATAGCAACGACGATTGTACTTAATGCCATCAGAGCTGCACCCATAGCGGGACTCAGTAATATTCCCTGTTTATACAATACCCCTGCCGCTAAGGGTAAAGCCACCACATTGTATCCTGTGGCCCAAACCAAATTCTGGATCATTTTTCTATAAGTGGCTTTTCCAAATAAAATCAGGCTTACAATATCTTTAGGATTACTGTTAACCAAAACAATTCCCGCAGTTTCAGCAGCAATATCACTTCCACTTCCAACAGCGATTCCAACATCTGCCTGCGCCAATGCAGGTGCGTCATTAACTCCATCACCTGTCATGGCAACAAATTCACCTTTATTCTGTAATTCTTTTATCTCATCTAATTTTTGATGTGGCAAAACATCGGCAATAAAACCATCCATACTTAAAGTATTGCTTACACTTTTTGCCACTTTACTATTATCACCTGTAAGCAATATGGATTTGATATGGTTTTGCTTTAAAGTCTTAATGGCGTCCATAGATTCGGGTCGTATCTTGTCGGATAAAACAATAAATCCAACCAGATCATTATTTACAATTACAAATACGACCGTTTCGGTATCATTTGTAGAAAAACCATCAGGCATTTTTATATTGTTTTCTTTCAAATAGCCAGGACTAACAACCATTACTTTTTTGCCATCTACGAATGCTTCCACACCTTTACCGGTCAGAGCATTAAATTTTTCAGTACCATGAATGGCTATAGACAGGTCTTTTGCTTTTTGAAGAATGCCCGTTGCTATGGGATGTTCTGATTTTTGTTCCAATGCAGAAGCCAAACGGAGGATTTCATTTTCATTGAAATCTTTTTGAAGGGGAACAATCCTTGATACTTCGAACTTCCCTTCGGTCAGCGTACCTGTTTTATCAAAGACTACAATGGTGATTTTTCTTGAATTTTCAAAAGCAGTTCTGTTTTTTATCAGTAGACCATGTTTTGCAGAAAGCGCTGTTGATTTTGCCACTACTAGCGGCACTGCTAATCCTAACGCATGGGGACAACAAATTACTATTACCGTAACCATTCTCTCAATCGCAAATGCCAGCGTTTGTCCAGTTAAATACCAATATAAAAAGGTACCGATCCCAGCAAGAATCGCAATAACGGTTAACCATTTTGCCGCCGTATCTGCCAGCAACTGTGTTTTGGATTTTGATTTTTGTGCATCATCCACCAGTTTTACAATCTGTGACAGATAAGAATCTTTTGAAGCATGGGATACGGTAACCTTAATGGCACCGTTTCCATTTATAGAACCAGCGATTACTTTATCTCCTTTTATCTTTTTGACCGGTTTTGATTCGCCCGTCAACATGGATTCATTCAAATAACTCTCTCCCTCCAGTATGATTCCATCAGCTGCAACCTTTTCGCCCGGTTTAACCAGAATTACATCATTTGTTTTGAGTGAACCGGTTTTCACATCATGAATCATATCGGCCATTACCATGTGTGCATCTGAAGGCATTAACTGGACCAATAGTTCCAGATCCTTTGACGCACCTGCGACTGATTTCATTTCTATCCAATGACCCAGGAGCATAATTAATATCAGTGTTGCCAGTTCCCAGAAAAAATCCATGCCCTTCAATCCGAATACTACGGCCACACTATATGCGTAAGCTACCGTGATGGCAAAGCCTATCAAAAACATCATACCAGGATTCTTTGATTTCACCTCATCAGCCAATCCTTTTAAAAAAGGCAGTCCACCATAAAAATATACCATGGAGGATAAGGCAAATAGAATATAGACAGAGCCATTGAACTGCCAGTGAATACCAATAATTCGCTGTATCATTGTTGATAACAGCATGATTGGAACAGTTAAAACCAGGACTACATAAAACCGTTTTCTGTAATCCTTAATCATCATCGCATGATGGTCATGCCCTTCAATTCCCAATGATGGATCCCCGCCTTGCTGCATATTCCCATGATCCATTTTTGAATGATCCATCATAAAATCTTATTTTAATAAGTTAAAGTAATTCCCCGCCGAATTTTAAATCACTGTCATATTGCGTGGAAATAGAAAATGATTTGTTTACGATATATCCGAGACCAAACAAATATTTGGTGAAAGATTAATGCAGCGTATTTTTAACGCTACCACAATCAGGCATTTGGTTGCCGAAATAAGGATTTTTAATTTCTGCTTCGGCGCTTAACCAATACGCTTTCTTCATGGGGCAATAATCTTCATAAATAGGATTACCGGAAAGCCGGACAGATTTTGCCAGTGTGTACATATTAATAGACAGGTTTGCAAAATGCTCCCGTTGGTGTTCTATTTTCTGAACTTCAGAAATATGCCTTGCGTCATAGCTTAATTTATCCTGTAAAGACATAAATACTTTACGTTCATCTGCCTGGAGTACTTTCGTATCAACCCCATTTATAGCTTTTAATAATGAACCCGCTTTATCTGATGCTGCAATGGCATCAGAATTTACGAGGGCATTTTTAAGATCGTAGTACAATATAAGCAGCTTGGAAAGCGGAGACTGTATGGAGCTGTCATAGGATGAGACCTCTACCATATCAGATTTGAATGATTTTGCAGAGACTGAAAGGGAAACGATACTTAATAATAGTATAATTGAAAGTTTCATTTTAGATAGTATTGGAGTACATAAATAAAAAATGGGAATAACACGTGTGCCATTCAAAAATTAAAAATGACATCTAAATCATATCAAAAATACACAGTAAGAAATTAAAACGGGTACAGGAATCATTGATTCCGCTTAGTCTTATCTTTAATTCATGAAATGGATTACCCGGGAACGGCCCAAAATTGATCGTATTGCATGCCCCTGGCTGATTAAACGATTTATTGATGAAAAAGCCGAAATATTATATGTCCCTTTTGATCAGGTTCTGAAGCAATCAAAGAAACTGGATGCCATTCCGTTCGATATTCCAGATGTAGAATTCACTCATTATGGAAAGGAATGCACATTTGATTATTTCATCAGGAAATACAAAATTAAAGATAAGGCCGTTTTGGCTATCGCTCCAATAGTAAGAGGGGCTGACACCGATCACCACGAACTGGCAGCGCAATCAAATGGTCTTTGGGCGATCTCAGCAGGCCTCAGTTATAATGTTAAAGACGATCAGGAATTATTGCTGCAGGGTATGGTATTGTACGATGCCCTTTATAGCTGGGCTAAATACCTCCAAAAAGTAAAACATACAGAGCAACCATTTGAGAATCTTCTGTTGGATGTTTTTAATAAATACCTGAGGGAAAAGCCAGGTTCAAAAAAGAAAATTCCAGGATGGGCACAGGAGCTAAAAGAAATTATCCAGGATCATATTGATACGAACTTAAGTTTAAGAGAGATTTCCAAAAATCTTTCCATAAATCCATCCTACCTGTCCAGAGAATTTTCTAAATACTTTGATGACTTGAGTTTTGGTGAATATATTCGAAAACATCGTATAGAAAAAGCAACGGAATTAATGCAATCATCATCTTATTCGCTGACAGAAATTGCCTACCTGACCGGCTTTTCTGATCAAAGTCATTTTACCCGCATCTTCAAAAAACATACCGGCAAAAATCCATCTTCATACAGGAAAACTGTATTAAAAAAGTAATACTTGTACAAATAGTCAGTTTCATACTATTTTCTGATATTCAGGTAAGGTAGGTTTGCGAAAATGGATGAAAAAACAATTCACGAACAACCTGAATACAGCCTTCGGGAATTGGTTGGTTATTTTTTCAGATTAGGCTATAGCGGATTCGGAGGACCCGTAGCACTGGTTGGATATATGCACCGTGACCTGGTGGAGAAAAGAAAATGGATTTCTGAAGATGAATATAAAGAAGGTCTTGCATTAGCTCAATTAGCTCCTGGACCGCTCGCAGCGCAACTTGGGATTTATTTGGGATTTGTACATTACAGGATTTTAGGCGCTACTCTTACGGGGATGGCCTTCATTCTTCCCTCCTTTCTGATGGTTATTGGTCTCGGAATTGCTTATAAATTGTATGGTGGGTTACCCTGGATGCAGGCAGTTTTTTATGGAGTTGGCGCTGCAGTAATAGGCATTATTTCACTGAGTGCATATAAACTTACATTAAAATCAATAGGTAGACTAAATATTAAAAGTATTCAGGCAAACTGGTTGCTCTGGGTTTTATTTTTTTTGGGATTTATAATGACCGTACTTACTCAATCAGAGGAAATTTGGATTTTAATCGGGGCGGGGTTGACATATATGTTAGTTAAAAACCCACCGAAAGGACTTTTTATTACTAAGTCGCGGATGTCAATATTTCTATTTACAGGAATCGGTTTGTGGGATTACGATCCGGAGATATTGGGTAAGATTGGATTGTTTTTTCTGAAGGCAGGTGCATTTGTATTCGGGAGCGGGCTTGCAATCGTTCCATTTCTTCACAGCGGAGTCGTTAATAAAAACCACTGGCTCACAGAATCACAGTTTGTGGATGCTGTAGCGGTAGCTA
Organism: Bacteroidota bacterium; assembly: GCA_013287475.1. GTDB lineage: Bacteria > Bacteroidota > Bacteroidia > Chitinophagales > Chitinophagaceae > Puia. The sequence continues at coordinate 8,317 of JABDDT010000007.1, forward strand.
TGATCACACCCGGACCTGTCGTTATAACCGTTGGATTTATTGGATACCTCATTGCCGGTTTTCCCGGAGCGTCCATTGCAAGCCTTGCTACATTCCTTCCATGTTATTTATTTACTGTAATACCAGCTCCATATTTTAATAAAATTGTCAAATATGGTTCAATTAAAGCATTTGTTGATGGCATAACCGCCGCGGTCGTCGGAGCGCTTATGGGATCTGTGATTGTTATTACCGCACACAGTATAAAAGATATCCCGACTTTTTTGATTTCACTTAGCAGTTTGCTAATACTCGTTTATATAAAAAAAATAAAGGAACCGGTAATAATACTTCTCGCTGCAACCATTGGTATCATAATAAAACTAATCATATGAAAATTAAATGCGCACTACTTTCATTTTTTCTATTGTCACATAGTTTATTCAGCAAAGCCCAGGTTGATTCAACAGGCCTGGACAATGTATTTGGGAAAAAAGGAACCGTTCAGGGAATGGTATACAGGATTACCTATCCCAGAGCAGATTTGAAAGTTAAAATAAATGAATTTTCAGTTTCGCCGGGCCTTGCACTGACATCCTGGATCGGCATCTTATTTATGGGTAGTGAATCCATGATGATGGGAGATTTAGTGCTCCAGGATACAGAAGAAGCTGTCGCTGTTTCAAAACTGGTTTCTGCGGGTTTATCCATTACCGCCATACACAATCATTTGACGAATGAAAAACCGGCTATTAAATATATTCACTTTTCGGGCAGTGGCGATCCCTTAAAATTGGCTGCATCCATTAAATCTGTTCTGGCGATAACTGGTACGCCACTTACTGCACCGGGAGCACAACAAACCATGGCTTCCACGGATTGGTCAAAAGTAGAAGCCATTCTCGGGAAAACCGGGAAGCATAATGGCATAATATTATCGTATAGTTTTCCACGAAAAGAAAAACTGATGGAAAGCGGAATGGAAATGCCTCCATCCATTGGAATGACCACCGGGATTAATTTCCAAATGGATGGATATAACGCAGGCATTACAGGAGATTTTGTTTTGCTGGCCAATGAAGTGAACCCTGTAGTAAAAGCACTTACTGAAAATGGGATCACTGTTACCGCGATCCATAATCATATGCTATATGACGATCCGCGCTTATTCATGATGCATTTCTGGGCAGTCGGCAACCCCGAAAAATTAGCCGCTGGTTTAAAAGCAGCATTGGAAAAAACCAATTCAAAGATGTAGTATCCTGCTTCATTTCATTTACCATATTCCAATTACACTGTCATGAATGCGAGCTTTCTAAGGAGCAACTTGAAAATGGTATAAAAATTTACGACGCTCTTTACAGCTGGACTAAATATGCAAAAGAAGAGAAGCATACATGGCAATCATCCAACTAATTATAAAAAAAACAGATATTCACTCCATCGCGTTTTTGTTGTCTCATTCTTTCCACATCAATATTTTTCGCTAAAGTTTGTTACGCACAAACGTATTCTGACAAATTGCTTCACCTGAATGACGCCCTTTAAACAACGGAAATTAAAGCCAGGCACTAATGTGTTTGTCAAATAATTCCAAATTTCTTCAGAATCCTGATGTAACCTTGCAATTCTATGAAAATTTGTGTTTGTATTTTATCACTGATTTTTCTGTTTATGCGCTGCTGGTCTCAGGACGAAAGAAAAGTCTCAAATCCGGGAAGCATCAAGGGAACAGTAATTGATTCGAGTTCGAGGGCGACCATTGGATATGCTACAGTTACGGTGTATTTGAATAATAACATAAAGCCTGCAAGTGGTGGTTCAACTGACGACAAAGGATATTTTTACATCGACAATCTTTCTCCCGGCAATTACAATGTCGTAATTGAATTTATCGGGTATCGTGCGAAAACGCTACGTAATATTATTTTAGCCACCAAAGTTTCAACAGTGAGTTTAGGAAATATCCAGCTGGCTTCAAAGGTAAATGCCCTTGCAGCAGTGACTGTAACTGGCCAAAAACCACTGGTTGAAAATAAAATTGACAAACTGGTTTATAATGCAGAAAACGATATTACCTCTCAAACAGGAGTGGCAACCGATATCCTAAAGAAAGTACCGCAAATATCAGTAGATGTAGATGGGAATGTAGAACTTCAGGGCAGTACAGACATCCGTTTTCTGATCAATGGAAAGCCTTCCACCATTTTCGGAAGCAATATTACGGACGTCTTACAATCCATTCCGGCCAATCAGATAAAGAGTATTGAGGTGATCACCAACCCCGGCGCAAAATATGATGCACAGGGTACAGGAGGTATCATTAATATTATACTAAAACGTAACACGCTTCAGGGAATTAACGGAGACCTTTCATTGACTGTGGGGACGATCGTGCAAAACGGTTCCATCAATGCAAATGCGCGAAAGGGAAAATTTGGCTTGAACTTATTCATGAATGGTAATGCCAGACTCACAACAACCTCTGTAAATAGTTTTCAACGTGTATCAACAGACACAACATCGAAAACTAATTATTTGCTGCAACAGGACGGAAGCACTGATTTTAACCGGCATGGATTTCAGTCAGGAATTGGATTTGACTGGGCCGCGAGCGACAGGAACAATTTCTCCGGTGCCCTGAACTATCACAATTTCGGTAACAAGTCAACCGGATTCATTAATCAGTTGGAACAAACCCGCGATGATGCCGGAGGGGTTTTTTCATCTATCATTTCGACTATTAATACAAATAGTGCTTTCAGACAATATAGTTTTGATCCAAGTCTTAATTTCAAACACAATTTTATAAATAAGGATCAGCAATTTGAAATTAGTATGGATGGAAGCTTTGCCCATAATTTAATTACTTCTGGAAGTGATCAGTATTTACAGCCACAGGACTCTTTAGATTATGGTACAAGAAACAACAATCCTGCTAAAGAGAGTGAGTACGAAATCATGATGGACTACGTGCAGCCTTTAAGCAAGGACATAAATTTTGGAGTAGGTGGGAAATTCAGTGGATATGATATCTCCAGCATTGCGGACGCGTTGCTTTGGGATTCTTACGCTAATAATTATCTGTACGATTCTTCCTTATCGAATAACCTAAGCTACCATCAAAAAGTTTATGCAACTTATGCCGAATTAAATTTTCCTGTCGGCAACCTGTTTGATGCCAGGCTTGGCGGACGTTATGAAAGAACCCAGGTGAATTCGTTCTATGCAAACTCACAACAGAAAGTAGTAGAAGGGTATAACACATTTGTTCCCTCAATCTTCCTCATGAAAAAAATTGGTGAAAACCAAACATTCAAGTTGAGTTATACAATAAGAATTAACCGCCCCGATTATTCGGACTTAAACCCCTATATCAACGCCAGTGATCCAAAAAATGTAACCACCGGCAATCCTAATTTAAAGCCCGAAGTTTGGGATCGTTTTGAAGCATCCTACAACAATGATCTGGGTAGAACAGGATCATTTATGATTACTTTGTTTTACCGGATTAGTAATGATGATATACAGCCCTTTATAGTTTACTATCCTTCTCTTACTGTTGGCGACACGACATACACCAATGTAGCCGTAACCACACGTGAGAACGTTGGAATTGAAAAAAACGCAGGCACTAATCTTTTCTTTAATTTCCACTTAAATGAAAAATTTAATGTACGAACCAATTTTATGTTTTTCTATAGGTATACGATCAATCAGGTGGACACCGGATACAATTCCAGCGGAACCATATATCGTTTCAACGTCAATGCCTCTTATCAATTTACCAGTAATTTCGCTGCGGAATTTTTTGGAAATTTCAGTTCACCCCATCACGAAGCACAGGGGACTTACCCCTCATATACTTCCTATAGTTTAGCGCTTAGGAAACAGTTTTGGAATAAGAAAGGTAGTATTGCCCTGACAGCCAATAATATTTTCTCCAAATATGTGAATCAGCGAACTGATCTTTATGGTCCGGGCTTTGTGAGCAGTAATCTTCGCGAAATCCCTTACCGGTCGTTAGGCATCAACTTCACCTGGAAATTTGGAAAAATGGAATTGAAAAAAGAGAAATTGGAAGAAAATAACATCGATCTTAACGGTCCGCAACAATAGATTGTATGTTTCAAACAGGCTGAGGTGGGTCACCTCAGCATAAGAATCAGGATAAAACAATTTATGTGGATAATGGCAGCCATGAAAAGGATTATCAGGACAATCATGATGAGCCAATGAGAAAAAGGTTACTCTTGTTATGAGGAGGGAAATACTCATTAAGTAGCAATAATTCATTCGGCTTTTTTTACTTCCACTAATTCCTGTTCCATCTCTTTTTTGATGGAATGCTCCTCGTGAACTTCGTCAATAGAATGTGACTGTTGCAGGCTATCCTGTTTTTTGGCAAATTCACCCAGCCTGGAGTAATATTTTTGAATGATCATTAATTCTTCTTCTGTCATTCCCTCCACATTGACTAACCGGTTACTTGCTTTTTCATTGGCCGCTACCAGTTCATTCAATTTTAATTGTATGGACAGTGAATCTTTATTTTGGGATTTCAGGATCAAAAAAACCATAAGTATCGTGATGACACTGGAAGCGATTTCAATGACCATCTGCCATCGCGAAGAAAAATTCAGAAAAAAACCGGAAATACCCCAGCAAATCACCAGGATTAAAATAATGAGTACGGTACTTGTTTTCCCCGCGAAAAGGACAATACCGGATGTTGCATTCTCAATAGCATGCGAGAAATTAGATCGTTGGGGCATATTTTATAGGAGGCAATTCATATGCCGTATTCTCTGGTTTAACATTTGATATTTTCCAGAGACAGTAAAAATACGGGGGAGATGTAAATATTAATTACCAAGTTTAAATAAATTGTAGTATCTTTTATGGCATTTATAGCATCAACCTTGATCTTAGAAAAAATTACTTTTCGAAAAGTAATTTGATTCTCCTCATTTTTTAAGACTAAAAGGTTTCATAATCATCTAAAATTTCTCGCTCATGGATTCAGGTGAACTTCACGCGGGAAAAGCATTCCCAATAGTTCGGGATCAAAATCTTAATTTATCCTCAACAGAAAACAGCAGGGTAAAAACACTTTCCAAAAACCTGTTTCCGGTCGTGGGGATAGGCGCATCTGCTGGTGGTCTGGAATCATTTAAGAAACTTGTAAAAGCCATTCCGAAAGAGTCGGGTATGGCGTATATATTGGTTCAGCATTTACACCCGGATCACAGTAGCTCCCTCCCTGAAATATTACAAAGGGAATCCAGCATTCCGGTTCAGGAGATCATGAACAATATGGAGGTAATGCCCGATAATATATATATTATTCCGGCCAATAAAATGCTGGTCGCCAATGATGGCATTCTTCAAATCTCCCCCAGGCCCTCAAAAGATCAAAAAAATATGCCCATTGATGTTTTCTTTTCATCGCTTGCGGATGTACATCAGAGTCATGCAATAGGAATCGTACTGTCTGGTTCCGGAATAGATGGTACGATTGGCTTAAAAAATATAAAGGCACACGGGGGAATAACTTTTGCCCAGGACCCTGACAGTGCCGCTTATGATGCGATGCCATCGAGCGCCATTCATGCAGAAGTGGTGGATTTTATTTTAACACCGGAAAAGATGCCACTCCAGTTGCTTGAACTAAACCGCAAATTTAGTCTGCTACCTTCTGAAGATATTGAAACCAATGCCAAGTTAATAGAAAATGAAAGTTTTAATAATATACTTACCCTTCTCAGAACCCGGAATGGGGTTGATTTTACATACTACAAGCAAACCACCATCCGCAGGCGTATTCTCCGCCGCCTGGCAATTCTTAACCTGGATAAGGTGATGGATTATTTTGAGTTTTTAAAACAAGATAAAACGGAGCGGGATATTCTCTTTAATGATCTCCTGATCCCGGTTACTTCTTTTTTTCGGGATCCGAAAACCTTTGAGCATTTGAGAAACGCCATTTTTCCGGAACTTATAAAGAATAAATCTCTGGGCAAACCATTGCGCATTTGGGTAGCAGGTTGCTCAACAGGTGAAGAAGCATATTCTATAGGGATATGTCTGCATGAATATTTAATTGATAAAGTTTCTACCATTAAAATACAAATATTCGCGACTGATACATCAGAGAAATCAATAACCAAAGCAAGGTTTGGACTATACAGTGCCCGTGATTTAGAAGGTGTTTCGGAGCAGCGGCGTCAACAATACTTTATCAAAACAACCGGAGGTTACCAGGTAAAGAAAACCATCAGGGATATGTGCGTGTTTGCCCGGCATAATTTCTTAAAAGACCCACCCTTTGCAAAAATGGATTTTCTGAGCTGCAGGAATGTACTGATTTACCTGGAACCCTTCCTTCAAAAAAAAGCTTTTAATACATTTCATTATGCCCTGAATGAGGAGGGGTATTTATTGCTTGGAAATTCCGAAACCATTGGCAGCGCTTCTGATCTTTTTCTTCTTTTTGAAAAGAAGGAAAAATTGTACACAAGAAAGGCGCTTCCAGGCAGGATGATGCATGTTACCACTGACCGGAGTGAAGAGGCGTTTAAGGACAAAGACTATGGACTGCGAAGCAATGAAAGAAAAAAAGATGATTATCAAAAAAAAGCAGATGAAATTCTGCTTTCAAAATATACTCCTGCGGGTGTAATCGTAAATGACCAGCTGGATATTGTCCAATTCAGGGGATCGACCGGAGAATTCCTGGAAGCACCTCCGGGAAAGGCGAGTTTAAATGTGCTGAAAATGGCCCGTGAAGGATTGTCCTTTGAACTTCGCAGTGCACTGCATAAATCAAAAATTTCCAAAGAAGTTCAACGCAAGGAAGCCATTTCTGTGAATAATGGAAAAGTACTGGTCACGATTGATGTCATACCATTGCTCCATAATATTGAGCCCTATTTCCTGATTCTTTTTAGCCATTCGCTAAACACCCAGAAATTAACGGATTCCAAAGCTCAATCTTTTAAGAGTATTCAAACCGAATTGGATATTCGCAACAGGGAATTGGAAAGCGAACTTACCCGGGTCAGGGAAGACATGAGAACTATCAGTGAGGATCAGGAAGCCGCCAATGAGGAACTGCAGAGTGCTAACGAAGAATTGCTCAGTGGGAGTGAAGAATTGCAAAGCCTGAACGAGGAACTGGAAACGAGTAAGGAAGAATTGCAGAGCACCAATGAAGAATTGATTACAGTAAATCAGGAGCTATTTGACCGTAATGAACAACTGAATCAGGCCAGATTATACGCCGAAGCCATCGTTACGACCATACACGAGCCTCTGTTAATTCTTAGCCAGGATTTCAGGATAGTCAGTGCAAATAAGTCATTTTACAAAGTTTTTTCATTAACAGAGGAAGAGTCAACCGGAAAAATATTGTTTGAACTGCAAAATAAGGGATGGGAAATCCCTGGGTTCCGCAGTCAGTTGATAAATATTCAAACAACAAAAGAAGAGTTTTTGGAATGGGAAATTACGTATACATTTCCTTCGATAGGAAAACATACCATTTGTTTAAATGCACAACCCATAAAAAGAGAAAATGGGGAGGATTGGATATTACTTGCCTTCAATGATATTACTTTATGGAAGGATAAAGAAAGGGCGGAAAAAAAGAACGTAGATGATATAAAGAAGATACTGGAAACCTTACCGCAAATGACTTTAACCGTTTCACCGGATGGAGCCATAACTTATTTTAACCAGTTTTCTCTTGAATATTTAGGGATGTCCCTGCCGGAAGCACTCAGTTGTAACTGGCAAACCATCATAGCCCCCGAGACCCTTACCCGGGTTATAACGACCTGGCGCGATGCAGTGGCGGCAGAACAGGATTTTAATATGGAATTCCAGATCAAACGAACATATGATGATATGTACCGGTGGCATTTATGTCGTGCATCAGCTATAAGAAATGAAGAAGGCACCATTAACTCCTGGGTAGGTGCCGCAATAGATATTCATGATCAGAAAACCAAAGAACAGGTAAAGGATGAATTTATAAATATTGCCAGTCACGAACTAAAAACTCCGCTTACAACCGCCAAGGCTTATATAGATCTGGCGCAGCTGAAAATGGGAAAATCAAACAATGAAAATCTTCTCTATGTGCAAAAAGCCGGTGAATCGATCAACAGGCTCAATGACCTTATCGGAGAATTGCTCGACGTCAGTAAAATCAAAAATGGAAAACTTGACCTGCTAATTTCAACATTTGATTTTAATGAAATGATCACTTCCACTATCGAAGGTGTTCAATTAATATCGCCCCACCATAAAATAATGTTGACTGGTGAAATAAATGAACCTGTAACTGCCGATAGGGAAAGGTTGCAACAGGTTTTTTTAAATTTATTAACCAATTCCGTTAAGTATTCACCTAACACGGATAAAGTGTTTGTAAACATCATTAATGAGAACTCGGAAATAAAAGTTTCTGTTACGGATAACGGGATTGGCATACGAAAGGAGAACATCAACAAAATATTTACGATGTATTACCGGGAAGAGGGGCGTGCGATGCATTTCCAGGGGATGGGAATCGGGTTGTCAATATCCCAGGAAATTATTCAACGACATAAAGGCAGAATATGGGTCGAAAGCGAAGCAGATAAAGGAAGCACATTTTCATTTACCATTCCAATATAAGCCATGCAAAACTGCATTTTAATTTATGATGATGACCCTGATATTTTAACGGTGTGTACATTAATTTTGACCCAGCATAATTACCGGGTTGAGACCAGGAATCAATGCATGGCTATTTTAAGTGATATAGACCAGATAAATCCAGATTTGATTCTCATGGATTTCTGGATACCGGAAATGGGAGGGGAGAAAGCAGTCACTCTCATAAAAAATAATAGGGGTACGCATCATATACCCATCATTCTTTTTACGGCAAATGCTGAAATTGAAAAAATATATAAGAGAATAGGGGCGGATGGGTTTTTGAAAAAACCATTCGAAATAATAGCCCTGCTGAACGTCCTTAATGACAAAATCCGGGAGCGGGTTGGGCAATAAGATCCACTGTTTGCCCAAAATATCAGTATTAATGGAAGTTATTAACCCGCTAAATGAAGGCTGGATTTTTGCATTATCAAAATAAAGTGGGTGATGGATATTTTGATTGTGGATGATGATAAAGATTTATGTACCATATTGACTTCAATCTGCGTTAGCCGTGACCTTATTGCCTATTGTATTGATAATCTCAAAGATGCTCTGAAAGAGATTGACTCGTTTCCGATGTTGATGTTTCTTGATAATAATCTGCCGGACGGCCTGGGAGTGGAAATGATTGAGACCTTTAAAGCCCTTTCCCCCTTCACAAAAATTGTATTCATTACAGCTGACCTTAACGAAAGAATAATGAATCAGGCGCTCAGAAACGGAGCTGACTATTTTCTGGAAAAGCCCTTCCAGCTTAATGGCGTACGAGGAATTCTCTCTAAATTTCAAAAAAAGCTGATCAATTCTGTGGAGGTTATTTAATCGCAGATTTTATTTTGAATGTAAAAGGATAGCTGCCTTCTTTTGAGTATATGTATCGGCAATGATTTTTTCCAATAGTGCCTTGAAGATGTTCTCGCCGTTTGCTTGTCAAAAGAATTGAGATCTGCCCATTTATTCAAAACGGATTTTCCCGATCTATAATCATGCCAGTGAAATTTCATAAGTGGGTGGCAGGGTTATTGAATACATAAAGGAAAAAATGATGTTAAAAATGATTGGTTCAGTCTCATTGTTGTTTTTTAGTTCATTTGCTTTTTCCCAATCGGGAACAAATCCTCCAAATGATGTTCGGGAATCTTTCCACCGGGATTATCCGAAATCTCAGGGCGGAGAATGGGTTAACCAGGGCAAAGGGTTCGAGGTAAAATTCAATGACAGGGATAATGATAACGGGGAATCTGTTGCCTATTATCGGTCAGACGGCGTACATATAGATACCCATTCGCAATATGATAACCGAGACATACCGCAACCGGTTACGGATCATATGACCCGGAATTATTCGGGTTCAGATGGTTACCGGGTAGTTCGGATTGACCGGCATTCAGCGCCGGATATGTATGAAGTGCATTATACGCATAAAAAATACCGGCATAAAATATATGTGGATGAATACGGAAAAGAAAAAAATTACCACGACTATCATTACTGATCAATATTATGAAAAACTCAATGCTTAGCATTTGCATGTTCCTTGGATTCTCTTTACTTACAACCTGCGGAGGCCAATCCATTGTTGGCAAATGGAAAGGGGTATCTGTAAAAAATTATTTCAGCGCTGAGTACGCCAAACAAGCAGGTAAACCCATGGAGGAGAAAACGGCTAAAGAAGCCGGAAATTCCGAAATAAATTATAACGCAGACCATACATTTATTTTGAATTTTTCGGCTCCCAACAGCACAGAGATAATAACAATGAAAGGCATCTGGTCCGTCGCACATGACCAGCTTAAGTTAACACTGGAGCCTCAGTATAATCCGAAAAAAATGACTACGACGGCGACATTCACAATTAACGGCAATACCATGGTGACCACCGCGGACATTTCTCCTCCGTCCCGAATTATAAAGACCATTTCGGTAGCCACCAAAATATGAGAACTATCGCAGCGTTCTTTTATTTTTTGCCTGATAAACGAAATGGTCTCTCGATACAGTATGATACAACCGGCGATATTACTGAAACACAGAATTATGCGGATGAAAATTAATAAGTAAATGAGAGTTAAAGAAGAGCACATTTGAAAGATTAATGGAGGGTCGGGATTATTATTTTTGGCTCCCCTTCACTTAGTTCGGATTTAAGCTGTTCAATATTTTACCTTTCTCATCCAGGAAAGTCATACTACTTTTTCCGTTAGGCAAAACCTGAAGAATCAGACGTTTATTGCCCGATGAATCCATTAATGCTATTTCTGATGAACCATTTTCATTTCGTCCAACCCAAATTCTTGATGGGTCTTTATTTTCAGCAGGATGGCTGTCTGAAATCATGAGTCCGGCAAAGCGGTCATCCTTATCATTAACGCCAATCAATTGAACTTCCTGATTTCCCATGTACCTGTCAAAGGAAAGGCTACCTCCTGAATTTATAACTTCACCTTTATCGTTTTTTGATCCTCCAAAGATGAGTCCGCCATTTTCAGAACCTTCGTCATTGTAAAAAAGCATTCCAGCCTGAGGCCGGTCAAATGGTTCTTCTTTTCCTTTAACTATAATTCCTGGGAATTTAGAATGATTGGAGATGATCATTCGTAATGTCCCGTCTGGCTCAATAATTCTTATTTGCTGTGCCTCAATTTTATCGAAAATTACCTTATTATGATTTAACTGCCTGGAAAACCATATCAATGAAATGATAAAAACCATAGTAGTAAGGAGGGAATAAATAAATAGAAATGTTTGATTTAATTTTTTCATTTTATTTGTTGTGACGTTTACATCCACATAAAAGTTACAATCATTTATGCTTTCACCTTTGTGATGAAAGGCCCAGACCTCAAAACCTGGATCACATTTCTGTAAGAAAGCGTCAATATAACGTTTGAATATATTAGAGGCCAACAAAAAAAGATCCCGCTTTTAAGGCGGGATCTTTAAGTTTATTATCCAATAGTGAACGAACTATATTTAATGTTGCAGGCGGATAGTATCAATATTGGTAATCTGACCCAGGGCGACTACCGCGCATTTTTATATCACTTTTATCTAAACTATATTATTTTTTTCCCTAATCATTATGATCTCTGTGACCATGATCCTTATCTTCATGTTTATCATCTTTATCATGTCCATAAGCATGGCCTTTCCCATGTCCGTTTCCGGGTCCGTCATCCCTGTGATCGCGCAGAACGGGCTGATGGTCGTAGTATGCACGGTAATGCGCATAACGATCCCTGTAATGATCATGATGCATGTACGGTTGTGGATCGTTGATCACCACTTTATATCCGCGATAGAGGTCGTATGAATGGTATCTGGGAGGAAGCGTAGTGGCAAAAACCCAATTTCCTCCATTCAAATAAATAAACTGGTGTTTGGGAACGTAATAATACGTTTCAATATCGGGCATGTAATAGTAATTCACATTATCGTACCCGGAAGGACCCCAGCTGGGCTGGCTGGCCACATTCACACTAACGCTCAAACTTACCTGAGCATCAGCCTGACTAACAAAAGAACTGGCAGTTAACAAACAAAAAGCCGCAAAATATATTTTCATTTTTAAGGGTTTGTTATCATTATGCCAAAGGAATGCCAGATTTTCAAAAAAACTGTTATAAAAAAATAAGTATGATTCCCAATTTGGGATATCATCCGATAACCAGTCAGGCCAGAACAAAGAACTAAACCGCATCGTCTTTTAGGTAAAATCACGAGCACGGTAACCGCATATTTACGGATTGCAAATAGGTATACAATTAGCTATATTGTTTAACCTCAAATCCGGTCCATTTACTATTGTACCCTCTAAAAAACTACAATGGAAAAAAGTAAAAAGATGGAGCTCGAAATCCTGGTTGCGATCAGGAATAATCCAAAAACCCCGGCGGATGAATTCTATATAATTTTTGAAGGCTGCTGGCCCCAGTACCGGGCGGTCCTGAGTGACCTGTATAATAAAGGATTATTGATCATTTCCCCCCACGAAATGATTCCCGGATTAAACAGGCTGGAACTTACGGTGACGGGTAAGCGCAGGGAAACAGAGCTCCTCCTCGAACGTGCTGAAGGGCTTTCCAGAATACTTATCATTCTTAAAAAGACTAAAAAGCTGCGGACAGCTATTCAAAAAACTGCTTCCTTAAAACTCATGCAGGCCTGACCGGTCCGTTCAGGACAGCGCATAATTTAGTAAATACAAGGGAATTGACAGGAAATTAGTTACAATAGCTTTTCGACAGCAAAATCCGGTAGCATCACCTATTCCGTTACATCCGCTCCATGTACCAGCTCAACGTCTTCTCCATTTTTTTGTAACGAAAAAGTGCAGTGATGATTTTTTGTAAGCGCATGAAAGCCGTCTCGCTTTTAACTACATAGTCGAAAGCCCTGTGATGCATACAGTTTATTGCCACATCAATTTTATCCTGAGAAGACAGCATAACTACAGGAATATCCGGGTTAAAGGTCTTTATTCTATCTAATGTTTCTATTCCGTTCATCGCATATTTATCAACTCCGTTAAGATGATAATCTAAAATAATTACATCCGGGTTGTGAGATAATTGCTCCAGGCAACGTTCACCGGTTGAAAATGTTTCAATGTCAAAATCAGCGTGTTGAAGAAACTCTATTTCCAATGATTTCAAAAATAACGCATCGTCATCTACCAGAAAGAGTTTTACATTTTTTCCAGTTTGCATTACCTAGTGTTTTTAATCGTATTATACTCTTCTTTCAATTCTAAACAGGCCTGCTCGCAAATATTTTCAAGCTGCAATAGCAGAAATAATATCCCGTCAGTTTGTTGTTGAGAAACGGCATATTCCTTAACCTGTATTGCAATATTTTCATAATCAGAACTAATACCCATTATTGAAAATGAAGGAATCATTTTATGTGCTGCTGCCTGTAATAAAATCCAGTCTTTATCTTTCAAACTTTGTTTCATGGCAGCGATTAAAGGAGGAGTTTGTTCCAGATAAAGTGAAATCATCTCCATCATCAAAGCCGGATCGGATTTTGTACGACCGATCAGGTAATTTAAATCAATGCACTTTATTTTTTTTATTTGATCACCGTTATTCTGTTCATTTCGTTTATAATTTATTTGGATCGGCTTTTTTACAAGCTCTACAATTTTCTGGTATAATAATCTTTCGTCAACGGGCTTTGCAATGTAGTCATTCATTCCAACTGCTTTACATTTTGCAAGGTCTACTGTAGTTACATCTGCAGTTAAAGCGATAATGGGTATTTTAGAATTCATTTTATTCCGGATATATTCAGTAGTTTCAAATCCGTTCATTTCCGGCATCTGCAGGTCCATCAAAATTATATCATAAGATTTAGCTTCCAGTTTTTCCAGCGCAATTTTCCCGTTACCGGCAATATCCCTTTCAAACCCAAAATCATCCAGCAATGTCTTCATTAATAATTGATTGAGCGCCATATCTTCGACTACCAATACTCTTATATTTTTAATTTCAATATCCATTTCTGTGGTTCTGGATTCCAATTCTGTTTCATCTTTGGATTTCTGAAAACTTAATGCAAAACTAAAAATTGAGCCTTTACCCAATTTGCTTTTTACGGATATATTACCACCCTGTGCCTTGACTAACTGTTTGACAATGGCCAAACCGAGTCCCGTTCCTCCATATAACCTTGATGTATTACTTGATGCCTGAGCAAAGTTTTCAAATATCTTCTCAATTTTTTCTTCCGGAATGCCGATTCCGGTATCAGAAACAGCAAATTCAATATTTACTCTCTCATCATCCTCATTTAGTAAACGAACACTCACAATAATCTCACCTTCAGAAGTAAATTTTACTGCATTACTCACAAGATTTAATATAATCTGGTGCAGTCGAACAGGGTCACCTATCAACATCTCAGGTATTTTGGTGTCGTATTCCTTAACTAACAACAAATTTTTTTCCATAATTTTTGTCTCAAACAAATGAAGCATGGCTGAAATGGATAATGCCATTTTAAAAGGTATCTGTTCAAATGTCATTTTTCCCGCATCCACTTTTGCCAAATCGAGTATATCATTAATAAGTACGATAAGTGCGTCACCGCTCATTTTAATAGCCGTTAAATATTCCTTTTGCTTTACTGACAAATTTGTTTTCAAAACCACCTTGGTAAATCCAATAATCGCATTCATAGGCGTACGGATTTCATGACTCATATTAGACAAAAACTGTTGTTTTGATTTTACCGCATCTTCAGCTATTCTCATGGCAGTTTCAGCTTTTATTTTTGCTTCTTCTGCAATTTTGGTTGCCAGCTCAGCAAACTCCTTAGCTTCCGTTAATTCTTTTTCTATTCTTTTTTGTTCAGTAATAACTCTTGCTACAACCACGGCGCCCAGCACATTTCCCTTGTCATCCTTATAGACCGATCCATTGAATAAAACATCGGTAAGCTCGCCATCCTTTATTGTTAATGGATAATCCGCCACATAACCTTTAGCAAAAACCTGCTGGTAACCTTCTGTTGCCTTAACAGGTTCAGTAAAATAATTAATAAAATCAGTGCCGATCAGGCTTTCCCTCGACATATCAGTAATTTTCACCGATGCATTATTCATATCGGTAATTTTTCCTTCAGGACTGATAGTAAACAAAGGATCGCGGCTTGCCTCAATGAGACTAAGAGAATATTGAGAAGCCAATCTTGCAGAATAGCTCAATGCCTGCTTTCTATTCTCCTCATTTTGAAATGCGAGTTCTTTTCGTACAATCGCTAAATCTGACTCTAGTTTTTCACGTGCTTCTGATTGAAAAGCGAGTTCTTTACGTGCAACTATTAAGTCATCCCCATTATATTTTTCCATTTTACTCATAACCGGTTTCATAAATTGTGTTATCATTAAATTTCATCAATCGGACTTCGCCTTTTGTCTTTCAATAGCTTAAAATGTGAGGGCGATAATCCAGTAACTTTTTTAAACTGATTGGATAAATGCGCAACACTGCTGTAATTCATCTTCCAGGCAATTTCCGAAATGGTTAACTCATCATAAATTATCAATTCTTTTATTCGTTCAATTTTATTTAAGATAATGAATTGACCAATCGTTGTCCCCTGAACCTCAGAAAATAGATTTGACATGTATGTATAATCATGATTCAATTTTTCACTTAAATAATTAGAGAACTTTATTTTAATTGGCTCATCCATATTGTGAACCATATCAATGACTACATGCTTTATTTTTTCAATTAAAACTGATCGCCTGTCGTCAATCAATTCAAACCCAAGGTCGGACAAAGCAATTTTGAGCTGCTCCCGCTGATCAGCAGAAATGTCTTCCATAATATCCACTTCACCCAACTCAACTACTATGAAATGAAGACCAAGTTTTTTCAACTCCTCTTTCACCGCCGTTTTGCAACGGGTGCTCACCATGAATTTGATGAATATTTTCAAATAATTATTTCTTATTCAATGAGATCTTTCTAAAGATATGATTATTCTGCCTTGCGACAGTTGCACAAATCAATCAATTAGTTACATCATTCACACCTTAACAATTGTTTCTGGTCTTTTATACATCACTTGGACACCCTGTAAATTATGTAATTCAATCCATCGATTGTGTAATATTTCCGGCAAATGTCCTTCTACCTTTGTATCGGTTTTTCATAGGATATTGGATTTTAACCGGGCTGGATTTCTATCCGGCCCTTTTATTCAACTAATGAGACTTTTACAAATTTTTGAAATGCTATAAATACAAAATTTCCAAAGGATATGGAATCTAATAATTTACATTCAGAAAAGATTTCTTTACTATTTAATTTGCAGAACAGATGTGATCAATTTGATTTTGCGTTGGAGAATAATGAAGATTTTAAGACAGTTAGAACGATTTACAGGGAAATCAAGGAGTTGAGAGCAAAACTTATTGAAATGAAAGAGAAAAATTCCAAAACTACCAATGAAAGAATTTAAATGCCAGAAAAATGCGTAATAAAAAAAACCATCATTCTTCTTCTACGTAATTGATGTCTTTTTTAAAAGTTTCCTCCAGGAAAACCAGTGCGATGATTGCAATTGCGAAACTTAGAACGCCAACAACTAAAGCGCCATAAATAATTCCAACATAATTTTTCACCATGGCAAATAGCATGGTTAACGGAATTACGGACCCCCTGACAAAATTGGGAACAGTAGTGGCAACAGTTGCCCGGAGATCGGAGCCAAAGAGTTCGGCCGCAACTGTAATGAAAAGCGTCCAATAGCCACTGCAAAATCCGAGGCAAGTGCATAGTAAGTAAAATAATATTGTGGTATGGAGTGGTACTAGTAAATAGACAATAACCAGTGAAAAGGAAGATAAAATAAATAATAAAATTACTTTTTTCCTGTTTTGCAGATATTGACTGAGAAAACCACTTGTCAAGTTACCCAAAACCTGGGCGGCAAAAGCAAGCGTGACCGCCTTACCTGCATCAACGGGTTGGTCAAGACCCATTGCCTGGCCAAATTCCGGGGAAAACGTGAGCAAAATTCCAATCACAAACCATATCGGTATTCCGATCAGTATGCTGTTCACGTATTTTAACAGCCGTGTTTTATTATTAAATAATTTAATTACATCACCCCGTTTAATGTTCTTTTCCTTTAGCTTCAGGAACATGCCTGATTCAAAAACTCTTACCCGCAACACCATGAGTATTAATCCTAAGCCACCGCCAATAAAATAAGCCGTTCGCCAGTCAAAAAGATGAGAAACAAAGTATGCGAGCAAAGCGCCCATAATGCCCACAGTAGCTACCAGGGTAGTCCCATAACCTCGTCTCTCTCTCGGTAAAATTTCCGTTACCAATGTAATACCAGCTCCCAGTTCACCGGCGAGTCCAAATCCCGCAATAAATCTTAGTACAGCATATTGAGTGATGGTAGTTACAAATCCATTCCCAATGTTTGCAATAGAATAAATCAAAATAGAACCAAACAATACTGAAAGTCGTCCTTTTTTATCTCCCATGATTCCCCAAAAAATCCCACCAATCAGCATACCTGCCATTTGAAGATTCAACAGCATAATACCATCTTCCAGCAATTTTTCTCCGGGAAGATGCAAGGATTTTAAACTTGAAACCCGATTAATACTGAAAAGAAACAAGTCATACATGTCCACCATATATCCCAGCGCCGCAACTATAACGGGAATACGTAAAAGTTCCCTGGCAATGTTTTTGGAAGATGTA
Source organism: Bacteroidota bacterium (assembly GCA_013287475.1). Taxonomy (GTDB): domain Bacteria; phylum Bacteroidota; class Bacteroidia; order Chitinophagales; family Chitinophagaceae; genus Puia. The sequence continues at coordinate 26,241 of JABDDT010000007.1, forward strand.
TTAATCATTACAATTTTATAAACGTGGAATTGTTAATCCACCATCTACCATGATAACCTGCCCTGTTGAATACATGAAATCGTTCTTTGTAAGTGATGCAACTACTTTTCCAACATCCTGTGGTTCTCCCCAACGTTTTTGTACACACAGCCCCTCTCTGATTAATTCATCGTATTTTTCTCTGACTCCGGATGTCATATCAGTTTGTATAATTCCCGGTCTTACTTCAAAAACAGGAATATCGTACTCACCAAGTCTCACGGCAAACAATTGTGTCACCATGGCAATACCCGCTTTCGAAATGCAGTATTCTCCACGGTTTACAGATGCCAGTGTTGCAGAAACAGATGAAATATTTATAATGCATCCTTTAAATTCAGCATTTATTTTCTTTTGTTCAATCATCCAGTTTGCAGTCTTTTGTGTAAGAAAATATGAGCCCTTAAGATTTACACCCATCACATAGTCAAAACTTTCTTCCGTAGCATCCAGAATGTCTCTTCGTTCTTTAGGGGCTACACCGGCATTGTTCACCAGCACATCAAGTCTGCCATAATGGTCTTTTATCTTGCGCAGAATGTCTTTTCGATCGCCGGAAGAAGCGATGTCCCCCATACAATAAATAACATCAATGCCGTATTCCCTCAATTCTTTTAATTCATTTTCTACCAGATCTGCAGAACGTGTTCCGTTGATGGCTAAGTCAAAATTATTTTTCGCAAGTTCGCGGGCAATGCCCAAACCAATACCACGGCTTCCTCCTGTGATTAACGCTACTCTTGTCATATATTTAATAACCGGTTAAAGTTCAGGAATATCCACCCAGCACTTTTTGCTCCAGCTTTCCAATCCTTTTTCTGCCAGCTGCACTCCCTTAACACCTTCGCGCATATCCCAGGGAAAAGAATCACCTTTCACAACATGTTTTAGAAACAGCTCCCATTGCACTTTGAAAGCATTATCATAATTTTCCTGTTCAGGCACTTTTGCCCAACCCTCAAAAAAATTAATTGGTTGTGGAATATCGGGATTCCAAACCGGCTTAGGCGTATTACCATAATGCTGAATATAACATTCACGCAGTCCCGCTACCGCAGATCCATTGGTTCCGTCAACCTGCAGCGTTAATAAATCATCACGTCGTACCCTCACTGTCCATGAAGAATTAAATTGAGCAATGATACCACCCTCCAGTTCGAATGTTGCATATGCCGAATCGTCTGCGGTACTTTTATATCGCTTCCCTTCTTCATCAACTCTTTCCGGGATATGTGTAGCCCCAAGACATGAAACCGCTTTTACCTTTCCAAAAACATTGTCGAGCAGGTATCGCCAGTGACAAAGCATATCAGTTATAATACCTCCATCATCTTCTTTCCGATAGTTCCAAGATGGTCTTTGAGCGGGAATTGAATCACCTTCAAATACCCAATATCCAAATTCCCCCCGCACAGACAGGATTCTACCGAAAAATCCCTGTTGAATCAGACGCTTTATTTTTAAAATACCAGGAAGCCAAAGTTTATCCTGTACAACACCGTTTTTTACATAATGCTCTTTACATAGCCGGTACAATTCCATGGCCTGCTTTGTATCTGTTCCTATTGGTTTTTCACAGTATATATGCTTTCCTGCTTTCACCGCTTTCCGGATTCCTTCCGCACGTCTGCCTGTAATTTGCGCATCGAAATAAATAACATTATGTGGATCAGCCAGGGCCTGATCCAGATCGGTGCTCATTTTTTTTACACCGGACATCAGACAAAGTTTTTTTAATTTATTTTCATCACGACCGATCAATACAGGATCAGGCATGATGGTTTCACCGGGACTTATTTTTACACCACCTTGTTTTATTATTTCTACAATAGATCGCATTAAATGCTGATTAGTTCCCATGCGCCCTGTAACGCCGTTCATAATGACACCTATTTTATGCTCTGTCATATTTTAACTATTATCAGCTCTGTTTTTAAGAATGATCCTTATATGCTTTAATAATCTTCCGAAGATACTCAGATTGGTTTTCTTTCCAGTATGCCGTAGAAAAGATTTCAACCTCATTAAAACCGTTAAACCCTGCGGCCTCCACCCAGGATCTGATTTGCTTAACAGGAATGCAACCTTCACCCATCAACCCGCGATCCAGCAGCATATCCACAGTTGGAACCTTCCAATCACAGATATGGAATGCCGTGAGGTGACCATTTTCTCCGCACCGTTTTATTTCTATCTCCAGGAATGGATCCCACCAAACATGATACACATCAACAGCAACACCAACCCAAGGTGAATTAAATTCTTCAGCCATATCATTGGCTTGTTTCATCGTATTGATTGCCGAACGTGTGTCAGCATACATGGGATGCAGGGGCTCAATGGCCAACCTGATTCCAGCAGTTGATGCATGCGGAATCAGCTCTCCAATACCATCCTGAATCTGTTTTCTTGAATCTTCCAACCGTTGAGATGGATCAGCGCCACACACAAGCACGACCATCGGAGTTCCAAGATCGGCAGCTTCATCAATGGCCCTGCGGTTATCATCAATGGCCGATTTTCTTTTATTTGAATCTTTAGCCGGAAAAAATCCGCTCCTGCAAAGTGATACAATAGTCAGGTCATGATCGAGAAGCATTTTACCAGTCTGTTTGATATTTCTTCCTTCCAGTGCATCGCGCCAAACTGTAATCCCTTTAATTCCGGCCGCTGAAAAATGCTGAGCAGTCTCTTCTATTTTCCAGGGCCTGGTCGTAATAGTATGAATGCACAATTTGGAAAGATCATTTTCGCCTGTAGAATTCATAAGATGTTGAAAAAGGTATGATACGTTTCATTATTGATCACCCGTTGAATATAAAGAGCCGCTTCACGTGCATGATAATCCCCCCACATACTTGATTCACCACTTGGTATTTTACTTCCCGGAGCTATGTAATCCCATCCATTTGGCCGATGATAAACGGAATGCAGCAACAATCCCTGATGCATTTGACCAGTACTCAGATAGGGCTCATCAAAAATGGTATTTAAAACAGTAAGTCCTGCCTGCCAATAACGATCGCCGGACTCTTTCTCTGCATTTTGTTGAAGATACCTGCCGAGTCTCAACAGTCCCTGCGCTGCAATGGATGCAGCCGAACTGTCAACCGGTTCGAAATCATTGAACGGATCCGCCGGATTATTCAAATAATCCCCCAGCTTATACAGATTAGTAGCGCCGGTATCCCAATAAGGCACACCATCCACCGGGCAGTTGTCAATGTAAAAATCACAGGTAGCCCTGGCCGCTTTTATCATAAAAGGTAAAATATCTTTCTTTACATTCAGGCCAGCAATAGCTACATATTTAACAGAATCAAACCATTCAATTTCTTCAGCGAATCCACACATGGCCCATGCAAGACCCCTTGTCCAGGTACTAAACCCTGAGTACCCCTGTTGTGAATTCGGACAACGAAAATTTCCGTCATTTACATTGAAGATGGTTTCGTGTGCTGTTCGCCCCAAAACATCATATATATCACGACCCTCACCATAAAATATTGAATAATTTGCTGTCGCTTTCATATGTTCAACTGCACGTTCCAATAAACTAATCCGCTGATCGCCCTCCGACTGCAGGATATGCCCCAGGCAATGGCTAAGAATAAGGGAACGACACGAACGGAGCGTGTCAACAAAAAGTGAGTGGGGTCCATTGAAGGAGTAAATAAAACCACCGCCTTTAATTGTTGTCCACCGCGTTGCCTGCACTGCACCCGATATTTTTAGTGCCAGTGAATAAAAATTTTCTTCCCATTCATTAAATGCTATTTTACCTTCTTTCATTAAACGCAGCAAATTACCATAAGTACTCACGTTGTTAAATCCATGATCATGCACACCCATATGACTGATATGCGGCGACATTACTTCAACGGTTTTCCTGCGCCCCATCTCAAGCAATTTTCTTTCACCCGTTGCATCATATTGAAGAATCATTGATCCATATAAAAATCCCTGAGTCCATTCCGTCCATCCCCTGGTTATGTACTTTCCCTGGCTTGTAAAAACCGGTGAACCTTTTGAAACATCATAATTATTTTCAATCAGGTGAATTTTTTCTTCTGATAGCTGCCAGAATCTTTTGAGCTTGGGTACCAGATCTGATGGTCTTAAGATTAGATTTATTTTGATCATTGCCAGATTGTTTATAACCTAAAACTCAATGTTGATTATTCATGGCTCGGGTAAAATCTATTTTAGATTATTAGTAATTTATACAAGAAAATTTGGATAATGATAATTTAATTATATCCTCCTGGAACAATTCCCAATTAAAAACAGGAAGATCACATAAAAAAAGCGATTACTAAGAAAACTGTAAGAATTATCTTGCATATTATATTTATATCAAAATGGAAAACTTCACAACATATCTGGAGTTTGAAAATGGAGTTCTATTTATTAATGATCCCAAACCATTTCCAATTATAATGACAGTTAAATCAATCCTTGAACCAATCATTTTTGAAAGAAGACTTTCAGGTAAAATCAGAATTGAGAGTTACAACGATAGAATATCTATTGGTTATGACGATGTGAAGCCTTTTGAATATGTACCGGAACTAATGCAGGCAATTCGCAAGTCTTCTTCTGAAAATTTTGGATAACGCTCCGTGACAGGTCGTTTCATCTACTCAATTGCCGCTTTGGTAGAAACATACCAGGCCTTCAGATATGCGGAACCGGTTAAGTCTTTCGGGAGGGTATATTTGCAGGAGAAATGATGCATCTGCGATCGAAATATATTAACCCGTTCATACATGTGCTGGTTTGGGCATCGGTAATTGCCATCCCGGCACTTATTTTTCATAATATTCCTATTGCAACAGGGTTGCCTGATTATTTCTTTCTGATCACTAACCTGTATCACATCGGTCTGTTTTACCTGAATGCCTATTTTCTGTATCCCGTTCTTTTCACACGAAGGAGATGGTGGATTTACATCCCTGTATTAGCATGTATACTCGCCTTTTCCTATTATGCGAAACTATTTATATTAAATTGGGCATTTCCGGGCTTTATACTGACTCCCTTCAACAACCGGATTATTTTTTTTCCTCCAATCGCATTTCTTTTAGCCAGTGTAATTTTCAGGTTCATTGCGGACCGTATTCAATTTGAAAGATTAGAAAAAGAGTTGAAATCTGAACGGCTTGGCTCGGAATTGAAATTTCTGCGTTCACAGATCAGCCCTCATTTTCTATTCAACATGATGGCAAATATGGTTTCTCTTGCGAGGCAAAAATCTGATCTGCTGGAATCATCGCTGCTCAAGCTTTCGGATCTGCTCAGGTATATGCTCTATGAATCCAACAAGGATCGGTTCCTGGTAAGTGATGAGATCATGTACCTTAAAAGTTATATCGAGCTCCAGCAATTAAGGTTTGGGGAAGATGTTGATCTGCTTTTTGAAATTCAGTCAGGAACAGTTGATTGTTTTATCGAACCCATGCTATTGGTACCTTTTGTTGAAAACGCGTTTAAACATGGAATCGGGATGGTCTCCAATCCTTTCATCAAAATCATGCTTGAAATAAAAGATCGCCGGTTATTTTTTTCAGTCAGCAATAATTACAACAAGTCCAATATTTCGAAAGACCTGAATTCAGGCATCGGAATCATAAATGTGAAGAACAGGTTGAACCTGCTCTACCCTGGAAAAAATAATTTGACGATTCTGGATGATGGAAATACCTATACCGTAAACCTGAATCTTGAAATGATATGCTGAACTGTATAGCTGTCGATGATGAGAAACTGGTCCTGGATCTTTTGGTGGATAATATTCAGAAGGTTCCTTTTCTGCACCTTGTAAAACGTTGTAAAAACGCCATGGAGGCGGCGGATGTCCTTCACAAAGAAAAAATTGAACTTATTTTTCTGGATATTCAAATGCCCGGTCTGAACGGTTTGCAATTCCTGGAATCCCTTTATAATCCGCCGATGATCATATTTGTGACGGCTTATAAAGATTATGCATTTGATGGATTTAATCTGGGGGTGGTGGATTACCTTCTGAAACCTGTTTCATTTGAGCGTTTCCTGAAAGCCTGCAACAAGGCGCAGGATTTATTTAACCTTCAAAAAAACGCCCAAAAAGAGGAGATGCCGGATTATTTTTTTGTGTACGTGGAATATAACCAGATAAAAATAATGATCCCGGAGATATTATACATCGAAGGGATGAAAGATTACGTGAAAATATTTCTGAGCAGCTCCCCCCGTCCTGTCATTACTAAAATGAGCCTGAAAATGTTAGAAGAAAAACTTGCACCACACCAGTTTGTAAGAACCCATAAATCATATATCCTTTCCGCCAAAAAGATAACAGCGATCAAACGGGACCTGGTCTGCATCGGCCCTGTTGAATTGCCATTGAGTGAGAACTATAAGGCCAACCTGGAAAAAATGCTTTCGCTCTGATCTTCCAAACCGCCTTTTTTGTCTACGCAAGTCTGCGGGTGATCTATTCTCCATAAAAAAAACCTTTCTGCTGCTTTAGTTTCGTCGGAGAAACAGAAGATGATGAAATATCTCGTCTCGTTATCAGAGTTAAAGTAAATTTTTTTATTAAAACATTAAAAAATCAAAATCATGTTTATTGGATTGCTCATTTTAATTAGGGTATTGTTTGCCGCAAGTATGGTATTCATTATAGGATATGTATATGGTTCATTTTCTAAAAACACTACACTGAAAGTGATTACAAAAATTGCCGCGATTCTGGTAATCGTATTGTTTATTGGAGCCAATATTTTAATATTTCGTTTTGCTGGCAGCCGTTGGCGATATCATGGAACGCAATATGGTTGTGGGTATGACCAAAGCGATTCAACTTTTAAAAAATAAATTTAATAAAATGAATCATTCAAATGGAGAGAAACATTACGGCCCTCATTTGGGAGTTTTGGCAATCGTCTTTGTGTCCTTATTTGTCGGAAGCCTGGTTATCCTTGGAGTACTGACAAAAGGAGTTTTCTACCCGAGACCAGACTGGCAGGAGGATTTGGTAAAGGATTATTTTAATCGGTTTGGACCGCTGGTTCGTATCATATCATTTTTGCAATTTGGCGCAGCAATCCCGCTGGGAATTTTTACTGCGACCATAACCAGCAGGTTGAAATTTCTGGGAATAAATGCAGCGGGTGTAAATATTGCCCAATTCGGTGGATTCGCATCATCCGTTTTTCTGGCAATTTCGGGACTTACCGGGTGGGTATTATCGCAACCTGCTTTAACCGCAGCAGGAAACCCCATCCGTGTTTTTCAGTTATTCGGATTTGCAACCGGTGGTGTCGGTCATGTTACTGCATTGGGATTACTGCTGGCCGGCATTTCAGTAACATCCGGTTTTGCCAGGTTGATCCCGCGGTGGCTGGTTTGGCTGGGGATCATCACAGCTGTTTTCGCTGAATTGTCATCCCTGAGTCTGGTTTTTCCCAACCTGACTTTTTTCATTCCTTTGGGCAGATTCCCTGGCTTTATCTGGATGATAGGTATTGGATTTACTTTAACTAAATCTAAAAAATTAACTCCTCACCAGTGAGTTTATGATTACTCCGTTATCTGAAAGTCAGGCGCGCTTCTTTGTCCGTTTTAGCCGATACTTTTGTACCGCCTCCATTTGTTGTGCCCTTCACTAAATCTTTCGATTTCGAGCCGGTAAAATTCTGCATCCCATCGACCGAAACGTCCCTGCCATGCAGATCAAGGTCAAGGCCTTTCCCTTTTGGAAGCTCAAGAGAGATGTCGCCATTTTCATTACTCATTACTATCTCGCCAGTGATATTCACTACTGACAATGAAATATTGCCATGGTCGGTAGATGCATTCACACTGCTGGACATGCCCTCCAGATCAACATCTCCATGGGAAGTAGACGCGTTCAGTTCACCTCCGATATTGTTGGCGGATACGTTTCCGTGCTCGGTGCCTGCACGCACTTTACCTTTAAGATCTTTTAAATCGATATTTCCATGGGAAGTGATGAGTTTTATGGTGCCTTCACAGTTTCTGCCTGTAACATCTCCATGGTCAGTGCTGACATCAATTTCATTTTTGCAATCAGTAACGGAAACATTCCCATGAGAAGTTTGTCCTACCACTTTTCCCGTTATTTTGGAAATAGTTATATCTCCATGGCTGGTTTCAACATCCTGACTGCCTTCCAGTCCCGAAAGATCAATATTTCCATGGCTTGTCTTTAGAACACTTGATGCGGTCTTTGGCGCATATATCTTAAAAGAGATACTTAGTCCGGATTCATTGAATAGAATTTCTTTTTTCTGGCGCGCTGAAGCGTTGAGCACATCACCGGAAAGTGAAATCTCCAGGGTATAGTATTCATCCAATTTTTTTTGAATCTGCTGTTTGCTCAATTCCTGGTTACTATTGCTGTTACGTACATAAACTTCCACCCTCGTTTGAGAAGAAAGCACATCAGAAACGGAGATATTGCCGTGACTTGTACCCGCAACGATCATTTTAGGCGACGCGTTATTGAAGGATTTTGTAGTATACAGGTATTCTGATTCAGAATTCTGAGCCTGCAGGGCTAAGCTGGATACAGCAAGAATAAATGCAAAGGCAATCTTTTTCATATATATAAATTGTATGATGTAAAATACAACAGTACCAAAGCCATGCCGATTCGATGGTGATTTGGAAATCAGGGACATATTAATAAAAGCAAAGAACACATTTGTCCGCTTGTGATACAGCATGTGGCCGATCCGGATCTTTAGACTTGCAAAAATTTTATTTCAAATACTGAGTTTGAAATCCTTGCCCGTTGTATCATTATTTTTCCGGTAATATTTGTTTGCTATTAATGATACAGGAAAGCCCAGGCACAGGCTTAATCCGGCAAAGCTGATAATTGATGCTATTAAGTTAATCTGGCTGGGATATTTTGGAACGCCCTTTATATCCGGCACATTACTCAAAGGAAGAATTGCGAAAGTTGAAATTATCCAAATGATCAGCCCGAAAACAAACGCTAAAATATATTTGTTATTTATTACTCTTTTAAAATTAGGATACAACAAGAAAAAAATGATACTAAAAACTGAAGCGATTAAATAATGAAATAATACTCCCCAAAAAACCATATAATTTGCTGTAAAGGCCGTCGCGCCAAACCATCCGCTTGCGATATATCTGTATGACTGTTCAGGGCTTGCGGGATAACTGAAGATGAAAGATAATATTCCATCTAAAGTGGCTGTTAATAAACACAACCATATGATGGTTAATAGTTTTTTGTTTTTTTGATGTACCATATATTTTATTAATCCTATTGATCAGGTATCTATTCAACCGTGACTGTAAACGTACAAATGGCTGTTGCCCCAGCGTTATCCGTTGCTGTAATCTTTATCAAATAAGTTCCTGGTTGTTGCGGAATGCCTGATAAAATCTTCCGCTTTGCGTCAAATGTCAGCCATGCTGGTAATGGACTGTCATCAGCTGAGATTGCGGAAAAACTTAATGTACTATTTCCATCATCATCATAAAAAGTATCGTCTCTGACTGAAAGCGAAAAAGCCTGTTTGACCCTGGCTGTCTGCTTTGTTATGGAATCCCTTACATAGGGTTCAAAATTGCTGTGTCTTAAATCTTCCAATAAATCATCAAACCTGACCCAGTAAATGGCGCAATCCTGCGGGCCATGGCCATAACTGTAAAAAAGATATTTATTATTTGGCGTAACATATTCACCCCACCGGTGTGCCAGGCCATTGTTTATCCGGGGTCCAAGGCTTTTGGGATTTGTCCATGTGCCGTCTGGTTTGTGATAGCTGATAAATAATTCACATTCATAATCGGGATGCTCTTTTGCGCTGACAACGATATAAGATTCATCAGGGGCTATAAAAAAATCACCATCAAAACCAGAAGTATTCAACGGTTTGCCAAGCGTATGAATAGTTGTATCGCCGCTATTGACAGGGGGCATTATGGATATATCATAACATGTAAAATCTCTAATACTCCCGTTGATGTTGCTGGCTGCGTACATATTGCCGCTGCGTGTAGGCATAAAATCATACATGCCGTAGCTTCTGTTTAGATAGGTTTCCGGTCCGCTCCAGCCATTTGAATCACGATGAATCAGTGTTACACCTCCTTTTCCTCCTCCAATAAAGTAAAGTGTGTCACCACCTGGTGCGAAGGACGGTGCATAAAATTGTCTGACCAGTGTCGTTGGGCCGATCCATTTATTACCGTCATATTTATAAACCTGTATAGATGCATCTTTACTGCTGAACCAGGTATTGTTCCGGCAATAATAAAACTCCATTCCATCGGGAGAAAAGGCACATCGGTCCATTGAAAAATAAGGCGTATCGTTTATTAACTGCGGGGCAAATTTTACAGGCATGTTACCCGGCGGAGTCTGTCCGAGATAAGCCTTCGGGCCGTCCCAAAAATTCTCTTGCGCTTTCAAAATGCTGCATATTCCAAGACAGCCGATAATGAACAGAATAGCTGACTTATTCATGTGTTTATCGATTTTATCGAAACTATATTCATACCTGCAGTACCGTAAATTTTTTCGACAAACACAACATTTTTGCCGACAAAATCAATGAATCTGTTAAATTCCCGGCAATTACATGAACTTCCGTTCAACCATCAGTCCGATGAGGGTCACAACCTAATATAGGAAACAATCCCGGGGATTATTTTGGGAGACGATTAAAAAGCTATAGATATTTTCACGGTATTTCAAAAAGCTCAAGGCCTTCAAATAATTTGCTGATATTAATTTGCAAGGCAATAGAAATTTTTTGGATCATTTCAATAGAAATATCCGATTCGCCTTTTTCAATTCCTGAAATATAACTTGTATCGTGTTCTACCAGATGAGCTAATGCCTCCTGCGTCAGGCCTCTTGCCTGACGCAGTTCTTTAACTCTTTTGCCAAACCTTTTCCTTATATCCATTTCTGTATTCGTCAGTAGTTGTACTCTTTACGCAAAGACCTAAGCTATCGCCAGAGCATTTTCTTTTACAATCAGGTTCACTTCAATATTACCCCTTGTTGCATTTGAGTAGGGACAAACGGCATCTGCTTTGTTTACGAGCTCCTCAGCTTTCTCATGGTCAACTCCGGGTAGTATTATTTCCAGGTCCACTCCCAGGCCGAACCGTGATTCGTCAAGTTTTCCGAGACTGACCTGCGCAGTAACGGTAGCTTCACCTGTTTTTACTTTTTCCTGGTTGATCACACGATTCAGCGCGCTGAGAAAACAGGCAGAAAAGCCAGCTGCAAAAAGCAACTCAGGATTTAAATAATTATCATTGGCGCCTCCCATTGCTTTGGGGTAACGAAAATCGAAGTCCACTAACTTATCAGGAGATTGAACGTGCCCGTTACGGCCACCTTTGGCGGTAACTGAGGCGGTATATATCTTGTTCATATATTTTATGTTTAAAAGTTTAGAACTAGCAACAATTATGCCCTTGGGGGGTCTTAGTATGATCTACATCAGCCCGAGAAGGGTCACAATTAAACCATCATTTCCTGGAAATAATGGTTTTTGATTTTTATTCGGTTAAACCGTTATATTTAGTTGTCTCAGACTGGATCTTATGCAACATTCGAAAACAATTTTTGTTACGGGGGCGACAGGTAATCAGGGTGGCGCCGCTGTCAGAAGCCTTCTTAATAGTGGCTATGCCGTCAAAGCGCTTACCAGAAATCCAAATTCAGAGGCGGCAAAAAAATTAAAGGACCTTCGTGCGGAAATCGTCCAGGGAGATTTGAACAATAAAGAATCCTATAGCGATCAAATCCGGAATGTTTATGGAGTGTTTTGTGTCCTGTCCTTAGAAAACGGAACAACTAAAGAGATAAAGCAGGGAATAGACCTGGTCAATCTTTCAAAGACCCTCGGTATTAAACATTTTTTATACTCATCTGTGATAGGGGCCGATTTAAATACGGGCATTCCACACTGGGAAAGTAAATTCATCATAGAAAATCATATCAGGCAAATCGGACTACCGCATACAATTGTCAGGCCAGCCTCTATATTTGAAAATTTTTTACTTCCGGCAGTTAAAAAAAGAATAATCAAAGGGAAATTGCCTTCTCCGATAGACAAGAATATCAATCAGCTGTTTATTGGTTCTGTTGATATAGGATCAATCAGCGCGTGTATTTTTGACAAACCTGAAATGTACTTGAGTAAGATTGTTCCATTGTTCTCTGAGGAACTCAATATGGAAATGGTTTCGACCATTTTTTCAGAAGTATTGAAAAGAAAAATCAGCTATCAAAAAATGCCTATGTTCCTGACAAGACTGGTGATGGGTAAGAACCTATTTAAGATGTTCGACTGGATCAATAAAAACAGTGAATTGCTGCTAAAAAATCAGAATAAGCTGAATGGCGAATTTCCAAATCTGCTGGGGCTGAGACAATGGTTAAAACTTCAATTCAGGATGAACCAGGATTGAAATTTCGAAAATAGAAAAAACAATAAATCATGGCGCTTGCTTTGTACGGAATTTATTTATTTCTGGCTGTTTTTAGTGCAGGAAATATGGTAACTCTTCAAATTCAGCATTATGGCATTTATACATCAGTAGGCAGGGAAAATTTTAAAAACTATATGCAGGCGAATAACAAGTCCGCCAAAATTCCCTCCATCATTCCGGCCATGCTTCTTCTGTTGTTGAATTTGTTGCTGATTTTTATACGACCTCCATTTATGTCCGTCACTATGGCTATTCTTGCTCTAATTTTGAATTTCATTGCGCTGTTTTCCACATTTATTTGGCAAAGGAAACTTCAGGGTGAAATGGCAGTCACCGGATATGATGAAGGGAAAATAGATAAATTGATTTCTACTAACTGGATTCGCACATTTGCCTTTCTGATACAGGCTGTCCTCGCCGTTTTAATCATCGTGAATGCAGTGAAATAACTTTTGATTATTCTATTCTAGATGGCTTATCTGTTACTCCGGAATTGCCGGCAGGCGGAACGAGTGGTAATGTGAAGTCGATCTTATATAATTCTTCCAATGAAATTGGTTTAAAAATATCCAGGTATTCTTTTACCAGCGCATGAAACAAGGATTTATGGGCAGGCAATTTTAATCGAATCCTGGCCTTTAATTTGCCTTCCTCTGTCTTATAAATGAATTTGGCATACAGGTTCGCCATCCTCATTCGCTCATTGGACTCAATCTGTTTTTCACTCAGAACCCGCCTGCTCATGTCTGGCATTTTTGAAATGACGGTTTTGTCGTAATATCTTTTGAATACCAGCTGTTTACCAACCGCTCCTGAAGCATTTTGAACAAAGGGGTTATATGTGACGATGGCCATATCTCTGTTTTTAGGTCAAATGTAGTTAGAATTTTCCGATAATTAGCCGTTAAGTTTGCGTGTATCTTCCGTAATATTACGGAGAATATACGGAAGATACACGGAGGATATAAGCATGATTTTAATAATCAAAGTGTATTACTTCAATAAAATGGCATTATTCAACTAATACTTTGTTGTCCTGCAAATACTACCTGGTGAATTGCTGAATGAGAAAAATTTATAAATGAAAATCAGAAACTGGTTTTCTACCCTTGTTCAGTAGTGGGGAATTACTTTAATAAATGGTTTTATACCGAGAAGAATCGTGGACTTTTTTGGAATTAATGGTTCGAATTTTTCCGGAGTAAGAAAAATGACTAAAAGAATTAAAATTGGCCAAAGGGTATATGCCACTGAATTTCCCCAAATGTCAATTGGAATATTCCACCTGGAGGATTGCCAATTCACGTCAATCCACACAATATTATAGGCAATGAAAGGGCCGATGAAAATCATAAATACAAGTAAGAAAAATTGCTTTCTATTAAAGACTAAATGGTTTTTATAATTTAAAAGAACGCGGGTTTCTTCTTCGATTTCGGATAGGTCATGCCTGTGTATAAAAATGCATCAAATTATTGTGTCATGTAATTCTGAGACTATATCAGGCATTCATTAGCGGGAAGATGCTCATTGCAGGACGATTAAGGTGACGATCAACCGCTTAACCTTTTCCAGGCCCTTTGTACTCTTTCACCCTTCCGTTTAAGGAAAACTCACCATAGGATTTTGCAGTTATCTTATTTTTAATTTAACTAAGCAGTATGCTCCGGTTCAGATATTTATTGTTTGCATTTACATTGTTTGCTTTGTCAGCTAAGGCACAGCATCCCTTTAAATACGATAACACAGTTTATAAAGGGGTGTATCTGAATCAGGCTTTCAATTTAATGGATTCAATGAAGAATTATTTGCTGCTTGATGTAAGAAGCCCGGGGGAATATGATGACACCTCCCGTGGAACTGTCGCAAACATCGGCAGGATCAGAGGATCCGTAAATATAAATATTGACTCCATACCTGCTCATCTGGAAGAATTAAAAAAGTATAAGGAGGGGCCAATTTTTGTTTATTGTTCTCATAGCCAGCGATCCAGGAGGGTAAGTAAATTATTGGCCGATAACGGGTTTACAAAAGTTTACAATATCAACGGAGGAATGACCCAGTTGAATCTAATGGACGCCTCCCGTTTTCCAGAGAAGAATAAGTACATGGTAACGAATCTGACTTATAAAAATATTGCGTCCACAGAGGCTTTCCATTTAATAAAAGATACACCTGCCATTGTAATTATCGACATCAGAAACATGCAGGAATTTGCAGGTAATGACAGTTTAGTGCAGAATAATACCGGCCACCTGAAAAATGCCATCAACATACCACAGGCTGATTTTGAAAGTAAATTCGATTTCTATAAAATCTCCAATAATCGTCCGGTCCTGTTATATGACCAGCGTGGTATAAACAGCATGGACGTTGTATATGTACTGAGAGCAAGAGGTTTCACGAAAATCTATAATTTGTTTGAAGGCTTTGATGCTTTTGTCTCTGATCACAAGTTCGATAAAGTAACGTTAAGTCAAATGATAATTGATCCAGCGCCTTACAACATAGTAGACCCAAAAGGATTTATGGATTTATTGAAGGAGCCCAATGTTGTGATTTTAGATATAAGGCCAGTGGAGGAATTCAATAATAAGGCGCATTTGACTTATAAGAATCTGGGACATATCCGGGGAGCCATAAATATTACGTCACCCGATTCGGTTGAAATGATAGTCCGTGCAAAGGAAAAATCTACTGTGTTTTTAATCTATGGGTCCGGGTCCGATATGGCGGCCATCATTTGCCGCAATCTTATAAGGGAAGGATATCAAAATGTAAACTTCCTCAATCACGGTCTGTATGATTTCGTTTGGTCCACAGCTAACGTGGAGGAATGCAAATCCGGCAGGGATTTCCTTACTGATCATGATGGACTTTATTAATTATAAATCGTATGTCACACCCATGGAGCGTGTACCACTTACAGCCTGATGAACCCTTAAAGGATTAATTAGCTCAATTTCTGAATAATTGGCTCAAATAAAAGCAGAGATTTGCTCAGAATAGAAATAATTAGCTCATAACTCTTTAAATCAGTATGTATGCCGGAAATACCTGATGTAGAAGTCTTTTCAAAAAACCTGGATAAGTTTCTTGCAGGCAGAAAATTAGTAAAGATTAAAGTCGTCAATGGGAAAAAACTACCCGATACTGCAAAGGCCTTGTCAAAAAACCTGGAAGGTAAAATCCTGAAGAGGATTTATCGTTCCGGAAAAGAATTCCGTTTTGAATTTGAAGACGGAACACTTCTCGGACTTCATCTTATGTTAACAGGCGACATGTTTTTATTCTCTGAGAAAAATGATCATCATTCAACCATTGTTGAACTCCATTTTGAAGGAAATAAAAACCTGGCACTGACAGACCGGATGAGGAATGCCTATATAAAATTAAATCCCGTTGATAAAGAGGGTGTTGACGCCATGGAATTGGATTTTAAATACCTTAAAAAGATTTTCAACAGGAAAACAACCATTAAAAATATCATGCTGGATCAGGATCTGATACGTGGTATCGGTAATGGATATTCAGACGAAATTCTCTGGGAAGCAAGAATCTCCCCGTATTCCATTGCATCCGCAATTCCTGATGAAAAAATAAAAGAACTTGTAAAAATAATTCCAGCAGAATTAAAGGCCGCTGCTAAAAAAATTGATAAAGCCTACCCTGGAAGAATAAATGATGAAGTGAAGGAATTTTTAAAAATTCATCGGAAAGTAAATGATAAAAGCCCGACCGGTCATCCCATTCATATTGATACAAAAGGTAGTCGAAAGACATATTATACGGACGAACAAGTGTTATACGCTGAACGCTGAACGCTGAACGCTGAACGCTGAACGCTGAACGCTGAACGCTGAACGCTTAACGCTGAACGCTGAACGCGTAACGCGAAACGCTGAACTCGGTATGTATTGCATTTTCCGGCCAACCACCAACCACCAACCACCAACCGCCAACCGCCAATTGTCAACGTTTAATATAGAACGGTCCTGTCACATAAACGAACAGTATCATCTCAATAACAATATCTCAAACTGCTGATTATCAAAATTATATCATTTGGTATATCATTGGATATTCAAAACATATGATTTATTCGAATGGCAAATTTTCAGTGAAGAATTAATAATTAATACTCAATAATTAATCAGGTTTATGTATAAAAACTATTTTATCAGCGCATTCAGGAGTATCCGGAGGAACCTGAGTTTCACATTCCTGAATGTATTCGGATTGAGTTTAAGTATTCTTTCCTGCCTGATAATTTTTCTGATCGTCAGAAATGAATTAGGTTATGATAATTTCAGTAAAAAAGCCAACCGTACCTACCGTATTACTCTGAACGCGCTGGATTTTAATTCAAATATTTCTATGGCGATCGTTCCCGCTATGCGTAACGACTTTCCTGAATTAGAAAATATCACCCAGATATTTTATCAGAATCAGGGCTTGGTCAAAATCGGTCGAAACAGGTTTATTGAAAAAAGCTACGCATTTGTTGACAACGAATTTCCGAAGATTTTCAACTATCAATTGATCAGTGGCAATCCGGCGACAGCACTGTCCGAACCAAATTCAGTCGTACTTACGGAGACCACTGCGCGTAAATATTTTGGGAATATAGAGGCAATGGGTGAAACATTTAATATAGGGAATGAATTTAATGTAAAAGTAAAGGGTGTTATCAAGGACCCGCCAGCCAACACAAGCCTTCCATTTAATTTCCTGGTTTCACTGAATACCCGAAAATTCGACAATGGTATAATGACTAATTTCTATGCCATCATGGGTGCCAGTTATGCATATCTCGTGATTCCTGAAAATTATTCGATTCATCAGCTCGAGAAAAAAATACCTGCATTTATCACTAAAAACTGGGGAAAGGAAATTGCCAGTGAAGCGCATTTACCACTTCAGCCACTGCGGGAAGTGCATTTTGACCAGCGATATATCAATAATATTATAACGCCGGTATCCAGAGATACTTATTGGGGCCTGGCAGCAATTGCCGGCTTTATCATCATCATGGCATGTATCAATTTTATTAATCTTTCAACAGCCCAGTCGGTAAAACGATCTAAGGAAGTGGGTGTTCGCAAAGTAATGGGCGCAAGCAGACCACAATTGATTCAACAATTTCTGGGTGAAACAACATTGCTTGTAGTTTTATCAATTTTGCTGGGAATTGTTCTTACTGTCCTGATCCTGCCGGAAGTCACAAAATGGCTGGATATCAAAATCAGCATGGAACAATTGGGAGAACCCATCGTAATCGGCCTGCTGGCATCTGTCACGATCGGGGTTATCCTGCTTGCAGGAATCTATCCGGCATTTGTTCAATCCGCCTTTAATCCAGTTGAATCTTTGAAGCGGAAAACAAATATGTCGTTCCGGGGTATTAATCTTCGAAAGGGCCTTGTATTGATTCAGTTTGCCATTTCACAAATTTTAATTGTCGGCACCCTGGTTGTGGCAAATCAGATGAACTTTTTTCAAAACCAGGATCTCGGATTTAATAAAGAAGCCATTGTAAGTTTCGACGTGCCGGACGGTTCGAAAAGAGATGCATTTAAGCACCAATTGCAATCCGAACCAGGCTTGGCGGATATCAGTTTTTCTTCGGGAGCGCCCGTTTATTTCAGTAATGCGACCAGTTTTTCCTGCCCTGAATTGGGTCTTACAAAAGATGATGTAACTGAAGTGAAATGCGTAGACGAGAACTATACGAACATGTTTGGATTGAAAATGCTGGCTGGGGAGAAGATCAGCAGGAAATATGAAAAAGATACTACAATCAGAATGGTCATTAACGAAACTATGATGCATAAACTGGGAATCCAAAATCCTTCAGAAGCCATAGGAAAGAAAATTAAATTTGGCTGGGGAGATCCAGCTTATGTTATTGGTGTTGTGCAGGATTTCCAAAGCGAATCGAAACATAAAAAAAGAAGAGCGTGTGTATTACTTTATGCACCGGATAATTTCTATATGGCCAGTGTGAGGATTAAACCAAATGCCATGCACCAGACCATCGCTCATATCGATAAGATGTGGTCCTCCACGTTTCCAAATGAAGTATTTAGATATGAATTCATTGATGAACATATTGCCAGCTGGTATAAACAGGAAGCAAAAGTATACACTGCTTTTAAATTATTTTCCTCCCTTGCTATCCTGATTGGATGTCTGGGTCTTTACGGCCTGGTGGCTTTTGCCGCTGTGCAGCGCACCAAGGAAGTGGGTATCCGGAAAGTGCTGGGCGCCTCCCTGTTTGATATTTCAGCTCTTTTTGCGAAGGAATTTATTTTTTTAATTGTTCTTGCATTCCTGGTTGCAGTGCCGGTAGCTTATTATTTCATGCATAACTGGCTAGAAAATTTTGCCTATCATATTGGAATTGGAAAGGGAATATTTTTAGTAGCAGTCGGTATTTCATTTGCAATTGCAGCCGTTACGATCAGCTTCCAGGCAATAAAAGCCGCACTTGCGAACCCGGTTACGAGTTTGAGATCGGAATAAGTTTTAATTGGTTATGGGTTATGGATTATGAGTTATGAGAAATTAATAACCATAACCCATATCCCATATCTCATAACCAATCAAAGTTTCCACTCCACGATCTTATTCACCCATTCCTGCTGATAAGGAGCAGCCACTTTGATATAGTTATCAGTAAAACCTTCCATCAAGTTTTTGTCACGGCTGCGTTCGAATAGTACTTTGCGTGTTTGCCCTGAATGAAGCGAAGTAAAATATTGTAATTTCTGGAAAGACAGATTACGCAGGATTTTATTTCTTTCATTACGAACTGAAACGGGTACAACAGGTTTCATTTCAACCGCCCTTGTATTTTCTCTTTCTGAATAAGTAAATACGTGCAGATAGGAGACCTCAAGCGAGTGCAAGAAATTAAGCGTTTCTTTAAAGTCTTCATCAGTTTCTCCCGGAAAACCTACGATCACGTCGGCGCCGACTGATGCATGAGGCATCAGGGTTTTAATCCGTGAAACCCGGTCTGCATAGAGTTCGCGCATATAACGTCGACGCATGAGCGACAAAATTTTATTACTGCCGCTTTGCAAAGGGATATGAAAATGGGGCATAAAGCGGTCGCTGTTGGCTACCAGGTCGATGATATCATTGTTGAGCAGGTTGGGTTCAATGGAAGAAATCCGGAACCTTGGTATTTCCTTCAACTTATCAAGTGATTTCGCAAGTTCCAGAAAGTCTTCCGTTTTCTTCTTTGATCCTGGTTCAGTATTTCCAAAATCGCCCAGGTTTACACCTGTCAATACAATTTCCTGAATTCCCTTTCCTGCGAGAGATTTTACATTCTCCAATACATGACTAAGGCTATCACTCCTGCTTTTGCCACGAGCCATCGGAATGGTACAGAAACTGCACTGATAATCGCAACCATCCTGGACTTTTAGAAAAGCCCTCGTACGGTCATTATAAGAATAGCTGTCGTGAAAATCATTTACCTGGTCAATATCGCAGCTGCAGATTTTTGTTGAATCACCTTTAACAAGTTCACGTATATGGGCAGCCATATTGAATTTTTCTGCAGCACCCAGCACCAGGTCTACACCGGGAATTTCGGCTATCTCCTTTGGTTTCAGCTGAGCATAACATCCGGTTATCACTACGAAACTTTCCGGAGATTTGCGCTGGATTTGCCTGACCAGATAACGGCATTCCTTATCTGCATTTTCTGTAACGGAACAGGTATTGATCACATAGATGTCTGCAAGGGAATCAAAAGGTCTTTTCTCAAATCCTTCATTTTCCATCAGTCTGGAGATGGAAGAAGTTTCAGAAAAATTGAGCTTGCAGCCGAGGGTATGAAATGCAACTGTTTTAAGTCCTGTCATGGGCCGCAAAGATAATATGATTCAGGAATTATGCCAGTAACTTTAACCATGCGCCGCTTGTATTACTTTTTGATAGTTATTTTCTTATCTGGTTCCTGTCATTCCTCCGGTGAACCATTTGACCGTCACGGTTATTTGATCCTTACAAAACACGCACGCTGCCGGATGGAATGTCGTCATATTACTATGAAAGAAATCCACGAAATACTGGACAAAGGAACCATCAATTACGCCAAAAGCGAACCGGATGCCCACCCCGATCCCAAATTTGCCCTGGAAGGATATACGGAAGAACATCAACATCTACGTGTCATCATTGCACCTGAAAACAGTAAACTTATCCTTATAACCTGTATTGAGCTGGGAGTGGAGTGGCAGTGTGATTGTCATTAATAACTTCACTACATTCGGATAATTATTAATTATTGATTATTAATTATTAATGCTGAAGTGTAATATCTTGATGAAAATCAGATACATTCAAATTATTTAATTCAATTAATAATTGATATTTAATAATTAATAATTAAAATGAAGGGCTTCTCCAACAAGTTATACACACTCTACGCTCTCGTCTGGTTCGTTTTTTTTACATTGCTTGCATTTCCATTCGTCGTCGTTTTTTCTTTTTTCGGAAAACGCATGGGAGGTAACCTCATATGCAGTATGGCAAAAATATGGGCGGACTGCTGGTATTTTCTACTGGGTATTCGCCATGAAAATATATTTGAATCACCCTATAACCCAAAGGGGAATTATATTTTCCTTATCAACCATATTTCCTATATGGATATTCCCTGTATCTTCAAATCAATTAGAAAACAACCATTTCGTGTGCTGGGGAAGGAAGAGATAAAAAAGATACCCGTTTTTGGATTCATTTACAGCCGTGGTGCCGTGATGGTCGACAGGGGAAATACAGAACGCCGCGCCAGAAGTGTACGGATTTTGAAAAGCCTGCTTAAACACCATATATCTATTTGCATATTTCCCGAAGGAACTTTTAATGAAACAGGCAAACCACTCAAGTCATTTTACGATGGTGCTTTTCGGATTGCGGTGGAAACCCAGACTCCGGTAAGACCTATATTGTTTCTGGATAATTACAAAATTATGGATTATCATTCCCTGCTCAGTTTAAAAAACGCAAAATCAAGGGCGATTTTCCTGGAAGAAATCAGTCCTGAGGGTTATAACTTGCGGCAGATCTCTCTTTACAAACAAAAAGTATACGACATCATGGAAAACAAATTGAAAACCTATAAAGCGTCCTGGATCGTCCCGGCTGAAATAAACTTATAGGTTCATCCGGATGTTTAATACCAGTAGACATTAAATAGAATATTGTACGCTGAAATCATCATACCGCTGGCCCTCCCCAAAAATTACACCTGGCAGGTACCGGATCATTTGACGGAAGGACTTCTGCCCGGCTGCCGCGTGGAAGTTTCGCTCAAGAACAAAAAGTACGCTGGTATCATAAAGAAGTTCCTGAAAGAAAAACCGGAAAGCTTTGATCCAAGGCCCATTGAAAGTGTTTTGGATGCAGAACCTCTGATTTATAAAGAACAGCTGGAACTATGGGAATGGATTGCACAATATTATATGTGTTCGGAAGGAGAAGTGATGGCTGCATCTCTGCCGGCGCATTTCAAACTGAGCAGTGAAAGCACCCTTGTTTTTAATGAAAGTTTTGGAGATGATTTTTCTTCCCTTGATCACGATGAATACCTGGTTGCTGAGGCGTTGCTATTGAAGAAAGAATTAAAAATTCCTGAGGTACAGGAGATTCTCCATGGCGGTGCTACTTACCCGGTTGTGAAGAGGCTCATTGATAAATCGGTCTGTTATGTGTATGAATCATTGAAGGAATTATATAAACCTAAGACTGAAACTTATATTAGTCTGCATCCTGATTACGCCACTGATGAGAAAATGGAAGCGCTTCTGAATGAAGATAAGGAATGGTCCAGGGCAGAAAAGCAGATGGAATTACTTCTTTCTTTTCTTCATCTGAAAAAAACGGAGCCTGAAGTTACACGACCGGCATTATTGAAAAAGTCCGGCGCTTCTGATGCCCAGCTCAAAGCTTTAATATCAAAAAATATTCTTGTCGCGGAACAGCGTTCCGTAGACCGTCTCCGTGTATTACCACGAAATATTCATATTTCTTTTGACTTGTCTGCAGCGCAGGAATTGGCTCTTGCTGATATCAAAAAACATTTCGAAGATAAAAATGTTTGTCTCCTGCATGGATATACTTCCAGCGGAAAGACACAGGTTTATATTAAACTGATAGAACAACAGTTGCTGGAAAATAAACAGGTCTTGTACCTGGTACCGGAGATTGCGCTGACATCACAGATTGTACGGAGGCTTCAATCGCATTTTGGCGGATACCTTGGAATTTACCACAGCAGGTTCAGCCAGAACGAGCGATTTGAAATCTGGAATAAGGTACGCAAAGGTGAAGTGAAGATATTACTTGGCGCCCGCTCGGCATTGTTTCTGCCGTTCACCAACCTCTCTCTGGTTATCGTGGATGAAGAACACGACAGCTCATATAAACAACAGGATCCCGCACCCCGTTACCATGCCAGGGATACAGCTATTTACTATGCTTCTCTTTTCAATGCTAAAACCCTTCTGGGAAGTGCCACGCCTTCAGTTGAAAGTTATTATAATGCTGTTACTGGCAAATACGGGCTGGCGGAACTTTTGGAAAGATTCGGACAGGTAGCCATGCCCGTTATACGCCTTATAGATATGAAGAAATTTTTCCAGAAAGACGGAACGAAAGTTATTTGTACGCCGGTTCTTCAGGAAGCAATTCAGGAAAGTCTCGATAAAAAGAAACAGGTTATTCTCTTTCGAAACCGGAGGGGATATTCTCCATACCAGGTATGTAAAATATGCGGGTGGATCCCACAGTGCAAAAACTGTGATGTCTCACTGACTTTTCATAAGCTGACGAATAAACTTTTATGTCATTATTGCGGAACATCTTATCCCCCCGTGAATACCTGCGCAGCCTGTGGGAACCATGAATTTATTCACCGGAATTTCGGTACTGAGAAAATAGAAGAAGAGCTCGAAACCCTTTTTCCAAATGCACATATTGCCCGGATGGATGTGGATAGTGTACGCGGGAAAACGGCACATGATATGCTCATTAAACAATTTGAACAAAAACGCGTGGATATCCTGGTGGGCACGCAAATGGTTGTTAAGGGTCTTGATTTTGATCATGTGGATCTGGTGGGTATTCTTGATGCAGACAGCCTCCTGAACTTTTCTGAATTCAGGGTGAATGAACGGGCATTTCAATTAATGGAACAGGTGAGCGGACGTGCAGGCAGGAAAGATGGGAAAGGGAAAGTATTGATCCAGGTAGCGAATACCAGACATCCTGTTTTACAGTGGGTTATTGACCATGATTTTAAAGCATTTTACCAACAGGAGGCTGCGGCCCGGCAGCAGTTTTCTTATCCGCCATTTTCAAGGATCATCCGAATTAGTTTTCGTCATAAGTTCCAGGAAATTGTTCATGATGCCGCATCAGTTTTTGCTTTGCACCTGCACAAAGATTTTGGTAATTATTTAACCGGCCCGGGGGAACCTGTTATTGCCAGGATCAGGAATCAATATATCATGGAACTCATGTTAAAACTGCCAAAAAATGGTAGTACAATTGCATATGCGAAACAGGTGATCCATCAACAGAAAGCAATTTTGCAGAATGACCGGAAGTTCAGATCCGTTGTGGTGGTACCTGATATCGATCCGGTTTAATTTTCAATTTTGATTATGACTATACAAAAAAATATTTCTCTCTTACCTTATAATACTTTTCATATTGATGTGAATGCTTCATCGTTCATATCTGTAAAATCTGCAGATGAACTGGATAATATTTTAACCTCTCAGGGAAAAGAGCCCGTGCTTATTCTTGGAGGAGGCAGCAATGTTTTGTTAACAAAAAACGTTGAGAGTCTTGTTCTAAAAATTGATTTGATTGGAATTGATGAAGTAAAAGAAGAGGCTTCCCATATTTATGTCAGGGCAGGGGCAGGAGAGATATGGCATGAATTTGTGCAGTACACCATGAAAAGGAACTGGGGCGGACTTGAAAATCTTTCCCTGATACCGGGAAATGTAGGTGCAGCTCCTATTCAAAATATTGGAGCTTATGGTGTAGAGCTCAAGGATGTCTTTTTTGAGCTGGAAGCATACGACAGGAAAGAGAAAAAAGTATATGCATTTGGGGTTAACGATTGCAAATTCGGATACCGGGACAGCATCTTTAAATCTGCTGAGAAGGGACGTTATATTATTTTAAATGTCACTTTTCTTTTAAGCAAAGTACCCGTTTTAAAAACAAGCTATGGTGCCATTCGCGAAGAATTAAAAAAAATGGGTGTTCAATCACCTACTATTCAGGATATATCCAGGGCAGTAATAAAAATTCGCAGATCTAAACTTCCTGATCCGGCAGAAATTGGTAATGCCGGCAGCTTTTTCAAAAACCCTGTGGTAGATCATACTTTATTTCTTTCACTTTCAAAAAAATACCCGGATATACCAGCTTATCCCCATGAAGATAAATCCGTCAAGCTGGCCGCGGGCTGGCTGATAGAGCAATGCGGATGGAAAGGTTATCGCAAGGGAGATGCCGGGGTTCATGCCAACCAGGCTCTGGTGCTGGTGAATTATGGTAAAGCCAGCGGGTTAGAGATCCTTCAACTAAGTGAGAAAATTGCGCAATCAGTTCATAAGAAATTTGGGGTTTATCTGGAGAGGGAAGTGAACGTCATTTAATTATTAATTATTACTTATTAATTATTAATGTGTGAAAGAAAATATTATCAAAATAAAAAGCTTTGCTTTTGCTGTTCGCATTGTTAAACTCTATAAGTTTTTATGTTCTGATAAACGAGAATTCGTGATATCTAAACAACTTTTGCGAAGTGGTACAAGTGTAGGTGCGGTAATTCGTGAAGCTGAATTTGCTGAATCCAAATTGGACTTCAAACATAAATTACATATTGTTCAAAAAGAAATAAACGAAACTATTTATTGGTTAGAGTTATTAAGGGCAACCAATTATTTAGTAATAGAACAATTTGAAAGTATAAACAACGATGCCGTAGAAATAATAAAATTAGTTACAAGTATTTTAAAAACTACCAAGTCTAATTTAATTAGTAAAAATAATGGAATTAATAATTGATAATTAATAATTAATAATTACCCAAAGTCTTCCTCTTCCGTCCCATACCCTGCATCGGGTGTCATGTTCATCATCGACCCTATCAGGTCTTTGAATTCAATTTTTCCTTCCACGACTTTTTTACTGATCATACTGTATGCTGAAAGTCCGTGCAACACAAACTCCATAAGCAGCGCCATTTCCTTTTCATTTGCACTACGGAAATGTTTTTTTACGAAAGCATGGAGACCATCCACTTTATAAAGCATCCTTACTTTATCATCGTCCTTTGAATTGAAAAATAATTCCAGGTGATTCCCTTTGTCGAACCAGCCTGTGACAGGCTTATATGGATTTTCTTCGCCGCCCTTCCTCTTTTTAAATAATTCAGGATTTGGGAAATAATTTATGAATTGGGAACGGAAAGCTTTATCCAGCAAATTAAAAGCCACCTGATAAGGGCCTTCCTGTTCTCCCTCATATACAAGCTCTATTTTTCCTGTAATGGACGGAATAATTCCGACAAGGTCACTCATCCAAACCTGAGTTTCTTTTTCATTATTGAGTAATGACCTCCTTTCTGCGGCACTCACTGCATTTTCAAAAGCAGCAATGGTGAGCCGCGCAGATACACCACTTTTCTTGTCCACAAATTCACTGGTACGGGCTTCAAATGCCACCTGCTCAATTATTCTTTTAATCATATCGCTGATCTTCACCCTGACCTTTTGATCTTCTGTAATTTCAGCCTCCTGTTCAGTTATCAGTAGTGCATGTTCAATATTTTTCGGATAATGCGTCAGGATCTGGCTTTCGATACGGTCTTTCAGTGGCGTAACGATGGATCCGCGGTTAGTATAATCTTCGGGGTTAGCTGTAAAAACAAATAATATATCCAGGGGCATGCGAAGTTTGAATCCACGAATCTGGATATCGCCTTCTTCCAGGATATTAAAAAGGGAAACCTGGATACGGGCCTGAAGATCGGGGATCTCATTGATAACAAAAATACCGCGGTTACTTTTTGGAATGATGCCAAAATGAATAACTTCCTCATCGGCAAAATTCAATCGCATATTCGCAGCCTTAATAGGATCTATATCGCCAATCAGATCCGCTACACTTACATCGGGTGTTGCAAGCTTTTCACTATAACGGTCGCTGCGGTGTAACCAGGAAATAGGCGTATCATCTCCTTTCTGACGGATCAGTTCCCTTGAGAATTTTGAGATCGGGGCGGAGGGATCATCATTGATTTCACTTCCTGCAACAAAGGGAATATATTCATCCAGGAGATTGGTCATCAGACGTGCCATGCGTGTTTTGGCCTGTCCGCGCAATCCAAGAAAAAGAATATTATGTCTCGAAAGAAGTGCCCTCTCGGTATCAGGAATTACACTGTCCTCATAACCAACAATACCAGGAAAACTGTTTTCCTTTTTATGCAATTTTTTTAAGAGATTCTCCCTGACTTCTTCTTTAACCGAACGGTGTTTATAACCAGACTTCTTCAGATCACCCAGTGTTTTTATTTTTTCAATGTTCATTTTAATACTTTATTGCGCTGCCAGAATTAATTAATCGTAAATGGTTAATGGCTGATCGTATTTCGTAAGTCGGTCAACGGTTAACTGTCAACGGTCATCGGTTTTCAATATACCGTTTTTCTTTTTCCGTTTTCAAAATCCCGGAAAATGAATGCGCCAAGATGATCCAGTGAAGCAAAGAAGGCTTTCCCGTTGTTGGTTTCAGTGAATTCATTTACGAATCGTTGTAAATAGGGATCACTGGCAATCATAAAGGTTGTAATGGGAATTTTCAGCTTTTTGCATTGCGCCGCCAGGTTAAGGCATCGGGCTGTAATTTTCCTGTCGAGACCGAAACTGTTTTTATAATAGCGTTTACCGGATTTGAGACAGGTTGGTTTTCCATCGGTGATCATAAAGATCTGCTTATTCGGATTCCTTCTTCTTCTTAAAATATCCATGGCCAGTTCAAGTCCGGCGACTGTATTTGTATGATAAGGTCCTACCTGCAGATAGGGCAGGTCTTTGATTTCAACGGTCCACGCATCATTCCCAAATACTACTATATCCAGTGTATCCTTCGGATATTTTGTGGTGATCAGTTCACTGAGTGCCATGGCAACCTTTTTTGCCGGAGTGATCCTGTCTTCGCCATAAAGTATCATGGAATGAGAGATGTCGATCATCAGTACGGTGGAAGTCTGTGTTTTATAATCCGTTTCCCTGATTTTAAGATCATCCTCCTGCATGTGAAATGCTTCTATTCCATGATTTATCTGGGCATTGCGGATAGATTCCGTAAAATCAATATGTTCGAGCTGATCTCCAAACTGAAAAGGTCTCATTTCAGGATTGATCTCATCTCCTCCTCCAGGTTTGAAGCTGTTGTGATCGCCCGCCTTAGTCTTTTTTAATTTACCGAAGATTTCTTCGAGGGATCGTTTGCGAATTCCCTGTTCGGTTTTTGGACTGATGGTTATAGAGCCGGTTTGTTTATTTTCATCGATATAACCTTTGTCTTTCAGATCTTCAATAAAATCTCCCATGCCATAATCGCCTTCGGTGAGTTTATATTCCTTATCCAGCTGGTTCATCCATTGAAGGGCCTCTCCAACATCACCGTTGGTATAGGTAAGTAATTGCATGAAGACGTCCAGCAACTGGTCGAACTTCGGCTTGCCATCTTTCTTCGGGTCATATTTTCCAAATTGAAAACCGATCATTTTATCAAGTTAGCACTTTTTAGGCTTAAAGCGTAAGGCGTAAAGCAGAAGGCTATTTTTAGGCTTAAAGCCTAAAGCTCAAAGCTTAAAGCAATTTTTTAGTTTATTATTATTTTCAAACGTATTAAAACGTTAACCACTAACCATTAACAATTAACAATTAAAAAAGATCGATTCCATCGAAATATTAAGCCCCCTGTTTGAAAAATCAGGGGGCCATTATATAATAAAGAATCTTATTATTTCAGTTTATTATCGACAGGAGGCTTAGCTGAATATTGCTTATCCATCTGATCTATCTGCATAAGCATCCGGTAAGTAGTAAAAATATCCTGGGTAAATTGCTGTTGCCTGTCAGAAAGCGTTCCTCCCTTACCCTGTAACATCATGTAGGCATTGGTCGCAAGCTGGTCGTCGCTGGTTTCATCACCAAGACTTTTATAATATCGCATCTGCTGTTGCAGATCTTTCTTCAAAGAAGCCTCAACTTTTTTCGCGAGCGTCAGGTCCCCGGCAACGTAACAGGCCTGCAGGAAATCTGTCGAAATCGCATCCTGCTGATTTCCCCGGTTGGATGTCATGCCATAAGGGAAATTTGGTTCATACACATTTTTATCAAAATGTTCCAGCACATTCCGCGCTGAATCTTTTTTGCCGGCATCCACCAGACTGAAAGCAACCTGTGAGTGAGCCATACGGATACTATTCAGGTGACGACGGTTTTCTTCATCATAATAAACACCCGGTGTAATGGCATTACCATAAGCGAATTTATTCATGATCGTATTATAGGCTGCATCATTATCAACGCTGCCTTTATCAAAGGGAACCAGCTGATAGGAAAGGCCCCTGAGCCGCACATATTTATCCAGTCCAAGATCTTTTAGTTCCTGGGTGGAAGTAAAACAGATCGGGCGTTTCCAGTGATTGGCAGCAATGATGGCATAAATCGCCAGATCATTTTTTAATAAATAAGAACGATTGATGTCTATTTTGAGCTCGCTTAAAACACTATCTCCTTCATGAACAAGACCTGCGGCTTTTACTGCTTCCAGATCCACCGGCACGCTAAACTTTTTTACCGGCATCAGGTTGAATACATCATCGTCCTGTTGCTGTGTATATTTCGGATCATCACTACCCACCACATTTTTCAGAATATCGTACAGGTCATAGTATTTTTTCTGATCAAAACCCGGAAGAGGTGCCACGTAAGCAACATCCCTTTTGGTTCCCTGTATTTGTTCTTTCGTAAAAATGATATCGAACGGAGGACTTTGATTCACTTTATAACGTAATTCATTCATATACCAATCTGTTCCCAGAAGGCTGTTCACCACTACACGTACATCCGGACGTATGCCTTCAACTTCCTGTGCATACCATAATGGATAAGTGTCGTTATCACCGAATGAAAAAAGCATAGCATTCGGCGGACAACTTTCCAGGTAGTCTTTTGCCAGATCGCGAGCAAGGGTCTTTTTACTTCTATCATGGTCATCCCATTCCTGGTTTCCCATTATTACAGGAACTGCCAGCAGACAGAGACCTGCAGAAACATAATTTGCCATGGGCGCTTGCATGAATTTCTCAAACATCTCCTTCACCCAGATTACTCCCAGTCCGACCCAGATCGCAAAGGCATAAAAAGAACCGACATATGCATAATCTCTTTCCCGTGGTTGCTGGCCTGCCTGATTAAGGTAAATTACGATGGCCATTCCGGTAAAGAAAAATAGCAGTCCGTTGATGATAAAATCTTTCCTGTTGCGGTTGTATTGAAAGAAAAGTCCGATCATGCCCAGTATAAAGGGCAGTGCATACATGCGGTTGTAGGATTTATTTTTAGTATGAATACTGTCGGGCATTTTACTTTGATCACCGTAGAAATAATTATCTATAAATGGAATCCCTGTTATGGCATTGCCATCCCTGATATTACCAAATCCTTCCAGGTCATTTTGTTTACCAGAAAAATTCCAGAAGAAATACCGCAGATACATCCAGTAAGTCTGGTAAGTAATAAAATACCGGATATTATTTCCCATGGTAGGCTGATCGCCTTCGGCTACATTTCCGAATTGTTTATAAACTTCGACCTGACCGCGGTCATTACTATTATCCCACATACGCGGAAAGAAATGCGATGATGGAGTATTATTCCAATCCTGTGCAACTGATTTACCTGCCAGCTCATATTTATCTTTCCCCTTCACATATTGATCACTGCCTTCAGAACGTCCCGGGCGATCCGTAAAATCCGGCCCATATACTATGGGCCAGTCACCATACTGATCACGACTCAGATATCCCACCAGGGTTACCGGATTATCCACGTTAAACATATCCACAGCGGGATCTGCGTTGGAGCGGATCATCGTTGTGAAATAAGTCGAATATCCCAGCAGCATAAATGAAATGGACCAAATACCGATTTTAAGCAGGTAATATTTTTTTCTGATGGCATAACGAAGTGCGTAAACGAGAATGGCTGCCAGGGCTATAAAGAAAAACGCAAATCCGGTAAAGAAAGGAAGGTTCAGGCTGTTTACAAAGAGGATATCGAACCAGGCCGCTCCTTTGATAGTATATTGAATCACGAATTTCTGGACCAGGCCGGTGATGACGCAACCAATGAAAAACGCAAATACAGATCCCCAGGCAGTTGTTTTATATCTCTTATAATAATATACCATTACAATGGCTGGAATTGTAAGCAGGTTCAACAGGTGGACACCGATGGAAAGTCCCATCATATAGAAAATAAAAATGAGCCATCTGTCAGCTACCGGATCTTCTGCAACATCTTCCCATTTCAAAATCGCCCAAAAAACGAGGGCTGTAAAGAAAGAAGAAGAACCATATACTTCGCCTTCAACTGCACTGTACCAGAAGGAATCGCAGAAAGTATAGCAAAGAGCGCCCACGGTGCCGGCAGCCATAATGGTGAAAATTTGCTGGGAATTGAGTGCCAGGCCTTTGGGTTGAATTATTTTACGAGCGAAATGAGTGATGGACCAGAAAAGAAAAAGTATAGTGAATCCGCTCAGGATGGCACTCATAAAATTGACTGCCCTTGCAGCGGTATGTGGACTATCTCCAAAAAGTATAATGAAAAACCTGCCCATCATCACGAAAAGCGGTGCTCCGGGCGGATGAGGGATTTGTAATTTGTAGGCACTGGAAACGAATTCTCCGCAATCCCAGAAACTGCCCGTGGCTTCCATAGTTAAAATGTATACCATACAGGCAAAAAGACAAACTACCCAGCCTGATATGTTATTCACCTTCTTATAATTCATAGTCCGTTGATTTTTAGGAGTGACAAATATAGAGAGACTGGCGGACTATTATGCAAAAGCAAGTTAAAACTGTGAGAGTGTGAGAGTGTGAGGGTGTGAGAGTGAGAAGTATAAGAGTATAGGAGTATAAGAGTATAAGAGTATGGGAGTATAGGATTGGCGGAGAATTTTACATACGCTTAACAAATTTGTCTTACAACTAAAACAAATATTACTCTATCAAATTATTTACACTCTTATACTCTTATACTCTTATACTCTTATACTCTTATACTCTTATACTCTTATACTCTTACACTTCACTCTCACACCCTCACACTCTCACACTATTCAAAGTAAACCTTGACAGTCTGGTAAAAAAGGTGATGCTGTAGTGACTGGTCGGTAAAATCCTGAAGACCGAACAATCCGGCAGCGTTACCTTTATTGATGGCCACTTCCAGGTAATTGGCAGAATTAAAGATGGCCAGTTTTTCTCCCAGAGCCACGTCGGCATAGGATTCACTGATCCTGTCGATGATTTCATTCCTTTTAAAAACGATCCGGAAGCTCCGGCCTTTGCGTTGTGCTTCAAATTCATCCCGGGTAATATTGACAATTACATTTTCGAATTTGTCGATGAAAATGATCTGTCCTTCAATATAATTATCACCCAATAACGGACGAAGGTCATTTTTTTGAATATATTTTATATCAGGATCGCCCATGGTTTCAGGTAAAGCACCTGCTTCCATGGCAAAGATAGCCTGACCGATCTGACGGGTACAATAAAGCGTATTCTTGATTTCATTTTTATCCAGGGGCAGCCCAACGATTTTATCGGGTTTACCCGGAAGAATCATATCCAGGAGACCGTTGTCAGCGCAAAAAATGAATTGTCCGTTTGAACTGGCGAAAATTAAATGCTCAGGTTTTTGTTCAAAAAGGTTTACAAGAATGATATGATAAGTATTCTCAGGAAACTGCCAGATGGCATTACGGCAGATATATGCAGCCTGGGGATAATTGAAAGGCGCGATCTGATGTGAAATATCGTGAATGCGGAAAGTTGAATCTATCTGAAGAAGCTGACCTCTGACTGCTCCGGCAATATAATCCTGCAGGCCGAAGTCGGAAGTAAGGGTAATAAGCGCCATCTTGATCGGTTCGTTTAAGATTATCCCTCCCTCATTTAACCAGTTCCCCGTTTTTGAAATAGTGCCTGTGTACCAGCCTGTCTG
The DNA here is from genome assembly GCA_013287475.1 of Bacteroidota bacterium. Classification (GTDB taxonomy): domain Bacteria; phylum Bacteroidota; class Bacteroidia; order Chitinophagales; family Chitinophagaceae; genus Puia. The sequence continues at coordinate 59,138 of JABDDT010000007.1, forward strand.
TCAGGGAAGGGAAAAATTTATTTAAGAAAACCGTGAACTTTCCGGTGAAGGTAAGCACCAGCACCCTTTTTCTTTTTTCAATTGCATTCAAAATATATTTAGCACAGACTTCTGCACTCATCAGTTTGGATTCGTCGAGCACACTTTCACCCTGGCTTAAACCTTTGCTGTTCAGCGCTGCATGCCGAATATTGGAAGTAGTAAATCCCGGTGAAACCCACATTACGTGAACGCCTGTATACATTAATTCTGTTCTCAAGGATTCAAGCCATCCCTGCAAGGCGAATTTTGAGGCAGAATAACCGCTTCTGCCAGGCAGTCCCCGGTAACCGGCAGTTGAAGAAATTCCCACAACGGTTCCTTTTTGTTCAATAATATATGGTAGCGCAGCTTTTGTACAATAAACCGCACCCATAAAATTGACATCCATCAGTCGGCGGATTACATCAGTATCTGTATCGTCGAAAAGAGAACGCATACTGATGCCTGCATTATTGATCAGAATATCGATTGTTCCAAAAGTTTCTACAGTTGAATGGATAAAACGCTTGCATTCTTCTTCATTACTCACATCACAGACCATAGTATGTAACATGAACTGGGAAAATTCGAGTTGAAGGGCATAAAGTTTATCATGCTGTCTGCCGCAGGTAGCCACTTTGGCGCCAGCATCAATAAGCAAACCGATCAGTGCCCTCCCGATACCGTCACTGCCACCTGTTACAATTACCACCTTATTGTTGAAAAACGACATATACTTTTTTGATAGCGTAAAATTAGGTTAAGAAAAGAATAGTGCGGCACCTAATTGGTATTATCTGAATTGATCCATAGTTTCATAAATCGAACAATTAGTCTGATCAGCATGAAATATGCTTTAGTTATTTTATTCTTCGGCATTTTAATTAGCGGAAGAAGCCAGAATCCTGTTTATCCATTGCCATCCGTTAAACAATTGGCATGGCAAGCCGCGCCATTTTATTTATTCATACACTTCGGACCGAATACATTTACCGATCTGGAATGGGGAAAGGGATCCGAAAAAGAAGAACTGTTTAATCCGACGGCGATGGACTGCCGTCAATGGTGCAGGATTGCTAAAGAAGCAGGTGCCAGCGGCATTGTTATTACTGCCAAACACCACGATGGATTTTGTTTATGGCCCAGCGCTTATTCAACACATACCGTTGCGCAAAGTAAATGGAAGAATGGACATGGAGATGTTTTGAAAGAATTATCTATTGCATGCAGGGAGTACGGATTATCATTTGGTGTATATCTTTCTCCCTGGGATAGAAATCATCCTGCATACGGAACGCCGGCCTACAATGATATCTTTATTAATATGATGAAAGAAGTGGTTTCGCAATACGGACCATTTTTTGAATTCTGGTGGGATGGTGCGAACGGGGAAGGGCCAAATGGGAAAAAGCAGGTTTATGACTGGCATAGGTTTGAAACCACTATGCGTGAGATTGCGCCCAAAACAATGGTATTTAGTGATATCGGTCCGGATATGCGCTGGGCAGGAAATGAAAACGGGATAGCCGGATTTACAAACTGGAATCTGTTGGATACGGCAGGTTTTAGCAGGGGATTGGGTGCGCCTCCGAATGATACACTTAACCAGGGAAATATAAATGGCAGGAATTGGATTCCTGCCGAATGCGATGTAAGTATAAGACCGGGTTGGTTTTACCATGTAAAAGAGGACAGTCTGGTGAAATCTCCTGAAAAACTTTTTGATATTTACCTGAAGTCTGTTGGCCGTGGGGCGAATTTAATTTTAAATGTTCCTCCGAACCCCAGAGGTCTCATTTCACCTTATGATTCTGCGGCTCTCATGGGATTTGCAAAATTAAGGAAGGAAAGTTTCGGGGATCTTCTTTCGAATAATGATCAGTCAGTTGTTTATTTATATGGGAAAAATAATAAGGAAATATCCGCAGGAAAGAATGGAGTTATTTATTGGGGGAATAACTTTAAAGATGAATTTTTGGAAATATTATTCAATAAAAAAATTACGATCAATTGTATTCTCCTGAACGAAGCGCTTCAGTGGGGTCAGCGGGTAAAATCTTTTGAAATTGAAATCTATGATAAGGATTCCCTGCAATTTAAAAAAGCGTATACAACCTTGGGGCATCAGCGTATTATCAGTTTTCCAACAAGGAACAGTAACCGAATTATTATAAGGATCACGGATGCCAAATCGGATCCAAGGCTCAATGGACTTTCAGTTTATCATATTCCGGAAATGCTGGTGGAAAAATAAATAACTGCTCCATTCGTAAAATTTTAATTTGAATGCAGATAAAAAGGGAAGCGCTGATAGAACAGATGGCAGATCCGTCAAAGGTCTGGGATATTATCATAGTCGGGGGCGGGGCCACCGGACTGGGCATAGCAGTGGATGCGGCTTCCCGGGGATTTAAGACATTACTGCTCGAACAATCTGATTTTGCAAAAGGAACATCAAGCCGAAGTACTAAACTTGTACACGGGGGAGTCCGTTATCTTTCCCAGGGTAATATCGGATTGGTCATAGAAGCACTTCGTGAACGGGGGATATTAATGAACAATGCACCCCACCTTGTACGGAATGAAAGTTTTATCATTCCTAATTACTCATGGTGGAGTGGTTTATTTTATTCTGTCGGTCTTTCTGTATACGATTTACTCGCAGGGAAAAGGAGCTTTGGTCGTTCGCGTTTGATTACGAGAAGAGAAATTATAAGGCGCATTCCGAATATCAGGCAAAAAGGGTTGAAACTGGGCGTGCTTTATCATGATGGTCAATTTGATGACGCCAGACTGGCAGTCAGTCTCGCTATGACTGGTATAGAACAGGGAGCTACTCTCCTGAATTACTTTCGCGTTTGTGGTCTGACCAAAGATGGAATAAAAATAAATGGTCTTATCGCAAAAGACCAGGAAACGGGAATTCAATATGCACTCAAGGCAAAAACAGTCATAAATGCTACGGGTGTTTTTGTAGATGAGCTGCTGAATATGGATGTACCTGAAGCAAGGCCCATTGTACAACCCAGTCAGGGCGTTCACCTGGTATTTAATAAATCTTTCCTGGGACCGCATGATGCTCTGATGATTCCTAAAACTAAAGACGGGAGGGTTTTGTTTATCATTCCCTGGCATGACCGGATGCTGGCTGGCACGACAGATACACCTCTGAATGCTCATCAGCTGGAGCCGAGGGCTTTGGAAGAGGAAATAAAATTTATATTGGATTCCGCAGCTGACTATCTAACGAGAATACCTGGACGAAAAGATGTGCTGAGTGTTTTTGCCGGACTCCGTCCGCTTGCAGCGCCGCAAAATGAAAAACAAAAAACAAAGGAAATTTCGAGATCACATAAATTAATTATTTCTGAATCGGGACTGATAACCATTACAGGTGGGAAATGGACAACTTATCGTCAGATGGCGGAAGAAACCGTTAATGCTGCCATAGGAGTTGGGAAACTTCCATATCGGATTGCTGTTACAAAAACACTCTCCCTGCATGGTTTTAAAGAATCAGTTGAATGGACTGATCCTTTTTTTGTTTATGGAAGCGACGCAAATGCTGTGAAAGCGCTGGTAAAAGAAAATATTACCTGGAAAGAAGTGCTGGATTCAAGACTGCCTTATATCGGTGCAGAAGTAATTTGGGCGACCCGATTCGAAATGGCGAGGACAATTGAAGATGTTCTGGCACGCAGAACCAGGGCTTTATTTTTGGATGCCCGCGCTGCAATGGATATGGCACCTGCAGTAGCCCGTTTAATGGCCGGGGAATTAAAAAAAGAGGAGGATTGGGAAAAAGAACAAATGTTATCTTTCCTTCAGGTTGCTAAAAACTATATTTTAAGCTGAGGCCTAAAGCCCAAAGCCCAAAGCTTTTTAATCGGCTAACGGCCAACGGCCAACGGTCAACCGTTAACCGTCAACCGTCAACGAAAAGAATTGCTTTATGAAAAAATACATCCTCGCATTAGATCAGGGAACAACAAGTTCGCGGGCAATTCTTTTCGACCGCACAGGTCAAATACAATCCATTGCACAAAAAGAATTCACGCAGATATTTCCCCGGCCAGGATGGGTTGAACACGATCCACTTGAAATCTGGTCCACTCAGACGAGTGTTGCGGCGGAAGCAAGGTTAAAATTAGGAGTATCTGTTTCAGAAATTGCAGCTATCGGGATTACCAATCAGCGTGAAACGACTATTGTCTGGGACAAACAAACTGGTGAGCCGGTGTATAATGCCATTGTTTGGCAGGACAGGAGAACAGCTCCATTCTGTGAGCAAATGAAGCAATCCGGATTGTCAGAAAAAATTCGATCAAAAACAGGACTGGTGATCGACGCTTATTTTTCAGGATCCAAGATCCGCTGGATTCTTGAAAATGTTCAGGGTGCCAGAAAAAAAGCTATGGAAGGTAAACTGGCTTTTGGTACAGTCGATTCATGGCTGGTTTGGAAATTCACCCATGGTAAGGTGCATGCCACCGATATTACAAATGCTTCGCGTACCATGTTGTATAATATCAGGGATCAGAAATGGGATGAAGAATTATTGCAGATCATGGAAATTCCTGAAAGCATGCTGCCAGAAGTAAAGGAATCAAGTGAAATATATGGAGAAACTGATTACAGTATTTTTTCGGAGAAAATTCCAATTGCTGGTATCGCAGGTGATCAGCACGCGGCGCTATTTGGACAAATGTGTCTTGAAAAAGGAATGGTAAAAAATACTTATGGGACGGGTTGTTTCATGCTGATGAATATCGGGGATCATTTCGTTGAATCAAAAAATAATTTGCTGACAACAGTTGCCTGGAAAATTAACGGACGCATTCAATATGCTTTTGAAGGTAGTATTTTTATTGCTGGTGCTGTAGTACAATGGATGCGCGACGGATTAGGTATTATCAAAAGTTCATCCGAAATAGAAGCCCTGGCAATGCAGGTAGAAGATACGAATGGTGTTTGTTTTGTGCCGGCATTTGCAGGCCTCGGAGCACCTTATTGGAATCCTGATGCCAGAGGAACAATAGTTGGTATCTCCAGAGGCACACGGGCAGCACATATAGCTCGTGCTGCCGTGGAATCCATCGCTTATCAGACGATGGATGTTTTGAAGGCAATGGAAGCAGATGCCGGAATTTTAATTAAAGAATTGAGAGTGGACGGGGGGGCAACTGCGAATAATCTGCTCATGCAATTTCAGGCTGACCTTCTCAATTGTAAAGTAATCCGTCCGGTGATTACAGAAACAACAGCGTTAGGTGCTGCTTATTTGGCTGGTTTGGCTGTTGGGTTCTGGAAAAACAGTGCTGAAATTTCTCAATGGTGGAAATCTGAAAAGGAATTTTTACCTGTAGCTTCACCAATTGTAATGCAGGCTGGAATTGATTCATGGAAACAAGCTGTTCGTACTGCCCAGAACTGGAGTAAAAAATAAAATAAACCATATGACCCCTTTTCTGGCTGAATTTATGGGTACAGGAACCCTGATCCTGTTAGGCAATGGGGTAGTTGCCAACGTAGTACTGACAGATACCAAGGGACATAACGGCGGATGGATTGTTATAACAACCGGATGGGCACTGGCTGTATATGCAGGTATTGTAATTGCAAATCCATATAGCGGAGCGCATTTAAATCCTGCCGTCACGTTGGCTATGGCAGTTGCAGGCAAACTGGAGTGGTCTTCTGTTCTTCCCTATATAACTGCACAAATGCTGGGTGCTATGACAGGTCAGTTACTTGTCTGGTTGGTTTATCACGATCACTTCAACCGTACAAAGGATCCCGGATTAAAACTTGCAGCATTTTCAACGGAACCTGCTATCAGGAATAATTTCGCCAATCTGTTCAGTGAAATAGTCGGAACCTTTGTATTGGTTTTTGTTGTTTTTTATATTACAGGTGCAGAAATTACTGACAGTAAAACAAAAATTGGTCTGGGGTCTATCGGAGCCTTACCGGTGGCTTTTTTGGTATGGGCTATCGGATTATCACTTGGAGGAACCACAGGATATGCCATAAATCCGGCAAGAGATCTGGGACCCCGTATTATGCATTTTCTTCTTCCTATAAAAGATAAAAAAAATAGTGATTGGGGTTATTCATGGATTCCGGTTGCAGGACCGATTCTGGGTGGGTTACTGGCAACCTGGATTTATATGGCATTTAAATAAATGGGTTAACCCATATCCGTAAACCTTTTAAAACGCCATAAAGCCGTTAGCCTAGTAATCCGGTGAACGGGCATCGCAATAACTTATCTTGATTGTATTGCTCACCTACAAAACCGTTCATTTATGATTAAGTATACTTTTACCCGTATTGCAGTATTCATCTGCCTTCTTTGTTCCGGTCATGGAGTTCAGGCACAGCAGGCATTTATTCCCCGTGAACCCAGTCCTGCAGCAAATGTTTCTCAAATTATCGGCATTTCCACCATCTCAGTGAATTATTCCCGACCCTCTGTAAAAGGTAGAGAAATCTGGGGTAACCTTGTTCCCTATGGCTGGAATGTTCAGGGCTTCGGAGCAGGCAATAGTGCACCATGGCGGGCAGGAGCAAATGAAAATACAGTACTTCACTTGTCCCATTCAGCAACCGTGGAAGATAATCTGGTACCTGCGGGCGATTACGGATTGTTTTTTGTGATTAATAAAGACAATTCAGGTGAGGTAATTCTTTCAAAAGATTATCAGTCGTGGGGAAGTTTTTTCTATGATCCAAAGCAGGATCAGATGCGTGCAAAAATAACTATTCGCGATGTTCCAGTTTCAACAGAGCGATTGACTTACACATTTGATATACTGGATAAAAATACTGCAGAGCTCGATCTGAATTGGGAGAAGAAACAATTTCCTGTAAAAATCGTATATGCGGTAGATGAGATTTTTTTGGCAAATGCTTTAGAATTATTCAAGGGACAAACCGGATTTACCTGGCAGAATTATAATGCAGCTGCGAATTATACGCTGACCAGTAAAACAAACACCGATCAGGGATTGAAATGGGCGGACCGTGCCATTCTCATGAATCCAAATTTTACGGATATTTCGACCAAGGCAGATCTTTTGGCACTATCTGGTAATAACGCGGAATCTGAAAAATTAATGAAGGATGCAATGGCGATTGCTACAGAAAATGAATTGAATAATTATGGCTACCAGTTGCTGGGTAATAAGCAATTTGATAAGGCGATTGCAGCGTTAAAGGCGAATGCAGAAAAACATCCTGCAAGTGCGAATTGCTGGGACAGCCTCGGAGAAGCATATGCGCTTTCAGGTGACAAACAAAATGCAATACTCAACTTCAAAAAATCTTTAAGCCTGAATCCACCGGAACCTGTAAAGGCTAATTCAGAAAAATATTTGAAACAACTGGGAGCGATGTAAGAACAAGTGTGAGAGTGTGAGAGTGTGAGAGTGTGGATACTATTTTTTAAAAGGAAAAAGGAAAGATCTCAGTCCCGGTCTTTCCTTTTATTTTTTAGTTAAACCTTTCAGATTATTCAGCATTATCTTTCTTTTCTTTCTGAAATGTCTGCCAGCCATTGATTCCTTCAGATTTCAATACAACTTTCTGATCAGCGTTTTCAAGAGTTGCAAAATATGAAGTACCAGTTTCTGTTTGAATTTCAAAAAGATCACTTACCCAATAATTGGAATTTGCTTTTTTAAGGGAAGTTAATAATTCAAGTGGTAATTGATTCGGACTGATAAAACGTGTCACAGCAATTAATTCTCCACTTTTATTGAAGTAAGCAAACAACACCATATCGTTTACATTGAACTGAGCTTTTACAAAATTTGCATTGATTTCCCATTGAATGTTGCTGGCATTTGCAAATTCCCTGTTGAAAGAATTGATTACATTTTTACTGATGGAAGCAGGAGCGACACTTGTTGCAGTCGGTGTAACTGAGGCAAAACTAAAAGCAGTAAAACTTACCAGGGCGATACTTAGAAGCAGGATTCTCTTTTTCATTTTTTTTGTTTTTATTGGTTTGTTACGATTGATTGACGATACAAATATATAGCACTTAATAGTACTATGCAAAACATAGTAGTATGAATGGCATAATAATATGTATAAACGGTGAAATAAGCTTGATGAATGTCATTTTAACATAAATTCTGAGGATAGGACTACATATAAAAGAGCTTTGTTACCTTTAATTCAAACATTCTTTTATGTTAAAAAACTTTATTAAACTATTGATAATCATATGTATACCCGTGTTTTTACCCGCTCAGCAGAACGATTCCACCTATGCAGATCGCCTGGGATTTCCCCTGGGCGCCAGGGTTTTAATTCTTCATATAGATGATGCTGGAATGAGTTTCGACTCTAATACCGGAGCTGAAAATGCACTAACTAAAGGTGTTTCAACTTCGACCAGCGTAATGATGCCTTGTTCCTGGGTACCCGGATTTGTTCATTTTCTCAAGTCTCATCCTGAAATAGATGCCGGATTGCATTTAACACTTACTTCTGAATGGACTTCTTATCGATGGGGTCCGCTTGCAGGTAAGAAAAATGTGCCCGGACTTGTAGATGTTGAGGGAGATCTATGGCCTGAAGTTTCCGAAGTTGTTGCACATGCAAGCGCTGATGAAGTTGAAATGGAAATGACAGCACAGCTTGACCGGGCCAGAACGATGGGCTTTGAGCCTACACACCTGGATACACATATGGGAACAGTTTTCGGTTCACCGGAATTCCTCATGAGATATATAAGGATTGGCATTAAAAATCATATTCCTGTTATGCTGCCCGGTGGGGCAGATTATTTGATTCAGGAACAAACGAAATTACCTGATGCAACAATAGATCAAATGCGGATGCTTGGTAAAATGCTTTGGAATGCAGGATTGCCGGTACTGGATGATCTTCATAATAGTAGTTATGATTGGATCATTCCCGCTGATATTGCTTCCGACGATAAAAAACTGGATGAATATAAAACAGCCAAATATATTGAAGCGCTTAAAACATTAAAGCCAGGTCTTACTATGATGATCATGCATTGCACAGATGCAGGCCCTGAATTTAAATATATCAGCGACAGCGGGCCAACAAGAAGAGGAGATATGCTAGCGATGATGAATCCGGCATTTAAGAAGGCTCTAACAGATCAGGGAATAATTTTAACTACCTGGCGCGAAGTGAAACAAAGGAGAGACAAAATCAAATAATTATTAATTATCAATTATTAATTATAGATGAAGTTAAACTCAAACAGTAATTAATAATTAATAATTAATAATTGATTGATTCAATCTTATTATTGCAAATCCAGATTGTTGATTATTCAAATATGGAACTGCTACTTCTTCTGCAGAAAAACGGCGGGACCTTTGAAAATTCATTAATTTATTCATTTTCCAGAAGATAAGGGCATCATCAGTCGTCTGACCATGCATATTTACTGTAGTGGTTGTAGCCTGTGGGTCTGAGGATACTTCCGTACTGTTATAAATAATATAGACCTTGTTTTTTTCGGGAACCAGCAGATAAGAGAGATCGGGGTTATTTGTTTCCAAATGTTGTTCCATATTCATGATTCCGCTCCAGGTACTGTCTTTAGATACGGCGGGGAAATAGAAAAGATTCAGGTCACCCTGGTTTCGAACAATTGGAATGGGACTCAGTCCGCGATTTAAATTATACCCTTCTTTGATTTGTTTACCGTCCGTACTTGTTTCAGAATAATTTGCCATCAGATAAGGAGTTTCCCAGCTATTAATAAAAGGAACCGATGGTTTATTAAATTCATATGGAGAACCATATTCCTTCAAATACATATAACCACCTCCAGGAACTGCAATAAAACTTTCATGACTCAGGTTTTTGTTTTGTATATCGCGACGCTGTGTATTAAAATGATAGGACGAATCAAAATAGAATAATCCCTCCTTCATGGAATAATCATAAACCTGTACATTTTTTAATGTTGTATTTGAATAAGAGGAGAAGAGACCAACACTCATTGATTCCTGATCGTTATTGATATACATGGCAATATCTTCCATCCTGTAATACGATGCTACAGGTATCTCCCGGAAATAATAATCACTGCCATTAGGACAAACATGAAAAAGAGAAAAATTCCGGCTGATCCTGGAAGGAGATGCCATCATCCATTCTCCGTTATTTGCGAGTTTGATCGGCAGGTTATCAAAACTTTCTGCCGGAAAACCAACCTCCTCATCCTGGATACATGGCTGTGAGAATTGAGTATTTGAAATCACGTGCTGGTAAATAAGATTCCAGCCGGAATCGAATAAAAGTGCATGCACCCGGGAAGACTCCGTGTCTGTATTCTCAAAAGCTACCAAAAGAATTTTTGACTGATCTTCCGATCTGACCAAAAGAAAACCGGAAGCACCTGTTGAAAAAGGGAAACTGCCTATAAGGCGCACCTTAATTTCTGTATTTTCATCCGGCAGGAAGCGGCTGCAGAAAATATTCGTTTTTCCATCCGAGGGTTTAATCATAATTTGATCCAATCCATGGTTACCCGCCAGGAGCCACTGTTTCAGGATTCCCGGCATTATCGTTGCAGGTATTTCTCTAAGCAGATTGAGTTTATTATCAAATAGTTCAAAGCTTTTTAATTCTGACAAATCTCCCTCCCAGTGTAATCTGCTGGATTTTTGCTTTTGTAGTTTTTCTATCCAATAAAAATTTTCTGATTTGCCGATCACCTGGAAACGCACCGATGACCTGGTATTGAAATCATTTGAATAAACTACACGCTGGGCATTTAAATTACCAGGAAGCCATAAGACGAGGCCAATACCATATAGAATTATCCACCGCAAATTTTCGATTCACTTACAAGTTATGAAAAATTAATGAGCGTAAATCTAAAGGCCCATTTTAGTATTTATTTCATCTGATTTACCCTTTGGAATGGATAAAGATTTCCAATGGGTGTCACAAATCATTTTACTTAAAAATATGATTTGCCCAACATGATAAGCATAGTGGGTGAGCTGCCTGTTGATTGCTTCCATTACGGTATGCGGCTCATTTCTGATTTTAACTTTTTTAGATAAACTTTCGGCCGACAATGTATTTAGGATATTAAAAAGACTGTTCCATCCTTCATTCCATTTTTCAAGGAGATCAACCTTTTTCATCATTTCATTTTCAAATTCCCCATCCCGGTTCCTCCATTTTTTTTCACCGTCGCTGGTATAAAAATCCGTAAATCGTGAAAGCATATTACCGGACATATGTTTAACAATTGTCACAATGCTATTGGACTCGGGATTATATGACCAGTAAATTTTATCCTCAGGGACCTGATCAATGGCTTTTTCTCCCAATTTTTTATACTGAAGAAATTGAATTTTGACACTCTCAATATAATTCTCCTCAAACATGGTATCAATTTTATGGATGAACTACCATTACATGTAAAATTAAAAAATAATTCATTCTCGAATCTGATTTTACCGTTGCTGCTTAAAACGACGCATAACCAGGGGGTCCTCCTTTAACTCTTTTTGTAATTTTTTTATTGGGATTTCCTGAAGAGATAAATGCAAATCAATTGCCATAACTGCAGCAATTGCTGAAGATTGTCCGAGCACCATGAAAACAGGTTCCATCCGGATAGAGCCGTATGCAATATGACTGGCTGATAAACAAACAGGGACCAGCAGATTGGTGCATTCTGTTTTTTTGGGTATAATAGACCGGTATGAAATGGGATAAGGGGCGAAACCCCCAACCTGGACATCTCCTTCATTTCTGACCATTCCGTTTACAATTACGCGCTGACAATTATGTGAATCCATCGTATACGCTGCTTCTCCAACGCTATCTGAGATTCTAAGTTTTCCAACACAATTCGCTTCCGTCATAACATATTCACCAATCATCCTTCTGGATTCCCTGATGTATAACTGAGGTGTCCAATGATCATTGTCCGGATATTCATCCCTTGGATAACCCCATTTCAACATTTCATTTCTCAGATATTCAGGAATTCGTTTATCATGGCCTAGAAAATATAATAGGCCTTTGTCATAATCAATATGATCCTGAATGATTTTTTTACGGGTTTCAAAGTTTCCATCCGGATACCCATAGTTCATACCAATCATATCTGTAGAAAAAGGACCGTTATTATTTATATCTGTTTTTCTCCCCGGCATCAGGTTAATATTCAACAATCCGTCTTCCAGATTCTTTGGTTTTTTTATTTCAATATATCTGAGTAACAGGTTATAAAGGGTGCTGTCATAATTCCCGGGCCTTGTAATTTCAATCCGGTTTTGCAAGCTGTCAGTAAGGCAAATCCGAAAATTATATGCCTGAATTTTTTTGTCTCCCGTACCGCTCGGGGCGGGAATTTGTGTACTGATCCCCCAAAGGACTCCGCTTGCCGATTCCCCTGGAACATTATAAGGGTCCACTCCATCCGGGAACTGATGCTTGTCCTTCAATTGAACCCCATTATATGTTTCATTGTATTCAAGGTTACTTTCACGACCAACTGTATACGAAACTGAAGCCATGGCCATCAAATCTCCTTCGTACGAACAATCAATAAATTCTTTCGCCCTGATAATTTCCGTTACCCCTTTTAATCCAACATGATTGGAAGAGACAATGATTTCCTGTAATCTCGTGCCTGATTTTTTTACAGATATCAAATGCTGATTGTATAAAACCTGAACATCCGCGCTTTTTATATAATCAAGAAAGATTTCTTCGGCTACATGAGGTTCAAAAATCCATTGTTCGGCATTTCCATAATGCTGACCAATTCTTCTATAAAAATCTCTTGCCAGACCGGTTATGGCAGATTTATTTCCAATATCCGTGTTACCCAGTCCTCCACTGCTTAATCCTCCCGGATGAAGAGACTCTGAAATCAGGATGACTTTTTTTCCGAGTCTGCTGGCTGAATATGCCGCAATTACTCCACCGGAACTTGCACCATATACACATATATCAAAGGAATTGATTTGTTGTGCCTGAGAAAAAGAAGTGAAGGGAATTAAAATGAAAAAAAACCAGGATCGCACCATAATGGGTATTTTTAGACTTATTCTTCACCGGAAAATTCTTCATCATTATCCTCTTCTGTTTCCTCTGAAACTTTATTTTCCTCTTTTGTGGTTTTAGAAAATTCACTGAACCATCCACCCGATGCGATTAATGAGGATGGTTTGCCGGATTCGATCACTTTACCATCATCCAGCACAATGATATGGTCTGCATCTCTTACCATGGAGAACCGATGCGCAATTATGATTACAGTGTTTTGTTTCCGGATTTCTTCAATGCTGGATTTTATTTCGCCTTCTGTCGCATAATCCAGGTTTGCGGTAGCTTCATCCAGAATTAATATCCTTGGTTTGGCAAGCAGGATCCTTGCAATCTGTATTCTCTGCCGTTCACCCACAGATAGACCGATTCCGTTTTCGCCAACTCTTGTTTCCAAATGTAGGGGAAGACGTTTCACTGTATGTTCCAGACCGGCAGCATCAACTGCTTCTTCAATTTCCCGAATATCCGCATCAGGTTTTTTGTATGAAATATTATCCCGGATGGTTCCATTAAATAAAGCGCCGTCGGCAGAAATAATACCTATTTGTCTACGGATAGTTGCAGGGTCCAGGTTAGAAATATTTTGTCCGTCGATAAAAATATTCCCTGAATCTGGCACATATAATTTTAACAACAGGTCTATGATGGTAGTCTTACCGGCTCCTGAAGGACCCACCAGGGCAGTCATCCTCCCAGGTTCGATTGTAAATGAAACCTTATCCAGAATTTTCCGGTCCGGAGTATAAGAAAATTCAATTTCCCTAAATTCAATTTCCCCATTTTTCAATAATAGATTTTTTCCTTCACGTGATTCTTCAGGCCGGTCCGTCAATTTGAATGCGCGCGATATCGAAACGAAGTTTTGCTGGAGGGATATCCACAGTGTAGCCAGGTTATCAATCGGACTATATAAACGGTCGAGATAAGTTACAAACATTACAACATCACCTGGTGTTAGTTTATTTTCCAAAGTGAGATATCCGCCATAACCTAATACAAGGGCGGTTGATAAATGTGTAAGAACGGTCTCCCAGAATTCATATTTATTC